>DASWPO010000031.1:0-8664 GCA_036404015.1 Bordetella sp. | reverse complement strand
CGACCAGGCCTTCGTTGTTGGCCCGGATCCAGTCCCCGGCGTCGAACGAGCCCACGTCCCATTCATAGCTGCCCGTCGTGACCTGCGCCTTGAGCTTGGCGTATGAAATCGGCGTCACGGTGCGTACTTCGATGCCGGTTTCCTTGGTGAAGGGCTGGATGAAATACTTCTGCTCGGCATCCGTCCACATGCCGCCCCAGGTGTTCAGGTACACGACCTTGGACGCGGCCTTGACACCCGCCAGCGGCGCGGCAATCGCCGCGACGGCAGCGGCGGACAACAGGGTCCTTCTCGAGATTCCTTTACTCATGATTGCATCCTTATCAAGGCAAGACATGAAACCGAAAATAGGGAAGACGCTCCCCGGTGGTGTCCCATCCTAGTGGTATCCCATTCGGGCCCGCTCCCCGCCTATGCACTGCCACTACTCGCGCCGTCACCCGAAACGGTGACTGTCCTGAGGCGCCCAGCCCACCTGCACCCGCGCGCCTTCCACCACATAGGCAGGCAAGCCGCCCGCCACACGCACCCGCAACGGCACCTCGCCCACCACGCCCAGGATCAGCACGCTATCGCCGTAATGCACCAGATCCTGCACGGCCAGCTCATAACTGTTGACCTCCTGTCCCTGCCCCAAAGGGGCAACGCGTATGCGTTCGGGACGCACCAGCAGCTCGACGTCGGCGCCGGCCGTGCTCCGATCCGCCATTTGCACCGAGCCAAAGCCCGGCACGGCGACCCGATCCGGATTCTCGCCCGCCACGCGCCCGGACAAAAAGTTGCTGTCGCCGACAAAGCCGCCGACGAAGCGCGTGGCGGGGTGGTTGTAGATCTCCAGCGGCGGGGCGATCTGCTCGATGCGCCCGTTATTGAAGACCGCCACCCGGTCGGACATGGTCATGGCCTCGGTCTGGTCGTGGGTCACGAAGATCATGGTGATGCCCACTTCTTTATGGATGCGCTTGATTTCGATCTGCATCTGCTCGCGCAGATTCTTGTCGAGCGCGCCCAGCGGCTCGTCGAAAAGCACCACGTCCGGGTCGAACACCAGGCCGCGCGCCAGGGCCACGCGCTGCTGCTGGCCGCCGGAGAGTTCACGCGGGTACTTGCCCGCATGCGCGCGCAAGCCCATCAGGTCCAGCACGCGGGCCACCTTGGTGTCGATTTCCCATTGCTGGCGATGCCGCATCTTGAGCGGGAACGCGACATTGCGCTCGATCGTCATGTGCGGGAACAAGGCATAGTTCTGGAACACCACGCCGATGTCGCGCTCGTAGGCTTTCTTGCGGCTGATGTCTTCCCCGGCGATTTCGATGGTGCCCTGGGTGGGCCGCTCGAAGCCGGCGATCATCATCAGCGTGGTCGTCTTGCCCGAACCGCTGGGGCCCAGGAAGCTGACGAACTCGCCCTTGGCGATGTCGATGCTGACATCGTTCACCGCGAGGGAATCGCCGCCGTACGATTTGCTGATATTGCGCAAACGAAGATAAGGAACGCTCATGTTTTCTCGACTTTCCATTTCAAGCGGTCTTTTTCGCGGCCCGCATCCGCCCGAACTGCGCAAGGAGCACCCCCAGAAGCACCAGTGCGGTCAACAAGGTCGAGACGACGGCGATCACCGGATCCGTGTCGACGCGTATGCTTTCGAACATCTTCTTGGGCAGCGTCGAGGCATCCCGGCCGGCGACGAAGATCGCCACCACCGCCTCGTTGAAGGATTGCAGGAACGAAAGCAGCAAGGCCACCAGCAGGCCCGGGCGCAGCACCGGCAGCGTGACCCAGAAAAAGGTGCGCAGCGGCCCCGCCCCCGAACTCATGGCGGCGCGCTCGAGGTTGTGGTCGAAGCCCTTGAGCGTGGCGCAGGCCACCAGAAAAGCCGCCGGCACGGACAGGCAGGTGTGCGCCAGGACCATCCCCGCGATCGTGCCGTTCAGGCCCAGCTTGGCCAGAAAGCCGTAAAAACCCAGCGCCGATACCACGTGCGGCACCATCAGCGGCAGCATCACCAGCTGGTTCACCACATTGCGGCCGAGGAAGCGGTAGCGCACGTAGGCATACGAAGTCGGAATGACCAGCACCATCGTGATCGCCGCGGACAGCCCGCCGATGATGAAGCTGTTGATCGTGGGCGTGAGCCAGTCCCAGTTGCTGAAATAATCGGCGTAGTACGTGAGGCCATAGTGCGCCGGCGGAAACTCGAACGACCGCGACGTGCTGAACGACATCGGCACGATGACGAAAAGCGGCGCGGCCAGGAAGACCGCCGCAAGCACCGCCAGGATGATCGGAATCATGGTTTCATCCCCAGAGCCGGTCGAGGCCGACGAAGCGGTTGTAGACCCAGAGCAGCACCAGCGTAACGCCCAGCAGCACCATCGACAGCGCGGACGCCGTGCCCCAGGCGAGCAGCTCGTCGATCTGCTGGCTGATCAGCTGGGAAACCATCATGTCCTGGCTCGATCCGAGCAGCATGGGCGTGATGTAGAACCCCAGGCAGATCGTGAACACCAGCACCGAACCATTGACCACGCCGGGCAGGCTCAACGGGAAATAGACCTCCGTGAAGGCCGACCAGGGGCGCGAGCCCAGGCTGGCGGCCGTGCGCATATGGCCCGGGTCGATCTTCTTCATGACGCTGTAGAGCGAGAGCACCATATAGGGCAGCAGGATGTGCAGGATGCCGAGCACCGAACTGAAGGTCGTGAACAGGACCCGCGGCGGCGGATTGACGCCCAGGTGGATGAACAGCGCGCTCACGGGGCCTTTCACGCCCAGGATGATCAGCCAGGCGTAGGTGCGGACCACGAAGCCGGACCAGAAGCTCAGGCCCACGGCGATCATCAGGAACAGGCTCAGGCGGTCTTTGCGCGTGGCCATGACGTAGGCCAGGGGATAACCCACCAGAATGCTCACGACCGTGACGATGAGCGAAGTCCGGAACGTGCCGAACATGACCCGCAGAAATGTCGCGGACTCGAAGATCTTGCGATAGTGCGCCAGCGTGATGCCCGGGTCCGTCAGGCTCAGGTAGAGCACGTAGACCATGGGCAGCATGAAGAAAATCAGCAGGAAGAAACTTACCGGCGTACAAAGCACCAATGCCGAAAGATTCTTTTGGTTCATTCCCACCCCTTGAGGAATATCGATTGCCCGACGCAGCACGGCGCCCGCCTCGAAAGGCGGGCAGCCTGCCCGGCGCGTCAGCGCTGCCTAGCGTTGATAACGGTTCCTGGGCATATCCAGGCCCAGATGGTCGCGCAGGGTCTTGCCGCTGTAGTCCTGGCGGAACTTGCCCTTGCGCTGCAGTATCGGCACCACATGCTCGACGAAGTCGTCGAAGGCCGAGGGGAACCACGGCGGCATGATGTTGAACCCATCGGCCGCGCCCGCGTCGAACCATTCGATCAAGCCGTCGGCCACCTGCTCGGGCGTGCCCAGCAGCAGCCGGTGCCCCATGCCGGCGGACGTGTAGTCGCGCAGCTCGCGCAGCGTGAAGTTGTGCTTCTTGGCCAGGCCCTTGAGGGATTCGGCATGCCCGCGCATGCCGTCCGAAGCCGGCAGGTCCGGCACGGGGCCGTCCAGCGGATAGCCCTTCAGGTCGTGCCCCAGGCGCTCGGCCAGCACCTGCAAGGCCGTATCGGGATTGACGAACTCGCCCATCTGCGCGAGCTTGTCGCGCGCTTCCCGTTCGGTCGAGCCGATCACCGGCACGACGCCCGGCATGACCTTGACCTGCGAAGGGTCGCGGCCCGCCAGCTTGGTGCGGCGGTGGATGTCGTTGATGAAGTCGCGCGAGGCCTCGAGATTCTGCTGCACGGCATAGATCACCTCGGCCGCAGCCGCGGCGAAATCACGCCCGGCCTCCGAGGAGCCCGCCTGGATGATGACGGGGTAGCCCTGCGGCGAACGCGTGATGTTGAGCGGGCCGCGGACCGAGTAGTACTTGCCCTTGTGGTTCAGTTCATGGCGCTTGGACAGGTCGACGAACACGCCGCTTTTCGGGTCCATGACCAGCGCGCCTTCTTCCCAGCCGTCCCACAGGCCCTTGACCACTTCCAGGTATTCGGCGGCGATGAGGTAGCGCTCGTCGTGCGGCGGGTGCGCCTTGGAGAAGTTCTCGCCGGCCTCGGCGAAAGCGCCTGTCACGATGTTCCAGGCGACGCGGCCGCCGCTGATATGGTCGATGGACGACAGCATGCGCGCCAGGTTGTAGGGCTCGGTGTAGGTCGTCACGGCGGTGGCGGTCAGCCCGATGCGCTCGGTCGCTCCCGCCAGCGCGGCCAGCAGGGTCAGCGGCTCCAGGCGGACGATCATCGACGGGTGCATATTGGGCGCGGAGTTCACCGCGTCCGCGAAGAACACCATGTCGAACTTGCCGCGCTCGGCCGTCTGGACGATGCGCTTGATCAGGTCGAGGTTCTGCGAACCGGCCTCGGCGCCCGGCATGCGCCAGCCCGAGATATGGTGGCCCGCGCCAAGAATGAACAAGCCCAGATGCATATGTTGATTTGTCGGCGCCACGGCGCGCTCCTTGAGTCATGCTTGCCCTGGACATCCGGGCAATTTTGCATACTGTATAAAAAGTTCAATTTTGGGACAAGGAATTCCTCCCTTTTAAGGACTAGGGTTTTCACTCGATTAGGGAAAACGCGGATGCCGAACCCCGCGGCCCATGCCGGGATTTTCAGGGCGAGACAGGTCCGGCCGACGAGACCGGCCAGGCCGAACGGCCACGGCTCAGCGGATCATGAGCCAACGATGCGGGATGATGAGAGAGGATGAGGGCCTGCGGGGCAGCCTGCCCCCATGCCCTCACCGTGCCGGCGCTTTATGCCGGCTCGGGAACGCCCATTACAGCTGCCCGTACGAATGCAGCCCTGACAGGAACATGTTCACGCCCAGGAAGGCGAAGGCCGTCACCACCAGGCCCACCAGCGCCCACCAGGCGGCCATGCTGCCACGCAGGCCCTTGATGAGCCGCATGTGCAGCCAGGCGGCGTAGTTCAGCCAGACGATCAGGGCCCAGGTTTCCTTCGGGTCCCACTGCCAGTACGTGCCCCAGGCGTCGGCCGCCCACAGCGCCCCCAGCACCGTGGCCACGGTGAAGAAGGCAAAGCCCACCGCGATGGAACGGTACATGAGGTCGTCGAGCACCGGCGGCGCCGGCAGGGCGCGGGCCAGCCGCCCGCCGGGCGCGTGCTGCTTGACCAGGTAGGCGCAGGCCACCATGGCCGACAGCGAGAACGAGCCGTAGCCGATGAAGTTGGCCGGCACGTGCAGCTTCATCCACCAGCTTTGCAGGGCCGGCACCAGCGGCTGTATCTGCCAGGCATCGCGCGCCAGCGCATACCAGAGCAGAAAGCCGATGGCCGAGGTGATCACCAGCAGCACGAAGCCGCCCAGCGCGCGCGTGGCGTAGCGCCGCTCGTAGTACAGGTAGAAGAGCGCGGTGATGAGCGAGAACAGCACGAACACTTCGTACAGGTTGCTCACCGGGATGTGGCCCAGGTCGGGCCCCATGAGGTGGCTTTCGCGCCAGCGCACCAGCATGCCGGTCATGCCCGCGAACACGGCGCTCCAGGTGCAGACCGTGCCCAGCCAGGCCGCGGTCGGGCTGAAGAAACCCACCCAGTAGCAGATCGTGGCCAGGATGAAGAGCGAACTCATCCACAAGATGGCCGATTGCGAAGACAGCAGGTACTTGAGCAGGAACACATGATCGGCCCGCGCCAGGTCGTGTCCGTAGAGCAGCAGCGCCACGCCGGCGGCGGCGCCGCTGGCGACCATGAGCACGCGCAGCGGGCGCCACAGCCAGCCCAGCCAGGTCAGCACCGGCACCAGCGCGCACAGGATGGCCTGCTCGTAGTAGTCCATGGCGCTGCCGTCGTGCGCCAGCGCCCAGCCCGCGCCGGCGGCCAGCAGCAGGAAGAACACGAGATCGGAAAGATCGGGCCGGCCGCGCCGCGCGCGGCGGTCGCCGCTGACCAATGAGGCGGCCGGCCAGGGGGCGGACGAAGTCGAGGAGGTAGTGATCATGGCTTCTTGATATCGATGCGTGGTCAGGACCGGCCCGGCGCCGTGGCGGCTTCGCGCAGGCGCTCGAACTCCTGGTCGAAGTCCAGTGTACGCCGTTGCGTTGTCATCGCGGCCAGCACCGTGCTGCCGCCCTCGGCGGGCTGCACCCAGGCCCAGACGCGCCGGTCGCGCAGGAAGAACATGGTGAATATGCCGGCGATCAGCAGGATGGCGCCCAGCACCACGCCGTATTCGCCCGGGTTGCGCGTGATCTGGAAAACGCTGGCCTGCACCAGCTTGAAATCATCCAGCACATAGAGCACCGGCGCCGGGTAGCGCGCCAGGTCCGACAGGGCCGCCACGGCCAGCCGCGACCACTGCGCCTCGGCCTCGGTCTGCGGCGCGGGGGGCAGGCCGGCGCGCTGCCGCGCCAGGTCGCGCAGCTCGGCCATGCTGGCGCCGATCAGGCGCACCACCACGTCGGCGGCGTGCTCCAGCTCGGGGGCCGGCGTGTTGGCCTGCAGCACGTCGGCCACGGCCTGCAGGCCGCCGTGCGCGAAGGTGTCGAGCGCATGGTCGGCGGCGGCCTGCAAGGCCGCCGTGGCGTTGCCGGACGGCGCATTGCTGGCGGCGAAGCGGCGCGCGGCCTCATGCCGCAGGTCGGCATCGGCCAGGGCCGCGCGCAGGCGCGTGAATTCCGTCAGCCCGCCCTGAGCATCGGCCGGGATGCGCACATAGCGATAGGTGCCGTCGTCCCCGCGCGCGCCCATCAGGAAGACCGACGCGCCGTCGAGCGTGATGGGCAGCATGTAATTGCGAAACGCATGCGACTGCCCCGCCTCGTCGACCAGTTCGTAGTCGATGCTGGGGCCGACATTGTGCAGGTTCTGGTTGGGCTTGCCGGCGGCGCTGCCGGTGACCGCGGCCAGCTGCTTGCCCAGCGACTGTCCGTGATCGGCCGGCACGCCGCGCGACATGTCCTCGACGTTGATGGCGCGCAGCCCGGTGATGTTCAGGCGCAAGGCGTCGCCTGCGCCCTGCGCCGCGGCCGCGCCGGCATGGTCGACCGAAAGCGACTGCCCCACCGTGCCTTGCACCGTCGCGCCCTGCGCCTGCGTGCCCGCCAGGGGGTAGGCCACCAGCTTCACGTGGCTGCCGCCGTCGTCGAAGCTCGACTGGTACACCGTGACGCCCTTGTAGTGCAGCGGATGGTTGACCTCGATGGTGGCCGGAAAGGTCTTGCCGCTCGCGGGATCGGTGACCTCGACCTCGCTGGCGAAGCGGCTGGGCATGCCGGTGGAGTAGTAGTCCACCACGAAATGCCTGAGCCGCAGCAGGAAGGGCAGGGGCTGCACCAGCGCGCCGTCGCCCACCATCACCACCGCCGAGGTCGTCTGCCCGCCCTCGGGCACCAGCACGTTGGCGCGAAAGCTCGGATTGCGCGGCGACAGCCGGCCGCTGGCCGGCACGTCGGCGATCATCATGTTGTCGACCACGGGCCGCTTGCCGCCCAGCCACATCTGCAGGCGCAGCGACAGGTCGCCGTCGACCAGGCCGCCAAGGCAGATGATGACCAGCGCCGCGTGCGCGCACACATAGCCCAGCCGATTGATGCTGCCCTTCTTGGCCGCCAGCATCAGGCCCGCGGCGTCGCGGCGCACGCGCACGGCATAGCCCTGCCCTTCCAGCACCTTGCGCAAGGCGTCGGCGGCGGGTTGGGCCGCCATGGCGTAGCTCGCCTCGAAGCGATGCGGGAAGGCACGCAGGCCGTCGGCGCGCACGTGCTCGCGAAACGAGCGCGCATCGCGCAGCATGCGCGGCGCATTGCGCGCCAGGCAGATCGAGGTGGACACCACCAGGAACGCCATGATCAGCAGAAACCAGCCGCTGTTATAGACGCGCCACAGGGAAAAATGGTCGAACACCTCGAACCAGAACGGCCCGAACTGGTCGACATAGGTGCTGTCGGGACGGTTTTGCTGCAATACCGTGCCCACCACGCTGGCGATGCACAGAATGCCCAGCAGGCTCACGGCGAAACGCATCGAACTCATGAGTTCGAACAGCGCGCCGGCAAGGCGGTGGAAGACGGAGCGGACGGCAATCTGGTTCATATCGGGCAAAAGCATACCGCGCCGAGATGACAACAAGCTGCCGGCGCAAGCCGGCCGCGCAATCGGCCGCGGCAGGGCGATCGGCAGCCGCCATGCGGGAAACCGCCCCGGCTCGTACAATCAGGGGTTGCAAACCTCGTTTATCGCCCCCAACGTGTCCCTTCTTCATCGCGCCTCGTTTTTCGTGTCGGCGGCCCGGCTGGACCAACTGCCGCCTCCCGGCGCGCCGGAAGTCTGCTTCGTGGGCCGATCCAACGCCGGCAAGTCCTCGGCCATCAATGTGCTGTGCAACCAAAAGCGCCTGGCCTTCTCCAGCAAGACGCCCGGCCGCACGCGCCTGATCAACCTGTTCGCCCTGCCCGACCCGCTCGACCCCGATGGGCAGCTGGGCTTCCTGGTCGACCTGCCGGGCTACGGCTACGCCTCGGTGGCGCGCCACGAGAAAGACCAGTGGGCCGACATCCTGGGCGGCTACCTGCGCGACCGCCCCTCGCTGGCCGGCATCGTGCTGATCCTGGACATCCGCCGCGGCGTG
>DASWPO010000030.1:0-2428 GCA_036404015.1 Bordetella sp. | reverse complement strand
GCTGGTGCTGGCGCGCATCGTGCAGGGCATGGCCGGGGCCATGATGGTGCCGGTGGGACGGGTCATCCTGCTGCGCATCGTGCCCAAGGAAAACCTGCTGCGCGCCATGTCCTTCCTGTCCATGCCCGCCCTCCTCGGACCGGTGATCGGACCGCCCATCGGCGGCTTCATGGTCACCTACATGTCGTGGCACTGGATCTTCCTCATCAACATTCCCTTCGGCATCCTGGGCATCGCCATGGTGATGCACTACATCCAGGAAATCCGCGAGGACGACGCCCCCAGGCTGGACGGCGTCGGCTTCCTCCTGAGCGGCGTCAGCCTGGCCACCCTGGTGAGCGCCTTCGAATCGCTGGGCCACGGCACCATGACCTGGACGCAAACCGGCATCCTGTTGGCCATCGGCCTGGCCACCGGCTGGCTCTACGTGCTGCATGCGCGCCGCGCGGCGCACCCCATCATCGACCTGTCGCTGCTCTCCATGCCCACCTTCGCCATCTCGGTGCTGGGCGGCAACCTGTGCCGCTTCGCCGTGGGCGCCATGCCCTTCCTGCTGGCCATGCTGCTGCAGGTGGGCTTCGGCCTGTCGCCTTTCCAGGCCGGCCTCATCACCTTCGCCAGCGCCGCCGGCTCGCTGCTGATGAAGTTCGTGGCCGCGCCCATCGTGCGGCGCTTCGGCTTTCGCCGCGTGCTGACCACCAATGCCCTGCTCACCGGCGGCTTCGTGGCCATCTGCGCCCTCTTCACGTCCACCACGCCGTCGTGGCTGATGATCCTGATCCTGCTCATGGGCGGCTTCTTCCGCTCGCTGCAGTTCACCGGCGTCAACACGCTCACCTACGCCGACGTCACGCAGGAAAGCATGAGCCGCGCCAGCAGCTTCGCGGCGATGGCGCAGCAGCTGGGCATCAGCCTGGGCGTGGGCGTGGCCGCCGTCACCCTGCACGCCAGCATGGTGCTGCGCGGCGGCACCGCGCTGGCCACCCCCGACATACTCGTGGGCTTTCTGGTCGTCGGGGTGCTGTGCATGCTGTCGATCCTCTCCTTCCTGCGGCTGCCCGCGCTGGCCGGCGCGCAGCTCAACCCGGGCAAGATGCGCGGCTGAGCGCGGCCCGCCACCAGGAGGCAGCAGCCATGGCACAAGGGCAATTCCTCCTCGCGCTGGACCAGGGCACCACCAGCTCCCGCGCCATCGTCTTCGACCGCGCGGGCCGCGTGCGCGGCATCGACCAGCGCGAGTTCCGCCAGTACTATCCGCAGCCCGGCCAGGTCGAGCACGACCCGGTCGAAATCTGGAACACGCAGCTCGACACCGCCCGCGGCGCGCTGGGCAACGCCGGCGCGCAGGCCTCGGACCTCGCCGCCATCGGCATCACCAACCAGCGCGAGACCACCGTGCTGTGGGAACGCGCCACCGGCCGGCCCGTGGCCCGCGCCCTGGTCTGGCAGGACCGCCGCACCGCTGCCTTGTGCGAAAAACTGCGCCACGACGGCCACGCCGACTGGCTGCAGGCGCGCACCGGCCTGGTGGTCGACGCCTATTTCTCGGGCACCAAGCTGGCCTGGCTGCTGGACAAGGTGCCGGGCGCGCGCGCCGCGGCCGAGCGCGGCGAGCTGGCCTTCGGCACCGTCGACGCCTGGCTGGTGTGGCATCTGACGGGCGGCGCGGTGCACAGCACCGACGACAGCAACGCCTCGCGCACCATGCTCTACGACCTGCACACGCGCGACTGGAACGACGACATCCTGGCGCTGCTGAACATCCCGCGCAGCGTGCTGCCGGCGATCTCTCCCAGCAGCGGCGTCATCGGCCGGACGCTGCCCGATCTGCTCGGCGGCGCCATCGCCATTGCCGGCGTGGCCGGCGACCAGCAGGCCGCCACCTTCGGCCAGGCCTGCTTTACGCCCGGCATGGTGAAGAACACCTACGGCACCGGCTGCTTCATGCTCATGAACGTGGGCGCGCAGCCCGTCATCTCGCGCAGCCAGTTGCTCTCCACCCTGGGCTGGACCGGCTCGCCCGTCCAGCAGGGGCAGGCCGCCTACATGCTCGAAGGCAGCGTCTTCATGGCCGGCGCCTCGGTGCAGTGGCTGCGCGACGGGCTGGGCATCATCAAGCGCTCGGACGAGATCGAGGCGCTCGCGGCGCAGGTGGCCGACACCGACGACGTCTTCCTGGTCCCCGCCTTCACCGGCCTGGGCGCCCCGCACTGGGACCCCTATGCCCGCGGCACCCTGGTCGGCATGACGCGCGGCACGACGCGCGCCCACCTGGCCCGCGCCACGCTCGATTCCTTCAAGCGGCGGCGACCGGATCCTGGCGCTTCGCTGCACCCATGACCATCTAATTTTGTGCGACCCTTACGAGTGGGGACCAGCCCAGGCGCTGCTCTCGCTCTCACATTATCACATTGCGCAGTATGCAGGT
>DASWPO010000029.1:0-28390 GCA_036404015.1 Bordetella sp. | reverse complement strand
GGCGCGACCGCCGCCCCGACCTGTACGGCATTCTCTCCAGCGGAGAATAGTTCGCGATTGCTGCTCGGCACACTGCTAAGAGCTGCCACACGTCCCACATGCCCTGTCGGCTGTACAGAGTATGGGTCGAGTGAGCCAATCTAAGCCAATTTTTGAGCTACCAAGCCCGGAGATAGAACTTTATTGTCCGTCGACACGGCCTTCTAGGCGACAGGGTCGATCACTCCACCGTCACGCTCTTGGCCAGGTTCCGCGGCTTGTCCACATCGGTCCCCCGCGCAATCGCCGTGTGATAAGCCAGCAGCTGCAAGGGAACCGTATGCAAAATGGGCGAGAGCATGCCGTAGTGCTCGGGCATGCGGATCACGTGCATGCCGTCGTCCTCGGCGATGATCTTGCTGTCGGCGTCGGCGAACACATACAGCTCGCCGCCGCGCGCGCGCACTTCCTGCATATTGGACTTGAGCTTTTCCAGTAGCGCGTCGTTGGGCGCGATGGTGACCACCGGCATCTGGTCGGTCACCAGGGCTAGCGGGCCGTGCTTGAGCTCGCCGGCCGGATAGGCCTCGGCGTGGATGTAGCTGATTTCCTTGAGCTTGAGCGCGCCTTCCAGGGCGATGGGGTAGTGCATGCCGCGGCCCAGGAAGAGCGCGTTTTCCTTGGTGGCGAAGCGGTCGGCCCAGGCGATGATCTGGGGTTCGAGGGCCAGCACCGCACTGATGGCCACGGGCAGGTGGCGCAGGTTCTTCAGGTGCAGGGCTTCGTCCTCGGGGCTCAGGCGGCCGCGCAGCTTGGCGAGCGTCAGCGCCAGCAGGAACAGGGCCGTGAGCTGGGTGGTGAAGGCCTTGGTGGAGGCCACGCCGATCTCGACGCCCGCGTGGGTGATGTAGTTGAGCTCGCACTCGCGCACCATGGCGCTGGTGGCCACGTTGCAGACGGTGAGCGTATGCGTCATGCCCAGCGACTGCGCGTGCTTGAGCGCGGCCAGGGTGTCGGCGGTTTCGCCCGACTGCGTGATGGTGACCACCAGCGTCTTCGGATCGGGCACGCTGTCGCGGTAGCGGTATTCGCTGGCGATCTCGACGTTGACGGGGATCTTGGCGAGGGATTCGATCCAGTACTTGGCGGTGAGGCCGGCGTAGTAGCTGGTGCCGCAGGCCAGGATGAGCAAGGAGTTGATCTTGGGCAAAACGTCATGCGCCCTGGCGCCGAACAGCGTGGTGGCGATGGACTCGACCACCTGCAGCGTGTCGCCCACGGCGCGCGGCTGCTCGAAGATTTCCTTCTGCATGTAGTGGCGGTAGGGGCCGAGCTCGGCCTGGCCGGCATGGATCTGCACGGTGTGGACCTTGCGCTCGATGCGCTTGCCCGCGGCGTCGACGATCCAGACCTTGGACAGCTGCAGGTCGACCACGTCGCCGTCTTCGAGGTAGATGATCTGGTCGGTGGTGCCGGCCAGGGCCAGCGCGTCGGAGGCCAGGAAGTTCTCGTTCTTGCCCAGGCCCACCACCAGCGGCGAGCCGTGGCGCGCGCCCACCACGCGGTGCGGTTCGTCGCGGCAGAACACGGCCAGGGCGTAGGCGCCCTTCAGGCGGCGCGCGGCCTGCTGCACGGCCTCGAACAGGTCGCCCTGGTAGAGGTGGTTGATGAGGTGCGCGACGACTTCGGTGTCGGTCTGGCTTTCGAAGACGAAGCCGGCGGCGATCAGCTCGGCACGCAGTTCCTCATAGTTTTCGATGATGCCGTTGTGCACCAGGCCGATGCGCGGCTCGTCCTTGCCCTGGGCGGAGAAATGCGGATGGGCGTTGTAGACCGACGGCCCGCCGTGCGTGGCCCAGCGGGTGTGCGCGATGCCGGTGTAGCCGGCGAGCTTTTCCTTGGCGACTTCGTCGGCCAGTTCGGCCACGCGCTGCGTGGTGCGCGCGCGGCGCAGGTGGCCGTCGACATACAGGGCCACGCCGCAGGAGTCATAGCCGCGGTACTCCAGGCGCCGCAGGCCTTCGATGAGAATGGGGGTAATGTCGCGCTGGGCGACGGCGCCAACAATGCCGCACATAAGATAAATCTCCGGGGTGGGGAGGAAGAATGTGCGAATTGTGCTCGCAAGAGCGAGAAATAAGGCTTCTATATTAACCTTATTATGAAATATAATTTCTTCTCTATTTTATAGAGAAATTATATTTCATAAATATAGGATTATTGAAATTAAAGAAAAATCCCAACCAGAAATGCCTATCCTGGACGACCTGGACCGCCGCATCCTGGACCAGATGCAGCGCGACAGCGCGCTCACCAACCAGGAACTGGCCGCCCGCGTGCACGCCTCGCCGCCGACCTGTCTGCGCCGCGTGCGCCGCCTGGTCGAGACCGGCGTCATCGTCCGCCAGGTGGCCCTGCTCGACCCCGAAAAACTGGGCGCCACGCTGACGGCCATCGTCGAGGTCACCCTGGATGTGCAGACGGCCGAGCAGATGGCCGCCTTCGAGGACGCCATGCAGCTTGAGGCGGCCGTGCTGCAGTGCTACCGCGTGTCGACCGGGCCGGATTTCCTGGTGATCGCGCAGGTGCAGGACATGCCGGCCTACCATGCGCTGGTGCACCGCGCCTTCACGGCGCAGGGCAATGTGCGCAATGTGCGCACCTTCTTCTCGGTCAACCGCAGCAAGTTCGAGACGCGGATAGCCTTGGCCTGAGCCCGCCTTACACGGCAAGCAGCAAACGCAGATTGTCATCGACGAAGCGCGCGTCGGCCGGGTTCTGCACGGGGTTGTTCACGCGATGTCCCCAGATCGTCTCGATGGGGCAATAGCGCGCCCCGGAAATCATCCTGGCCTCCGCCTCGATGCCGGAGGCGAGAAAATATTGATCGGTTGTGCTCGGCATGATCAACGCCGCCGCGCGGATCGACCGCAAGGCAAGAGACGTATCGCCGCCGAAGGCCGGCAGGCCGCCGACGTCGGCCCTCTCCCAGACACCCATCATCGCCATCAGGTCGTTGGGGTCGCCGCGCCCGAGAAAAACCTCCCAGTCCCGCGCCACGAAATCCTGCCGGCTCTGGAAGCCGATGGCGCGAAACGTCTCGCGGCGATAGAACTCCGCCGGCAGAGCCCAGTCCGCATAGACCTGCGCCATGGCGCGCACGCCCCGCTGCGCGCGCGCCTCGAAGAAGCGTCCGTTCCAGGCTGGATCGTCCGTCAGCGCCGCTCGGATCTCGCCCAGGAAGACCCGGTTGCGCGCCGACGTGCGGGCCGAAGCGCACATCACGGCCAGGCGCTCGACCCTGTCGGGGAAAAGCGTCGCCCAGTGATAAGCCTGCTGCCCGCCCATCGAGAACCCCAGCACCAGGGCCAGCCGCTGGATGCCGTAGTGCTCGGCTACCAGGCGGTGCTGCAGACGCACGCTGTCCCACAGCGAGAGCTCGGGAAACGTGCCCGGCTGGCCGTGGCTGGGCGAGGAAGACAGGCCGTTGCCCAGCATGCTGGGCATGATGATGAAGTAGCGCTGCGGGTCGAGCGCCTTGCCCGGCCCGACCAGCCATTCGATGTCCGCGTGGGTGGTGCCGAACGAGGTGGGATAGACGATGGCATTGCTGCGTGCCGCGTTCAGGGTGCCCACCGCCTTGTAGGCGAGCCGGGCGCCGCGCAAGATGCCGCCGCCGTGCAGCGCGAAGTCGCCGCACTCGAAGAGTTGATGATCCATGATGCTTCGCAAAAACACCGGCCACGCCATGCGGGACGGCCGGACGCGGGAAAGGAATCAGGCAATCGTCCCGGTCTGGCGGCGTGCCGCCAGACCGGCTACCTGGCCGACCGATCGGTGAAGCCCGCGACGCGGGCCTCCCTATATTACCCAGGCATGTAGGCAATAGGTGTGGAAGGTACGGAGAGCCCGCCGGCGGCAAGCGGCTCAGTTCCGGCGCCGCAGGTCCAGCAGCTTGAGATAGCGGAAGAAACTGCCGGCCGCGCCGGTGCTGGCGATGGCCAGGCCCTGCCAGCCGTCGAGAAAGCCGCGGCGCAGCACATACATGCGGATGAAGGTCCACACGCCATGGCCGATGGCGCCCAGCGCCGTCGCGCGTTTGCCCCGCTGCAGCATCATCTGCGCGCTGTCGGTGGAATAGCGGTTCATCTTGGCCAGCATGGCGTCGATGCTGTCGTAGGTGTAGTGCAGCAGATGCCCCCGGAGCAGGCCGACCTCGCCTTCGGCGACCACCTTTTCATGCACGGCGTCGTCGGAAAACCGCGCCGTGCCGCGGCGGAACAGCCGCAGCACATGGTCGGGCCACCAGCCGCCATGCCGGATGGCGCGGCCCATGGCTTCGGACAGGCGGGCCATGCGATAGGCCTGGGCCTGCGGCGCGCGCAGCACCGCGCGGATCTCGTCGGCCAGCTCGGGCGGCACGCGCTCGTCCGCGTCGAGCGACAACACCCAGTCGCCCGTGGCCAGGGCCAGGGCCCGGTTCTTTTGCGGACCGAAGCCGGGCCAGTCCGGCGTCGCGTGCACGATCGCGCCGCGCGCGCGGGCAATGTCGCAGGTGTCGTCGCTGCTGCCCGAATCGAGCACGATGCGCTCGTCGGCGAAGGCCACCGAGTCGAGGCAGGCGCCGATATGGCGGCTCTCGTTGCAGGCGATGATGACGACCGACAGCCTGGGCTGCGCGGCGGGTGCGGGCGTGTCGGCGGGCATGGGTCAGGCTCGTCGATGCCCCGTCAGGGCTGGATGGCCGCCAGCTTGGCCGAACGCACGGTATTGACCCCCACGGCCAGCACCGCGCAAAGCGAGGCCAGGATCAGGGCGATGGTCGAACCATGCCCGAGGCTCAGGCCGTAGGCCACGGCCACCAGCGCCGTGCCGAAACTCTGCCCGAACACCCGCGTCGTGGCCTGCAGGCCGCCGGCCGCGCCGCTGCGCTGGCGCGGCGCCGAACCCAGCAGGGCGCGGTTATTGGGCGTCTGGAAAAAACCGAAACCCATGCCGGACAGGAACATGCCGCCGATGATCGACGCAGTGGACGCGTCCTGCGGCAGCAGCGCGATCCAGAGCAGACCGATCGCCATGGCCCCCGCGCCCAGGCCGCTGAGCAGCGCCGGCGAATAGCGGTCGGAGAGGCGGCCGGCGATCACCGCGATCGCCGCGGTGCCGATGGGCCAGGCGCCCATCAGCATGCCCAGTTGCAGTTGCGGGCGGTCGAGCGTGTGCAGGAAATAAAACGGCAGGGCCACATAGGACGTGGTCTGCGCCGCAAACGTGAACACCGAGGCCGCCACGGCATAGGCCAGGGGCTTGATGCGCAGCAGGTCTACCGGCACCAGCGGCGCGGTCTGCCCGCGCGCGCGGCGCATCAGGATCACGGCCAGCAGCGCAGCCACGACGATCAGCCCCAGGGCCTTGGGCAGGTTCTCGGCCAGGTTGTCGACCCCGATGATGAACGTGCCCAGGGCCGCCATGGACACCAGGGCGCTCACCCAATCGAGCGTGCCCTTGGTGCGAGGAATGTCGGGCAACACGCGCAGGCCGAACAGGAGCAGCACGCTCATCGGCACGTTCACGGCGAAAATCCAGCGCCAGGACACCACCGAGAGGATCAGGGAACCGATCGACGGCCCCAGCACCGACATCAGCGCGACCACCGTGGAGTTGAGGCTGATGCCGCGCCCCAGCAGGCGGATGGGATAGATATTGCGCACCATGCCGCCGAACATGCACATCAGCGTCGCCGCCCCCACGCCCTGGCAGACCCGCGAAAAGTTGAGCTGCCACAGCGTCGTGGACAGCGCGCAACCCAGCGACGACAGCATGAACACCACCACGCCGAAGGCGAACATGCGCTTGAAGCCCAGCCGTTCGGCCAGGGACGACATGAGCAGCAGCAGCATCACGATGGTGAGGCTGTAGGCGTTGACCACCCACACCACGCGCGAGGCGGGCACGCCGAGGTCGTCGGCGATGGTGGGCAGCGCCACGTTGACGATGGTGGAATCCAGGACAGTGAGGCTCATGCCGCACAGGATGGTGCCTGCCGCCCAATAACGGCGCGGCGCGGGCAATCCGTCCTGGGGAGCTGCCCGCGGTGTATCTGCTGCTTCGGTCATTTTTTCTTGGCGGGACGCTTCCAGCCTTCGATGCTGAGTTGCCTGGTGCGTGAAATGGTGAGTTGATCGGGCGGCGCATCGCGCGTGAGCGTGGTGCCAGCCCCCAGCGTGGCGCCGCGGCCTACGCGCACCGGCGCGACCAGCTGGGAGTCGGAGCCGATGAATACGTCGTCTTCGATGACGGTGCGCCACTTGTTGGCGCCGTCGTAATTGCAGGTGATGGTGCCCGCGCCGACGTTGACGCGCTCGCCCATGTCGGTGTCGCCCACATAGGCCAGGTGGTTGGCCTTGCTGTCGTTGCCCACCACGCTGTTCTTGACCTCGACGAAGTTGCCGATGTGGACGCGGTCGCCCAGCGAGGCGCCCGGACGCAGGCGCGCGTACGGGCCGATGTGGGCGTCGCGGCCGATGCGGGCGTCGTCCAGGTGGCTGTAGGCCTCGATGCGGGTGCCGGCCTGCACCGACACATTGCGCAGCACGCTGTAGGGGCCGACCCGCACGCCGTCGCCCAGTTCGACCCGGCCCTCGAACACGCAGCCCACGTCGATGAAGACGTCGCGGCCGCACGCCAGGCTGCCGCGCACGTCGAAGCGCTCGGCGTCGGCCAGCGTGACGCCCGCCTCGAGCTGGCGGCGCGCCTGCTCGCGCTGCCAGGCGCGCTCGAGCTGGACCTGCTGCATGCGGCTGTTCACGCCCATGGTTTCCCACTGGGCGTCGGGATGCGCGGCCTTGACGGGCACGCCGTCGGCCACGGCCAGTCCGATGATGTCGGTGAGGTAGTACTCGCCCTGGGCATTGTCGTTGCCGAGGCGGCCCAGCCAGTCTTTCAGGCGGGCCGTGGGCGCCGCCAGCATGCCGGTATTGACTTCGTGGATGGTCAGCTCGGCCTCGTTGGCGTCCTTGTGCTCGACGATGCGCAGCACCTGGCCGTGGGCGTCGCGCACGATGCGGCCGTAGCCCGCGGCGTCCTGCAGGACTTCGGTCAGCACGGCCACGCCCTGGCCGCGCGCGGCCAGGAGGCGCTCGAGCGTGCCGGGCTGCACCAGCGGCACGTCGCCGTAGAGCACCAGCGTGACGTCGCCAGCCCCATCGCCCTCGAGCAATTGCGGCACGGCCTGCCGCACGGCATGGCCCGTGCCCTGCTGCGGCTGCTGCAGGGCAAAGCACAGGTCGGGCTGGCCTTCATAGGCCGCGCGGACCTGTTCGGCGCCATGGCCCACCACCACCACGATGCGCGCCGGCGCGAGCTGGCGCGCGCTGCCGAGCACGTGGGTCAGCATGGGGCTGCCCGCCAGGATGTGCAAAACCTTGGGCAGATCGGACTTCATGCGCTTGCCGAGCCCGGCGGCAAGGATCACTACATTCAACATGAGGGACTTGATGGGTCGATTTGGCTATCGGGATTGATCGGACGAGGGTGCGGCTTTCTTGCGCGGCGCGGCTTTCTTGCGTGGTGCGGGTTTCTTGCGTGGTGCGGGTTTCGAGGCGGTGGTCCGGGCCTTTGTCGTCGGCCGGACCGCCGGCTGGGCGGCCGCCTTGGGCTGCCCCGCCGCGGACTGCTCGCCCGGCTGGGCGCCGGGCATGTTGGCCGTCGTGGCGGCGGCAATATTGTTGAACTGCTGCTGCAGCAGGTTCCACCAGGCCTGCGAGGCCGACTGGGCCGCCGCGTTGAACGACTCGCCGGCCTTTTCTTCGCCGGCCGGCTTGCCGGAGGCCTCGGCCCCGGACGGCGCCTTGGCCGATGCGGGATTGATCCCCAGCGCGACTTCCAGCGGGGAAGGATCGCCCGGCGCCAGGGACGAGCCATCCATGGAGGACACCTTGTCGACGAAAGAACGCAGGGTGGCGATGGTGGCGCGCTGCACTTCCATGCCCTGGATGGTGCTGTCGAGCATGGAGAGGTTCAGGCGCAGCCAGCTTTCGACGGCGCGCAGTTCGGCGATGCGGCGCTCGAGTTCTTCGGTATTCATGGGCGAGGCCATGGGCAGCATCTGCGCCAGGCCGCCCGGGCCCGCCAGGCCGGCCCAGGCCTGGCGCATCATTTCCATGCTGGCCAGGAGCGGGTTGCCGGACAGGTCGGACGACTGCCCCATGCCGGGCAGAACGAAAGGATTGGCGTTGTTGGAATCGGACATGCTGTCTCCTGTGGGCCTGCCGCCCGATATTACGCCGGTTTCTGGGACAATAGCGGCATGGAACGCATCACCCTGCCTCAGCTCGAAGAGGCCATCAACTACTGGCGCAACCGGGCGCCTGCCCAAGGCGAGGAATCCCGGCTGTGCCCGGAAGCCGCCGCGCTGGCCTCTCCCTATGCCTTGATGATCATCGGCCATCGGCCCGAGATCGGCGCCGACGAACTGGCGCCCGCCGCGCGCGCGGCCTATCAGGCCTGGCTGACCTCCGTCAGCTGACGGCCGCCGGGGCAAACCGCCACGCCCGGCTATCGCGCCGGTCACAGCAGCGCCTTGATGTCCTGTGCCAGGTCGTCGGCGCTGCTGCTGTGGCTGGCGAGCACCCGTGCCTCGCCCTTGCCGTCGAACAGGTAGAACGCCGCCGTGTGATCCATGGAGTATTCATCGGCGCTGCCGCCCTTGCTCGACACCTTGGCGTAATAGGCCTTGAACGAGGTCGCCGTCTGGCGGGTCTCGTCGGCCGTGCCGCGCAAGGCCAGGAAGCGCGGATCGAAGGCGGTGGTGTACTGCTTGAGTATCTCGGGCGTGTCGCGCTCGGGATCGACCGAGATGAAGAGCACCTGCACCCGGTCGGCATCGGGACCGAGCTTGCGCATGACGTCGGCCAGCTCGGCCAGCGAGGTCGGACAGACGTCGGGGCATTGCGTGTAGCCGAAGAACACCACCAGCACCTTGCCGGCGAAGCTGGCCAGCGTGCGCGCCTGGCCGTTGAAGTCGGTCAGCGCCAGCGCGCGGCCCAGGTGCGTGCCCGTAACGTCGCTGCCCTTGAAGACCGGTCCCTTGTCGCCGCAGGCGGCCAGCGCCAGCGGCAAGGCCAGGACCAGGCCGCCCGACGCCGCGGCGCGCAGCACCCGGCGGCGGCCGGCGAGGGTCGGTTTCATGGCAGCCTCACGCCAGGAGCAGCCCGACCCAGTGGTCCACCAGCAGCGCGGCGAACAACAGCGACAGGTACAGAATGGAATAGCGGAACAGCCGGCGGGCCTGCGCGTCGCTATACGACTGGAACAAGCGCCAGGCATGCCGCACGAACAGGCCGCCCAGCACCAGCGCGCACAGCAGGTACGGCAGGCCGCTCGTGCGCATGGCATAGGGCAGCAGCGTGACGGCCAGGAGGCCCAGGCTGTAGAGCAGGATCTGCAGCTGGGTATAGCGGCGCCCGTGCGTGATCGGCAGCATGGGCAGTCCTGACTTGGCGTAGTCCTGCTCGCGGTACAGGGCCAGGGCCCAGAAATGCGGCGGCGTCCAGACGAAGATGATGAGCACCAGCACCCAGGCCTGGGCCGGCACGGCATTGGCCACGGCCGCCCAGCCCAGGGCCGGCGGCATGGCGCCGGCCAGGCCGCCGATGACGATGTTCTGCGAGGTGTACGGCTTGAGCAGGACCGTGTAGATGAGGGCGTAGCCCACGAAGGTGGCGAAGGTCAGCCACATGGTGAGCGGGTTGACCAGCCAGTAGAGCACCAGCATGCCCGCGCCGCCCAGCAAGCCCGACAGTCCCAGGACGTGGAAGGACGAGATGGTGCCCTGGGCCGTGGCGCGCCGCGCCGTGCGCGTCATGCGCGCATCGACTTCCTGCTCGATGAGGCAATTGATGGCGAAGGCGGCGGCGGCCAGCAGCCAGATGCCCAGCACGCCGTAGACCACGCGGTCCCAGCGGGGCACGCCGGGCACGGCCAGGAACATGCCGATGACCGCGCAGAACACGGCCAGCTGAGTGACCTTGGGCTTGGTCAGCACGAGGTATTGGCGCAGCAGTCCGGTGGGCGAAGAAGCGGTAACGGCGGTCATGATCCTGCTATTTTAGCCGGCAGATGTTACAGGGCCCCGGCCCGCGTCCAGTCCGCCCGCACCGGCGGACCGCCGGCCGTGCCCAGGCGCACCAGAATCAGGACCAGGGCCAGGGTCATGGCCGCCGCCCCGCCGGTGTGCAGCACGGCCACGGCCAGGGGCCACTGGAAGAAAATGGTGGTGAGCCCGGTGCACACCTGCGCCAGCAACAGGGCCAGCAGCAGCGTGGCCGGGCCGCGCAGGCCCGCCTCGGCGCGCAGGCGCCAGCCCAGGACGGCCAGGTAGACGAACACCACGAAGGCGAAATTGCGGTGCGTCCAGTGGATGGCCGTCAGCGCCTCCTGGGAGATCACCTCGCCCGAGGGCAGTTCGCCCAGCGCGCGGATCAAGGAAAAGCCGCCGGAAAAATCCATCGCGGGCAGCCAGGCGCCCTGGCAGGTGGGAAAGTCCATGCACGCCAGGGCCGCGTAATTGGTGCTGACCCAGCCGCCCAGCAGAATCTGCACGGACAGGAGCGCCAGCCCCGCGGCCGCCCAGGGCCGCAGCCGCGCCGCCGCCGCGGCCAGCGCCAGGTGCGGCTTCTCGCGGGCGGCCAGCCAGGTCATGAGCGCCAGCACGATCAGGCCGATGGCCAGGTGCGCCGTCACCACCACGGGCATGAGCCGGTGCGTGACCGTCCAGGCGCCGAAAGCGCCCTGCAGGCACACGGCCACCAGGGCCGCCGTGGCCAGCGCGGGTGAACGTCCCAGATGGCGGCGATGCCGCCAGGCCATGTAGAGGATGGCGATGATCAGCAGCCCCAGGGCCGCGCCCACATAGCGATGCACCATCTCGATCCAGGCCTTGGACAGGGAAACCGGGCCGTAGGGCATGGCGTGCGCGGCCTGGTGGATGTCGGCCAGCGAGCCGACGGGCGAGGCGCTGCCGTAGCAGCCCGGCCAGTCGGGGCAGCCCAGGCCGGCGTCCTCCAGGCGCACGAAGGCGCCGAACATGATGAGGTCCAGCGTCAGAAACCAGGTGAGGAAAACCAGCCTGCGGTAGCGATGGGTAATGCGGTCCATCCCCGCATTTTTGCATAGGCACCTGACGCGTTGGCGTCACGCCCGGGCAGGCCTACACGGCGCTGCACTAAAATCCGCGCCATCATGCACCGCATTCCTCTCGCCCGCCTCGCCCCGCTGTACGACGCCCTGCGCGCCCGCGCCAGCGAACCTCCGCCCGCCCTGGCGCTGCCGCTGGTCCTGGCCGGCCGCCGCTGCGGCTGGATCACCCAGGCCGCCCGCGCGGCCCTGCACGCCGCCGGCCTGGCCGCCACCGAAGGCGATGCCGTGCAGCTGCTGCCGGGCCTCGCGCCCGGCCCGCGGCTGGACGCCTCGCTCGCGCAGGTGGCGCAAGTGCTGCGCGAAGCCCGCTGCCTGCGCGGCTGGCGCAATGAACTGCTGGACATCCATGCCGACGGCGCGCATCTCGGCGCGATCGAACGCGCCGCCATGCGCCCCCTGGGCCTGCTCACCTATGCGGTGCACCTCAACGCCTGGACGCCCGACGGCCGCCTGTGGGTCGCCCGCCGCGCCCTGAGCAAAGCCACCGACCCCGGCCTGTGGGACACCCTGGTCGGCGGACTGGCGGGCAGCAACGAGCCCCTGGACCTGGCCCTGGAACGCGAATGCGGCGAAGAAGCCGGCCTGGACGCCCCGCACCTGCGAGGCCGCGGCCCCCTGCGCACCATCCTGCGCCTGCACCGCCGGCTGCCCGAGGGCTATCAGGTGGAAGACCTGCTGGTGAGCCGCTGCGTGCTGGCGCCCGATGCGCAGCCCGTCAACCGCGACGGCGAGGTCATGGAGATCGCCGCCATGCCGATAGACGACGTCATCGGCAGGATCGAGGCCGGGGAATTCACGCTCGAAGCCGCGCTAGTGATCGTCGAAGCATTGATGTCCTGAGCAAGAACTCAACAATACACATTACGTCGCCGCCCCATCCGGCGACGGCTGCTGCGAAAACTGCTTCCACACCTCAATGGCCCGCATGCGCTGCTTGGCCACCACTTCGATGCGCCCGCGCAGGTCCGCATCCTTGGCCAGCAGCGCGTGGAAATCCCGCGCCGACAGCATCAGCAGCCGGCTGTAGCCCAGCGAGGTCACTTTGGGCTTGACCTGCAGCTCGCCCAGCAGGGCCAGCTCGCCGAAGAACTCGCCGCTGCCCAATTCCACCGCCGTGCCATCCGGCAGGTGCACCGCCACCGCGCCCGAGGCCACGAAGCACATGGCCTCGCCGTAGCCCCCGCCCTCCAGGATCGCCTGGTCCGGCAGGGTCAGGCGCGGCCGCAGCAGGCGGCCGATGGCCCGCAGCGACTCCGAGCTCAGGCCCTCGAACAGCGGCACCCGCGTGATCAGGTCGGCCGCGCCCATCTCCATGTCGAGCTGCGGATGGCGGTCGATATGCTGCCAGCGGCTTTTCAACTGGTTCATCAGGTCCGCATAGACCTCGCCGCTGATCAGGAACTGGTCCAGCATCGTGCGGTAGCGGCGGCGTTCGAGCTCGCGCGCCACCCGGCCCAGGTAGCTTTCCTGCAGCCACTGGGCGTAGGACGGATACTGCAGGTTGAGCGCCTGCAAGGCGTTCTCGATGAGACCCAGCCGCCGCTGGTGCACCTCGGCGATACGCTGCGCCACCTCTTCGCCCAGCAGGGAGGCGAGCTCCCCGCGCGTGAACTTGATGAGCTGCTGCGCCACGGTACGCTTGGTCATCAGGTTGGAGAAGCGCTGCGCCAGCTCGCGCGCCAGCCAGCCCTGCCAGCCGAACAGGTCGTACGCGCGCAAGGCCATCCGGAAACTGCGCCCATAGCGCACGTCGGCCTCGATGGCCGCCTCCAGCCCGGGCAGGCCATGCGAGCGGATCGCGTCTTCCAGCCGTTCGGCGCGCGCCAGCAGCGTCTCGGCCATGCGCCAGTCGACGATCTGCGCCTTGAGGATGTCGAAGAACATTTCCTGTTCGCGCAGCGCCACGGTGGCCAGGCCCACCAGCACCCGCTGATCGACGGTCAGCTGGGCCGTCTGCGCATCGTGCACGCTGGCCAGGCTGGCATCGAAGACCGCGTGGATGCGGCCGCTGACCTCGCCGCCGATGTGGTCGGTGCGGGCGATCTCGTCGGTGCGCTCCTGCAGGTCTTCGAGCGCGATGGTGAGCGCCTGGTTGCGCAGGGCGCGCTCCATGGACGAGAGCTGGTTCAGGCCCAGCACCCGAATCAGCGAACGCAGCGTGGTGCCGTTGATGAAGAGCGTCATCAGCACGAAGCCCGTGGTGGCCACGCCCACGAACTGGCGCACCGGCGCGGGAATGGCCTCCTGCTCGGTCACCGCCAGGGCCAGGGCCAGCGACACGGCGCCGCGCAGGCCGCCCCACAGCATCACGGCCTTGTACGAATTGCTGACCCGGGTGCCCAGGCGCATCAGCCTGAGCAGCGGCAGCAGGCCGAACACCACCACGGCGCGCGCGACCAGCGTGGCGGCAAACACCAGCACCACCAGCAGGATCTCCCGCCAGCCGGCATTGGCCATCATGCGCGGGATCAGCATCGAGGCGAACAGGAAGATCAGCGAATTGGCCCAGAAGCCGAACTGCTCCCAGGCCACGGCCAGGTGCTCGAACGTCGTGGGCGACATGCGGGTGCGGCCCGTCGAGCCCACCACCAGGCCGGCGATCACCGTGGCCACCACGCCCGACACGCCCAGGTAGTGCTCGGAAATGAAGAAGGACAGGTACGCCAGCGTGAGCGTGAGCGTGATTTCGGCCGTGGGAAAACCGCGCAGCAGCGCGAACAGCCAGCAGGCCACGCGGCCCATGGCGTAGCCGGCCAGCCCGCCGCCCAGGAAGGTGTAGAGGAAGTCGCGCAGCACGCCGCCCGCCGATAGATGCTGGCCCGCCCCCGCCGCGCCGCTGGCCAGCGCCGCCACCAGCACCGAATACAGGGCGATCGAGGCCGCGTCGTTGAGCAGGCTTTCGCCTTCGACCAGCGTGGTCAGCCGCTTGGGCGCCCCCACTTCCCGAAAGATGCCCACCACGGCCACCGGATCGGTCGTGGCTACGATGGCCCCGAGCAGCAGGCAGACGATGATGCCGTACGACGAAGCCGCGCTCAGGGCCAGGCCGACCACGATGGTGCAGACCACCACCGCCACGATGGCCATCATCAGGATGGGCCCGATGTCTTCCATCAGGCGGCGCGCGTTCATCGACAGCGAGGTCTCGAAGAGCAGCACCGGCAGGAACACCGTCAGGAAGGTGTCGGACGAGATGTCGAAGCGGTCGAGGGTGACGATCAGGTCGTCGAGCACCGGCGGCACCCAGCCATGCCAGTGCATGAGGATGCCCAGCAGGCAGCCGACGATGGCCAGCAGCACCGAATAGGGCAGCTTGAGGCGGCCGGCCAGGGGCGGCATGAAGCACACGAGCGTGAGCAGACCCGCGATACCAAAGACGATCAGCCCAACGTCCATACGCCTCGAGACTCCTGTTTCAGGAAAATGGAAGGCTCAAGGATAGCGGGTTTTTACAAATGCGCAGGGCGCCGGCCAGCGGCGCCCTGCCTCATGCGCGAACCGGATGCGGTCAGGCGGGCGAAAGCGCGCCGCGCATCTTCTTGAGCGCGGCCGCCTCGATCTGGCGGATGCGCTCGGCCGACACGCTGAACTCGGCGGCCAGGTCGTGCAGCGTCAGGCCGCCGTCGTCCTGCAGCCAGCGCGCCTCGATGATGCGGCGCGAACGCGGGTCCAGGCCTTCGAGGGCCTGGTTCAGGCCTTCGCCCTGCAGCGTGGCGCGCGCCTGGCGGGCCAGCACGCGCGTGGGCTCCTCACGGCCTTCGTCGGACAGGTAGGCGATGGGCGCGAAGCTGTCTTCGTCGTCGTCCTGGCCTTCCAGCGACAGGTCGCGGCCGGACAGGCGCACTTCCATTTCGCTGACGTCCTCGCGGCGCACGTTGAGCTCGCGGGCGATGTGCTCGACCTGTTCGGGATCGAGCGTCTGGCCGTCGGGCCGCATGCTGCGCAGGTTGAAGAACAGCTTGCGCTGCGCCTTGGTGGTGGCGACCTTGACCATGCGCCAGTTGCGCACGATGTATTCGTGGATCTCGGCCTTGATCCAGTGCACGGCGAACGACACCAGGCGCACGCCGCGCTCGGGGTCGAAGCGCTTGACGGCCTTCATCAGGCCGACGTTGCCTTCCTGGATGAGGTCGGCGTGCGGCAGGCCGTAGCCCAGGTACTGGCGCGCTACCGACACCACCAGCCGCAGGTGCGACAGGATGAGTTCGCGGGCGGCCTCGAGGTCGTCGTGGTCGCGCAGGCGGCGGGCCAGATCGGTCTCGCGCTCGGCGCTGAGCACCGGCAGGCGGTTGATCGTGGAGATGTAGGCGTCGATCGTGCCGAGCGCGCCCGGGTTGGCCACTGCCAACGCCAGCGCGCTGGCAGACTCGGCCGACGTCATGCTGGGTTGTTTCATAGAGCGACCTCCAGGGGTAGGTAGGACAAAAGCATGATTTGATATTAGCACTCTGCTTTCCCGAGTGCTAATTCGACCCTTCCAGCGTGTAGGAGTTCCCGCCGCCGCCCACCTTTCCAGGGGTATCCCGCGATTGCGTCCCTCGAGGAAGACGGTAAGCTGGGGGCGTGCGACGGGCTGTTACAGGTCGACTGTTACGCATGCGCACCATTTGCCGTGGCCAAAAACATCGACGTCAGCGGCACTATTTAATATAGTCAGCGGTAACCCTTCCGTTCTTGCGTCCCCTTGCAAGGCTGAATTTATGGCTCGTCTGCCCCGACTGTATGCCCCTGGGCTGCCCCAACTGGTGCAGGCCAGTTTTGTCCAGCCTTTGGCGGCTCCAGGCCAACCTGCGCCGCAAGACATCCTCAACCAGCTCTCCGCCTGGCTGGGCGATTCCGCCCAGCGCCACCGGGTGGCCGTGCACAGCTGGGTCCTGGCCACCGACCGCATCCTGCTCCTGGCCACGCCGGCCGACGAGGCCGGCCTGCCGCGGCTGATGCAGACCCTCGGCCGCAACCTGGCCGCCCGCCTGCGCGGCGGCCGGGTCTTCGCCGGGCGCTACCGCTCGGCCCTGCTCGAACCCCATGCCTGGGTGCTGCGCGCCCAGATCTGGCTCGAGACCTACCCCGCGCGCAGCGGCAACGCATCCGACTCCGATTCCTGGCCCTGGTCCTCGGCCGGCAGCCACACCGGCGCCAGCCACCAGACGCCCGTCCAGTGGCAGACCGACCACGCCGACTACTGGGCCTGCGGCAACACGCCCTTCGACCGCCAGGCCAACTACCGCAAGCTCCTGCAGGACGGCCTGTCGCGCGAAGAGTCCCTGCGCATCGAGCAGGCCGTCTCGGGCCAGTGGGCGCTGGGCGGTCCGGCCTTCATCGCCAGCCTGGCCCATACCGCCAGCCGCCGCGTCTCCCCCGGCCAGCGCGGACGGCCCCGCAAAAAGCCCCTGTCGGCCGTGTCCGCCCCCCCGGAATCCGGCCCGGCCACGCCCTAGCCTCTCCACCCCCAGGCTTTCCCCTAGGCCTGCGGCCGCCTCCCCGGCGCCGCGGGCCGGGGAACCTATGCGATGATTCCGCTTCCGGCTTGACGGGCCCATGACTTTTATACAGACTCACTGCCGCTGTACAGACGTGCCTATACAAGCAGGCTGGCGGGGCGCCCTCGCCGAGCCAGCCGACCATCCCAAGGGGTATGAACCATGCGTCATCTGAAGACTCTGGCGGTTGCTTGCGCCGCCCTCCTCTCGTTCGCCCTGGCCGGCGCCGCCCACGCGCAGGATGCCCTGGCCCGCGCCAAGGCCAAGGGCGTGCTGGTCATCGCCACGGAAGAGCAATTCCCGCCCTTCGACTTCATCAAGGACGGCAAGCATGTCGGCTTCAACGTCGACTACTTCGAAGAAGTCGGCAAGAAAATGGGCCTGAAGCTCGAATGGATAGACCTGCCCTGGGCCAGCGTGCTGCCCGGCCTGCAAGCCAAGAAATACGACCTGGTCGCCGGCCCGGCCTCGATCACCGTCGAGCGCCAGAAGGTCCTGCGCTTCCTGCCGCCCATCACCAGCGTCGAGGCGATGATCCAGATCCGCAAGGGCGAGAAGGGCATCAGCAGCCTTGCGGACATCGCCGGCAAGAAGATCGGCGCGGAACGCGCCTCCTATGCCGACAACGAGGTCAAGAAGTTCGGCGCCACCCTGCCCAATCCGCCCACGATCATCGAATACCAGGACACCGCCCAGGCAGCCGCCGACCTGGAAGCCGGCCGCCTCGACGGCGTGGCCAACTCCAGCTCCAACGTGAAGGACTCGGTCAAGCGGCGCCCGGATGCCTTCGACCTGATCCCGACCGGATTCGGCCTCAAGACCTACTCCGGCTTCATGATCCGCAAGGACGACGACTCCAAGACGCTGTTCGACGCCGTCTCGGCGACCATGCTGGACATCAAGAAGGAAGGCAAGCTCACCGAACTGCAGAAGCAATGGCTCGGCGAGGCCGTCGAGGTGCCCGACGCGGCGCCTGAACTGAAGTAGCAAGGCCGAGACGCGTGGCGTTTCTGCATGAAGTCCTGCCCATACTCTGGGCAGGTCTGTGGTCTACCGTGCTGTATGCGCTGGGCTGCGTGGCGGTCGGGTTTCCGATCGCCGTGCTGCTCTGCGTCTTGCGCCTGTCCCGGATGCGGTTGCTGTCCGGCTGCGCCACGGTCTACATCAGCTTTTTCCGCGGCGTGCCCCTGCTGGTGCAGCTGCTGATCGCCTTCTATGCGGTGCCCGCCCTCGGCGTGGACGTGCCCCCCTGGGCGGCGGGGCTATTTACCCTGGCGCTCTGCACGGCCGCCTACATGGCGGAAATCCTGCGCGGCGGCTTCCAGGCCATCCCGTACGGACAGGTCGAAGCCGCCCAGATATCGGGGCTGAACCCCCGGCAGATCCTGTTCTTCATCCAGGTGCCGCAAGCCGTGCGCCTGACCCTGCCCTCGCTGATAAACGAGGCCATCACCATGGTGAAGGCCTCCTCGCTCATTTCGATAGTCGGCGTCCTGGACCTGACCCGCGCCTCGCAAAACATGGCCTCCAGCACGCTGCGGCCGCTGGCTTGCTATGCGCTGGCCGGCCTGCTCTACCTGGCCGTCACCAGCTGTGTGGCGGCGGCGGGGCATCGGCTGGAACGCACGCTCGCGGCGGGACGCTGAATCATGTCCATGTGGGATTTTTCCGGTTTCGACGGACGCTGGGCCGAAATCCTGGCAGGGCTCGTGCTGACGCTGGAACTATGGGTGGCGGGCACGGCCCTGGGCCTGCTGATCGGCCTGGCATTGGCCGCCATCCAGGTCAACGCCGGCGCGCGCACGCGCGCCATCGTGCGCGGCTACGTGGCGATCTTTCGCGGCACCCCGCTGCTTGTGCAGTTGTTCCTGCTCTACTACGGCGGGCCTTCGGTGGGTCTGCTCCTTACCCCCGCGGCGGCGGGCCTGCTGGGGCTGGCAATTTACGCCAGCGCGCAGTTCATCGAGATATTCCGCTCGGGCTTCGAGTCGGTGCCGCGCGGCCAGATCGAAGCGGCGCGCATCTCGGGCCTGTCGCGGGGGCAGATACTGGCGCACGTCGAGCTGCCGCAGATGCTCATCATCATCGTGCCTTCGCTGATCAACACCCTGGTCATCATGACCAAGGAAACCGCCATCCTGTCGGCCATATCCATACCCGACCTCACCGCCGTGCTCTATGGCATCGGCTCGGAAACCTACAACATCATCCCGCCGCTCTTCTGTCTGGCGATTTTCTACTGGGCCCTGCTGGAATGCGTGACCGTGCTGGGCCGTGGCCTCGAGCGCCGCGCCAGCCGCTACCTCAACCACTGAATCCACCGCCAGCCACACGCCATGTCCGACGCAACCATCATCAAGGTCACCGACCTCGCCAAGCGCTTCGGCGCCGTGGAGGTGCTCAAGGGCGTCTCGCTGGCGCTGCCGCGCTCGCAGGTGACCTGCATCATCGGCCCGTCCGGGTCGGGCAAGAGCACCCTGCTGCGCTGCATGGCCTTCCTGGAAACCTACGACAGCGGCCGCATCGAGATCGAAGGCCGCCTACTGGGCTACGTCGAGAACCAGGGCGTGCGCCGCCCGGCCACGCCGCGCGAGGTCTCCGACGTGCGCCGCAACGTGGGCTTCGTGTTCCAGCACTTCAACCTGTGGCCGCACATGACGGCGCTGGAAAACGTGGCCAAGCCCCTGTGGCTGGCGGGCGGCTTCTCCAAGCCGGACGCCAAGGAGCGCGCCACGGCCGCCCTGGCCAAGGTCGGCCTGGCGGACAAGCTCGACAGCTACCCGATCCAGCTCTCCGGCGGCCAGCAGCAGCGCGTGGCCATCGCCCGCACCCTGGCCAAGGAGCCGCACATCATCCTGTTCGACGAGCCGACCTCGGCGCTCGACCCGGAAATCGTCGGCGAAGTGCTGCAGGTGATGCGCGAGCTGGCCGACGACGGCATGACCATGGCGGTGGTGACCCACGAAATGGGCTTTGCCGCCCACGTGGCCAACCGCATCGCCTTCATCGACCAGGGCATCATCGCGATGGAAGGCCCGCCCAAGGAAGTCCTGCTCAACAAGGACAATCCGCGCCTGGCCCGCTTCCTGAAGAACTTCTTCGACCGCAACAACTTCTGGGAAGGCTGAGTTTTCCGCGCCCGATGCAATAGGGTCGTGCTCGTGCGTCCCGGGGCAGCCGACGCGGCCGGCCCCTTCGCTATCAGGGAATCTCAATATCCATCAGCGGCGCGTATTGCTGGCCGCCGTGGCCGTCGGAATCGAGCGGGTCGCCCTGGATGTAGGGGCGCGGAATCGAAACCTTGATGGCCAGCGCGTTATCGCAGTGGAAGAACAAGGTGTCGGCTTCGCTCAAGCCGTAGAGGCGGGCCACCGATGCGCGGCTCAGCGACCCGGCCCGTTTGACCCGCTCGTAAGTCGGGGCGTCGTCGAACATGATGTCGAACGTCAGTTGGAAAGGCCCGGCATTCTTGCTGCGTATCAGTCGGGCCAGGTCGGCGAGTCGGGTCATCGGGCAGTGCTCCGTCGGGATTGGGCCGGCTCGACGTCGACCAGTTCCAGGGGGAAAATCTCACAGGGGTCGTCAAGCTCGACGACTTGATTCATATTGAAGCGATAGACTTCGCCGCGTGTGAGCGCGTTGTAAGGGCAGGCGAGCGAAGTGATCAGGCCGCTCCACTGCGGGATGGACAAATGCAAGGCCTGGTGGCGCACGATGCCGGCCAGCGCCGTGGCGATTTCTTGCGTCGGCCCGGTCGCTTCGAATACCAGGCACAGCTCATGCGAACGGATTTCCTTGACCGGCTCCAGCGGTCCCATGGTGCCGTCCTTGCCATACACGCGCACATGGAGGAGATAGTCGTCCGCGCCGAGCGTATCGCCGTAGACCATGTGCACACGCGCATGGATGCGCTCCATAAGCCGGGCCAGCCAATCGTCGATCTGCCCAATGATGAACGGGTCGCGCACAGAGCCGAGAAGCACGCTCTGGTAACCCGCCTTCTCCGCGCCTTCGAGTTTGACGGTGTAGCGCGGCGCCTCGATGAAAGTGCTGCCCGATACCCGCACCGCGCGTTCCGACTCCGCCTCATAAATCGAGTCGGTCAAATCCAGGGTGCCCGAACATTCCACAAGCCGGAATGGGTCGGCATTTTCATAGAGGCTATGCGAGGCGATGCTTTGCGGCGTGCAGCGCAAGTCGGGGTCCGGCGCCTGCACGACGAAATGATCGTCGCGCAGCCAGGCGAACATGCAGTCCGGTGTCTTGCGGCGGACCACCGAGGCCGCGCCGCATTCCAGTATCTTGGCGGCATGCCAGGCGATGCCGGGCGGAATGCCCAGCATGAGCGGGATCGCGGCGAAAATCGCCGTATCGCTGGCGCGTCCGGCGATCACCACATCGGCGCCAGCCCGCACGGCCTGCATGAAAGGCTCGGCACCCATCATGCCCACGATGTGCGCGCTGCGTTCGACCACGGACTCGTCGAAAGGCGGAGCCGGGTCCAGCGCATGGACGCGGCCGGCATGCAGCCGTTCCAGCAGCCAGGGCTTGGATACCTCCGAGCGTATCAGCGCCAACGTGAAGCCGAGCCCTTCCTCGCGAGCGATTTCAAGCACGATCTCCCGCATCAGTTCAACTTGTGAATCCGCGCCGGCCGTGCCGGCCGATCCAATCAGCAGCGCAATGCCCAGGCGCCGCGCGCCGAGCAGCATCAGCCGAAGATCGCGTTTGATGGCGCTGCGCGGGAATGCCGTCGCGCCGGAGCCCAGATAGGTCGGGCCCGGGTCAGTCGAGCCGGCATCGCAGCCAATGAAGGTGGGATTGAGCGCAAGCGCCGCCTCAAGCGACGACTCGAGAAAGCCGGCGCCGCAGACGCTGCTGGCTGACAGGACGCGAACCTCGCGCCGGCCGTCGGCACCAAGGGCGGAAAGCTGAATCATGTGACTCCCGAATGAATGACCAAACTCGCGGCCGTGTCGTCGGCCTTCCGGCGCGACGGCACTGAACCGATCGGAGAAAAGTATAGGAAGGCAACCGCCGCGTGCGGTCCTCGCGGCGCGCCGGTCTCCCACGTTATGGGAGACCGGTGTCCGGCGACGGCGGGCTTGCGTCCCGGCGCGCCGGGTGCGTCTGCGGCTTTGGGTCGAATGCGCCGCTGGATTCGGTTTTATGCGTCACTTTGGCGGTGCGCGCTGAAATCCCCGGCGGCGGCCGCGCCATAGCGTTGCAAGCTTTCGGCCAGAGTCTCCAGCCGCGCGCCTTCGAGTCGACGCGCGATCGCGCAGATCGACAGGACGGCAGCCGGCTTGCCGGCCGCATCGGCGACGGGAACGGCAATGGATTTCAGGCCGAGAGTAGGGCGGGCGTGAAGGGCATAACCCAGCTCGCGTGCGCGCGTCACGCGCTCGAAGGCCTCGGCCACGGTCGTGGCGCCATAGGTCTGCAAGGCTTGGGCATTCATGGCCAGGATGCTATGCACTTCTTCATCGGACATGAGGGTCAGCATGGCGGTGCCAACGCAGCCGAAGCCCATGGGTCGGCGCTGGCCGACATCCAGCGTATACGCCTTGATCGGATAGGTGCCGTCGACGCGCGCAATGCAGGTGATGGCCAGGGAGCTGCGTACCGACAGGAACACGACGTCGCCGGTTTCATCGGCCAGCGACTGCATGTGCGGCAGGAAAATGCTGGTCACATCAAAGCGCCGCCTCGCCGCCAGACCCAGCTCGAAAGCAAGCGGGCCGAGCACATAGCGGTTGCCGGGATTCTTCTCGTGTATCAGCCCTTCGTATACCAGGCATTGCAGGATGCGATGCGCGGTGGAACGCTCCAGCCCCAGGTTGGCGGCCAGATCCACCAGCCGTATGCCATTGAGGTTGTAGGTCGCCACTTCGCGCAGAATCGCTACCGAGCGGCGAATGCTCTGCGTGCCCGTCGGCACGAAAGCATCCGATACGCAGACGTCTGGACTCATCATTATTGCTGTCTCCCATATTGTGGATATTCCCGCAGCGCGGCGCGTCTTTTCGCGCACCCACCTACCTATACTACCCCGCGAATTCCACGCACATGCCACGCATATTGCGGCCGCCTGGCCGAGCATTTCGCAAAAGAGGTGAGGAGATGAAAAGCAAGGCGATCCATGTCATCGCTGCACTATTGTTGATTATTTGCTGGAACGTGTCCTATGCGCAATGGACGCCGAACGGCAGGGTAGAACTGATCGTCGCCGCCGGCTCCGGAGGCGGCAACGACAGAATGGCGCGCGTATTGGCCAAACTGTTGCAGACCTCGGGCCTGGTTCCCGCATCCATCATCGTGGTGAACAAGCCTGGCGCCGGAGGCGTCGTCGCGCAGGACTACTTGAATTCGCATCGCGGCGACGGCCGTTACCTGATGGTGACCAATCCGGCATTGATCACCAACCCGGTCACCGGTATCGGTACGGCAAAGTACACGCAGATTACGCCCGTGGCCCAGCTGTGCACGGAATACGTCACGCTGGTCACCAGCGCGGATTCTCCGTTCAAGACCGGCGCGGATGTCATCGCCCGCCTCAAGCGCGACCCCGGCTCGCTGAGCATTGCCGTGGCGCCCGGCTTGGGAGCAGGCACCCAGATCGCCATCTCCCTGGTGGTCAAGGCCGCCGGCATCGATCCGGCAAAGCTGCGCATCGTTCCCTACACCAGCTCGGGGCAGGCCATGACGGATTTGCTGGGTAGCCACGTCGACCTGCTATCGACTACGCCGATGAATGTCCTGCCCCAGTTCGAGGCCGGCAAGGTGCGCGTGCTGGGCGTGGCCGCGGCCCAGCCGCTGGACGGCGATTTGGGCCGCGCCCCGACCTGGCGTGCCCAGGGCGTGGATGCGGTATTCGGCAACTGGCGCGGGGTCGTGGGGCCGGATGGCCTGAAGGCGCCGGAACTGGCTTATTGGGATGGGGTATTCAAGAAGCTCGATGCCTTGCCCGAATGGCGCAAGGAGCTGAGCCTGGAAATTGCCCAGTCGCAATACATGGACAGCCGCACCAGCAAAACCTTTCTCGACGATCAGAACAACAGCCTGACGCAGGTTCTGACCTCGGTAGGCCTGGCCAAGCCCGCCGACTGAGCCCGCGCCGTGCGTCGGATCGGTCCCGCCACGCCCAACTCTCCACTGACAGGAAACCTCCCCATGTTCGCTCCTCCCGCTCCGATCCAGACCCGGGTCTTCGCACGCCTGCCCGATTCGCTGCGCCGCAGCGGCCAGGCCAGCGCGTGGACGGCTGCGCGTTCGCATCGCGACGTGCACTCTTTCCTGGAAGGGCCGTCATTCGACCGCGAAGGCAATCTCTATTGCACGGACATCCCTTTCGGCCGCATTTTCCGTGTATCTCCCGACGGGCAATTCACCGTCGTCGCCGAGTACGACGGTGAGCCCAACGGCCTGAAGATCCATCGCGACGGCCGACTGTTCGTCGCCGACCATCGGCGCGGCCTGCTTGCCATCGATCCGGCCAGCGGCCGAATCGAGACTGTGCTGGACCGCGCCTATGGCGAAGGGTTCCGTGGACTGAACGACCTGATTTTCGCCAGCAATGGCGATCTCTATTTCACCGACCAAGGCCAGAGCGGCATGCAGGACCTTTCCGGGCGGCTGTACCGCCTGCGCGCCGGCGGCGAGCTGGAATGCGTCCTGGACGGCATGCCCAGCCCCAACGGCCTGGCGCTGTCGGCCGACGAGTCCACCGTATACGTCAATCTGACGCGCGGCAACGCCGTGTGGAAGGCGCCGCTGGACAAGCACGGCCGTGCCTCGAAGGTCGGTGTGTTCCTGCACCTGAATGGCGGGACCGGACCGGATGGCCTCGCGGTGGACGAAAGCGGCAACCTTGCCATCGCCCATCCCGGCATGGGCAGCGTCTGGGTTTTCAGCGCGCGCGGCGAACCGCTATACCGCATCCTCTCGTGCGCGGGCGAGCGTCCGACCAATCTCGCCTTCGGCGGTCCGGACAACCGCACGCTGTTCATCACCGAATCGGAAAGCGGAAGCATTCTTTGCGCCGACCTGCCCGCGCCCGGCCTGCGGCTCTATTCACACCAGTAGCCGACCCCGGCCGGCACCGTGGCGACCCGTCCGGGCTTCTCGTGGGCGTAGGCCAGGGCAATGCCGGTGATATCCATTCTGCTGGCTTTCGCCGCGTCGAGCATTGACGACTTCATTCTGCTGGTCTGCCTCTATGCCGACCGGCGTGCCGGCATTGGCGAAATCACGGGCGCAAAGATGATTTGCGTGTTGCTGGCGCTCGGCGCGGCAATCGCCTGCGCCACGACCTGGCTTGCGCTGCCTCTTTCCTTGTCGAGGGCCATGGGCCTCGCTCCGCTGGCATTGGGCATAAAGCGGCTTATCGACCATCGCAGGCCGCGGGCCGAGGCCGGCGCCGGGCCGCCTGGCGCGTACGCGCACATGGGCACAGGCACGCTGGCGCAGCGCACCATGCGCTATGTGCTTACCCTCTTCGCAGCCAGCCTCGATAATGTCGTGCTCTACCTGCCGCTGTTCGCACAGGGGCACCAGACCGCCATCGTGTCCACGATCGGCATCGTCCTTGCGCTGACCTTGTCGCTCTGTGGAATCGCCCTGCTGTGCAGCCGGATACCGATCCCCTTTCACGCCGCGTGCCTGAAGCTCGGCGCAGCCGTCCCGTATCTGATGATGTATATCGGCATCAAGGCGCTGGCGGCGTCATGGCTTTGAAAGCGCCTCGCGCGCGCCGGCGGCCGCCATGTTTTCTACGCGTCGGTAAAGCGCAGCTGCTCGTAGATGGCCTTGGGCTGGCTGTAATAGCAGGCCCATTCGCGGTCGCCGTACGAGAAGTGCCACCACTCCCCGTCGAACGGCGCAAAACCCGCCGACTGCATGCAATAGCGCAGGATCTGGCGGTTGCGCGCGTCGGCCTTGCTGATGAAGGGCGAGAAGACGTAGGTGTCGTCGGCGTACTGGTGGATGGGCGTGCCCTGCGGCAGCGGCGCGCCGTCGCGGTCGACGATGTGCAGGTCGACGGCGCCCCCGGTGGGATGGCCGGCCACCGCCGGCACGGCGCTGAAGTGGTGCACCACCTCGTAGAGCTCGTCGCCGGAAAGCGCGGGGTTTTCCCGCTTCACCTTGTTCATGTGCCGCTCGAACTTGAAGGTCTGGATGTCCAGGTGGCGGTAGCCGTAGACCACCTGCAGGTCGCAGTCGGGCATCACCGTCTTGAGGGCCTGCTGCGCTTTTTCCAGCCGCTCGACCAGCCCGGCGCGGACGTAGACGCGCTCGCCGGTGTACTGCTTCATCATGTCGTCGACGGACAGCACCTTGCCGGAAAAGCCCGCGCCGAGCTGCACCATGGCTTGGCCGCAGTCCTCGACGGGCACCGAGGCAAGCTCGCGGTAGGTCAGGAAATGGTTTTCGAGCAGGCGGTAGACATTTTGCTGCCAGGACATGGTTGACGCGCTCCGTTTGAATACCGGGATGATACGTCCTGGCCAGCCCGGCCGAAAGGCGCCGGACTGGCCGGACATGGCGGGGAACAGACCTTCCGCCGCGTCCGATCCGGCTTTAATTAAACGGGGACGCAATATAGAAAATCCGCAATCCCCTTGTCATGTCCATGGGCAATGTGAATTTACAAGTCTATGTTTTATATTGAAAAAATAACGTCCCTATTTTTATAAATAAAAGGTGTTCGACATTTAAATACAGGGACACACCCTTATTGTTGCGCTTGCATTGCATGCTGCGGCGCGCTATCTTCGCCGTTCAATCCATAGCAACATTCCCGCAGTCTCCCATGGAGCGCGCCATGCCCCCTGTTTCGTCCTCCTCCCAGTCCCGTCACGCCGGCCCGCCGGCGGCCCCCATCGACGCGCGCCGCATCGGCCTGCCGCCGGCCCAGGGCCTGTACAACCCCGACAACGAGCATGACGCCTGCGGCGTGGGTTTCGTCGCCCATATCAAGGGGCACAAGAGCCACACCATCATTCAGCAGGGCCTGAAGATCCTCGAGAACCTGGATCACCGCGGCGCGGTCGGCGCCGACAAGCTCATGGGCGACGGCGCGGGCATCCTCATCCAGATCCCCGACACGCTCTACCGCGAGGACATGGCGCAGCGCGGCATCACCCTGCCCCAGCCCGGCGAATACGGCGTGGCCATGGTCTTCCTGCCCAAGGAAACCGCCTCGCGCCTGGCCTGCGAGCAGGAGCTCGAACGCTCGGTGCGCGCCGAGGGCCAGATCGTGCTGGGCTGGCGCGACGTGCCCGTCGACACCGAGATGCCCATGTCGCCGGCCGTGCGCTCGGTCGAGCCCGTCATCCGCCAGCTGTTCATCGGCCGCGGCCCCGACGTCATGGTGCCCGACGCGCTGGAACGCAAGCTCTACGTCATCCGCAAGACCGCCAGCCACGCCATCCTGGCCATGGAGCTGGCCCACGGCAAGGAATACTTCGTGCCCTCGGCCTCGGTGCGCACCGTGGTCTACAAGGGCCTGCTGCTGGCCGACCAGGTCGGCCGCTACTACCGCGACCTGGCCGACCCGCGCACCGTCTCGGCCCTGGCGCTGGTGCACCAGCGCTTCTCGACCAACACCTTCCCGGCCTGGCCGCTGGCCCACCCCTACCGCATGATCGCCCACAACGGCGAGATCAACACCGTCAAGGGTAACTTCAACTGGCTGCGCGCCCGCGAGGGCATGATGCAGTCGGCCGTGCTGGGCGAGGACCTCAAGAAGCTCTATCCCATCGTCTACGAAGGCCAGTCCGACACCGCAACGTTCGACAACTGCCTCGAACTGCTGGTCAACTCCGGCTATTCGCTGGCTCACGCCATGATGATGATGATCCCCGAGGCGTGGGAGCAGCATACCCAGATGGACGAAAGCCGCCGCGCCTTCTACGAGTACCACGCGGCCATGATGGAGCCCTGGGACGGCCCCGCGGCCATTGCGTTCACCGACGGCCGCCAGATCGGCGCCACGCTCGACCGCAACGGCCTGCGCCCGGCCCGCTACATCGTCACCGACGACGACATGGTCATCCTGGCGTCCGAGGCCGGCACCCTGCCCATCCCCGAGCACCGCATCACCAAGAAGTGGCGCCTGCAGCCCGGCAAGATGTTCCTGATCGACCTGGAGCAGGGCCGCATCATCGACGACGCCGAGGTCAAGTCGCAGCTGGCCAACAGCCGCCCCTACCGCCAGTGGATCGAGCGCCTGCAGATCAAGCTCGACTCGCTGCCCGCGCCCCAGAACGCCACCTCGCCCGCCACGCAGACCAGCGTCTCGCTGCTCGACCGCCAGCAGGCCTTCGGCTGGACGCAGGAAGACTACAAGTTCATCCTCGAGCCCATGGCCGCCACGGGCGAGGAAATCATCGGCTCCATGGGCAACGATGCCCCGCTGGCCGTGCTGTCGAACCGCGCCAAGCCCTTCTACAACTACTTCCGCCAGCTCTTCGCGCAGGTCACCAACCCGCCAATCGATCCGATCCGCGAACAGATGGTGATGTCGCTGGTGTCCTTCATCGGCCCCAAGCCCAATCTGCTGGACATCAACAACGTCAACCCGCCGCTGCGTCTGGAAGTGGCGCAGCCGGTGCTGGACGGCGCCGCCATGGCGCAGATCCGCGACATCGAACAGGTCACCGGCAAGAAATTCCGCAGCCAGGAACTGGACATCACCTATCCGGCCGCCTGGGGCCGCGAAGGCATCGAAGCCC
>DASWPO010000028.1:0-2974 GCA_036404015.1 Bordetella sp. | reverse complement strand
GGGCGCAAGACGACGCGCCCTCGGCCCCTGCGGGGCTGCCCGCCGCTCAACGCAGCCCGCACCCAGCCCCGGCCCCCGACGGACTAGATACCTGTGAATTCCACAAGGCCCGACAACCGGCCTACGCAAACGAGCCTGCATGCTTAAGACACTTTGAGCCCGGCCGTCCCGGATAGGGGCTCCGCCTGCGTTGAGCGGCGGGAAGCCCGAAGGGCCGAGGGCGCGTCGTCTTGCGCCCGAGCCGCCGCGATGCAGACGGCGCCCCTATCCGGGACGGCAGTGCGGTTCAAGAACCCTTGAAAACCGCCAGCAGCTTGAAATGCCACCAGCGGCCCAAGACCTCGACTCGCGTCAGACCCGTTCCAGAATCACGGCAATCCCCTGCCCCACGCCGATGCACATGGTGCACAGCGCGTAGCGGCCGCCGGTGGCGTGCAGCTGGCTGATCGCCGTGGTGGCCAGGCGGGCGCCGCTGGCGCCCAGGGGATGGCCCAGCGCGATGGCGCCGCCATTGGGATTGACGCGCGGATCCTGGTCGGCAATGCCCAACTGGCGCAGCACCGCCAAACCCTGGGCGGCAAAGGCCTCGTTCAGTTCGATGACATCGAGCTGGTCGATCGTCAGGCCCGTCTGGGCCAGCACCTTGCGGGTGGCCGGCACCGGACCCATGCCCATGATGCGCGGCGCGACGCCGGCCGTGGCCATGCCCACCACGCGGGCGCGCGGCTTCAGGCCGTGGCGCGCGGCGCCCTTTTCGTCGGCCAGCAGCAGCGCGGCCGAACCATCGTTCACGCCCGAGGCATTGCCCGCCGTGACCGTGCCGCCTTCGCGCACCACGGGCTTGAGCTTGCCCAGGGCCTCGAGGCTGGTCTGGCGCGGATGCTCGTCCTTGACGACCTGGATGGGATCGCCCTTTTTCTGGGCGATGCTCACCGGCGTGATCTCGGCGTCGAAAAAGCCCGACTGCTGGGCGCGCACGGTCTTTTCCTGGCTGGCCAGGGCGAACTTGTCCTGGTCCTCGCGGCTGACGCCGTAGTCGGTGGCGACGTTCTCGGCCGTCTCGGGCATGGAATCGACGCCGTACTGGGCCTTCATCAGCTTGTTGACGAAACGCCAGCCGATCGTGGTGTCGTAGATGGCGGCATTGCGCGAGAAAGGCGTGTCGGCCTTACCCATGACGAAGGGCGCGCGGCTCATGCTCTCGACGCCGCCGGCCAGCATCAGGCTGGCCTGGCCGGCGGCGATGGCGCGCGCGGCGGTGCCCATGGCGTCCAGGCCCGAACCGCACAGGCGGTTGATGGTGGCGCCCGGCACTTCGATGGGCAGGCCCGCCAGCAGCAGCGCCATGCGGGCGACGTTGCGGTTGTCTTCGCCGGCCTGGTTGGCGCAGCCGAACAGCACGTCGTCGAGTTCTTCCCATTTGACGCCCGGGTTGCGGGCCATCAGGGCCTTCAGGGGGATGGCGGCCAGATCGTCGGCACGCACCGAGGACAGGGCGCCGCCATAGCGGCCGAAGGGAGTGCGGATGGCGTCACAGATGAAAGCATGCGTGGTCATGATGTGGTGTCTCTTGTGTAGGAATACAGGGTGTCTCATCCCCGAGGGGCTCAACGCCACGATCTTACCGTGCCGGCGAGGCCGCAGCGAGCCTCAGGCCGGTTTCGAGGCGAACGCCTCCGCCGCCAGCGTCTGCCGCCGGAAGCGGCCTGCCATCAGATGATAAAACGGCTGCGGGCTGAACTGCCGCGACACCACCGAGGCGCCTAGCGATGCCGCCAGCAGCCAGAACAGCATGGGCTGGCTGCCCGTCATTTCCATGACGACCACGCTGGCCGTCAGCGGCGCCTGCGTGGCCGCCGCCAGGAAAGCCGCCATGGACAGCAGCACCAGCACGCGCTGGTCCACGCCGGCGCCGGCCCAGTGCCAGATCTGATGGCCGATACCCGCCCCCGTGGTCAGGGCCGGCGTGAAGATGCCCCCCGGAATGCCGGCCCAGTACGAGGCCACGGTCGCGATCAGCTTGGCCAGCCCGAATCCCGCCACCGGCGCCGGTTCGCCGGCCAGCATGCCAGCCGCCGCGGCATAGCCCGTGCCGTACACGGCGCCGGCCGTGAGCATGCCCAGGCAGGCCATCAGCAGCCCCATGCCGGCGGCCAGCCAGTAGGGATGGCGGCGCACGGCAGCGCCCAGCGCCTCCGGCAGGCTGCCCGCCAGGCCCTTCTCCAGCAGGCGGGCGAAGACGCCGCCCAGCACACCGTTGACCAGGCAGCACAGCAGCGTCCAGGCCAGCATGCCGTGCGCGAACGCCGCGCCGCCGAAATGGCCGAAATAGGGGTTGTTGCCGGCCACGGCCACCACCAGGAAGCCCGCCGTCAGCACGGCGATCAGCACGCGCCGCTGCCAGCGCAGCGCAATGCCGCGCCCCAGTTCCTCGATGGCGAACACCACGCCCGCCAGCGGCGCATTGAAGGCGGCAGCCAGGCCGCCCGCCGCCCCCGCGGCGATCAGCTCGCGCAGGTCCAGGCCGCGCAGCGGCACCCCCAGGCGCACGCACAGCCGGCTCCAGGCCAGCATGACGGCGGCGCCCACCTGCACCGACGGCCCCTCGCGGCCGACGGAGGCGCCCATCAGCATGCCCAGGAAGGTCAGCGGCACTTTCCAGGCCGTCTGCATGGACACCAGACGCCATTGCGGCCGGCCGGGCGGCAGGGACAGCGCGCCGATCACCTGGGGAATGCCGCTGCCGCCCGCATAAGGCGCGAAGCGCAGCGTGAGCCAGCGCAGCGCCAACAGGCCCAGCGGCAGCACGATGAAGGCCAGCCAGCCATGCGCGCTCGTCCAGCGCCGGTTCCATTCGAGCGCGGCATCGGCCATGCGGGCAAAGCCCAGCGACACCAGGGCCACCAGCGCGGCGCCGATCAGCAGGAGGATCAGTCGCAGGCTTTTGCGGGACAGGCGTCCCGTGTGCCGCAGC
>DASWPO010000027.1:0-42575 GCA_036404015.1 Bordetella sp. | reverse complement strand
GCCAGCCCCAAGTCGGGCAAGACGGTGATTATGCAGCACATCGCGCATGCCATCACCACCAACTTCCCCGATGCCGTCATGATCGTGCTGCTGGTCGATGAGCGCCCGGAAGAAGTGACCGAAATGCAGCGCACGGTGCGCGGCGAAGTGGTGGCCTCCACCTTCGACGAGCCCGCCACGCGCCACGTGCAGGTGGCCGAAATGGTCATCGAGAAGGCCAAGCGCCTGGTCGAGATGAAGAAGGACGTGATCATCCTGCTCGACTCCATCACCCGCCTGGCGCGCGCCTACAACACCGTGGTGCCGGCCTCGGGCAAGGTGCTGACCGGCGGCGTCGACGCCAACGCGCTGCAGCGCCCCAAGCGCTTCTTCGGCGCGGCGCGCAACCTGGAGGAAGGCGGCTCGCTCACCATCCTGGGCACGGCGCTGGTCGAGACCGGCAGCCGCATGGACGAAGTGATCTACGAAGAATTCAAGGGCACCGGCAACTCCGAAGTGCACCTGGAGCGCCGCCTGGCCGAAAAGCGCGTCTACCCGGCCATCAACCTGAACAAGTCGGGCACGCGCCGCGAAGAGCTGCTCATCAAGCCCGAACTGCTGCAGAAGGTATGGGTGCTGCGCAAGTTCATCCACGACATGGACGAAATCCAATCGATGGAGTTCATCCTCGACAAGATGAAGGCCACCAAGACCAACTCCGAATTCTTCGACATGATGAAGAAGTAAGCCCCTGCCCGGCGCGGCGGTAAAAGCCCCCGCGCCGCGCCCCAAGGCAAAAAATCAGTGCGTCGCCGGCGCGCTTTCCACGGCCGGCGCTTTCGTTTCCACCGTCTCGACCTTGGGGTCGTCCCAGCTGCCGGTGACATGGTATTCCGAGGTCATGGCACGGGCCAGCGGCTGCTTGAGCAGCCACTGGGTAATGAAGGCGCCCAGCCCGATCACCGGATTGACCAGCGCCGCGGCAATGGCCGCGCCGCTGGCGTCCAGGTTGGGCACCACCACGGCGTGCAGGTCCCAAAGCTCCTTGATGATGTCGGTCCTGCCTTCCAGGCCGATGGCCGCCACCGGGCCGTTGACCTTGTAGCCGTCGATGCTCATCACGCCGCCGGTCAAGCGCATGTCGCCCGTGACGCTGTCGAAGGGAAAGCCCTCGCGCAGCAGGCCGGCGGGATTGGCGCTCAGGGTGGCCAGGCGCTGCAGGGACTGCAGCGACAAAAGCTCCAGCACGCGCGATGTGCGCGAACTCAGGTGCACGAAGCGGCCTTTCTCGAGGTTGACGTGCATGGTGCCTTCGATGTCGGCTTTGTCGTGGCGCCACGGCAGGTTGCGCCAGAAGAGCTTGCCCTTGATCGTGCCGTGGCCGCTGCTGACCGACTGCAGGCCCAGCCGCTCGAGCATGGCGCCCAGGTCCTTGAAGTCGATGCTGGCATCCGCGCTCAGGCCGCGCTCGGTGCCGCTCAGGCGCCACGACCCGGTGGCGTCCAGCGTGGCCGACTCATTGGCGACGTGCAGCTTGTCCAGCCGCCATAGATTGCCGCGCTCGAGGTTGGTGCCGACCAGGTCCAGGCTGCCCACGTCATGCCCATACAGCACGAACTGCTTGGCCTGCAAGTCTATGCCGGGGATGTCGGACAGCTCGCTTTCCTTGTCGCCATCGGGCTTGACGTCCTTGCCGGCCTCGCCCGCCTTGCCCAGCGCCAGGCGATCGAAGCGGGCCGTGATCTTGCCCGAGGCCGCATCCGAAGCCTCGGCCCATTCCAGCGTGCCGGCGGCCTGCTTGGCGTCGATCGACACGCGCCATTGCTGGGGCGCGGGCCGCTGGGCATAGAGGGTGATGTCGTCGAAATCCTGGCCCGCGGCGACCAGGCGCTTGACCGACAGGTTGACCAGTTCCAGCCCCGGCAATGCCGGCGGCGCCGGCTTGGGCGCGGCCTTGCCCTTGGCCGGCGCGGGCACCGGCGCGGACACCGGCGCGGGCGAAAAGCTTTTCAAGGCATCGTTCCAGGCATCGGTATCGAGCGTGTCCAGCGTGCCCGCCAGGTTCAGGCCGCGGGTCGGCAGGGTGGCCGGCCGCCCCACGCCGATCGCGCCGCGCGCGAAATACGCGCCGCGGTCCGAGGGGTCGCGCTCGAACAGCAGGTTGATGTTCTCGCCGATGCCGCCCGACAGCCAGCGCCGGCCGCTATGGCCGCGGTTGGTGGCGGGGCTCCACTGCAGGGCCAGGGGCAAGGTGGCGGACGCCGTCTTGCCCAGCGGCGCGGGCAGGTCGATGGCCAGGCCCGACAGGTCGCTCTGCACCGACACGTCCACATCGCCGCCCTTGGCATAGGACAGCTTGCCCTGGTAGGCCGTCTTGCCGGAAAAGCGCTGCCAGGCGGGCAGCTTGCCCAGTTCGTCCAGGGCCGTCGCGGCCAGCGTGCCGGAGAAGGCCAGGGATTCGCCATGGCCCAGCTTGCCCGACACGCGCGCGGGCCCGCCCAGGAAAGTGCCGCGAATATCGTTGGCCTGCAGGCCGAGATCGGAAAACGCCAGGTCGCCCTGCAGGGCGCTCATGGCGGGCAATTGGGGCAGCAGCTGGAAGGTATTGCCCTGGAAGACAATGTGGCCGTCGATCTGCGCGTCGTCGGGGTGCAGGAGCGGCACGTGCAGCTTCATGGCCACCTGCCAGTCGCCCGACCCCTGGGACTGGTCCAGCGCGCCGTCGAGCAGGCCGCCCAGCGGCGAGTTGGTCGCCATCGCCAGATAGGCCGGCACCGCGCCTGAACTCTCGCCCGTGACGTCCAGTTGCGCATCGTGCTCCATGTTCGGGATGGCGGCATGCACGGCGTGCAGGACCACCTGCTGCGACGGGCCGGTCTCCACCACGCCGCCGGCGCTGTCCAGCGTCAGGCTGGCCCGGTCCACCACGAAGGGGCCCGACATGGCGCTGAGGACGGGCCAGCCCTTGCGGTCGGGACGCGCCGGCGCGTAATCGACGCGCGCCTCCTGGTAGCGGCCCGCCACGCGGAACTGGCCGGTCTCTCCCGGCTGCGTGAAAGGAAACTCGGCCAAGGGCCCCTTGAGCACCACCGAGGCATCGCGCACCTCGCCCGCCTGCAGGCCCTGGGCCATCCAGTGGCGGGTCGACTGCGAGACGGTCAGGGGCAAGTAGCGATGGATGGCGGGCATGGCCATCCGCACGAGCTTGCCTTGCAGGTCGGCCGTGCCCTCGCCGCCCGCGCCTTCGTCGCGCCAGCGCCCCTGCAACTGGAGTTCGGCCTCGCCGTTCTTCAGTTGCAGTTGCCGCAGGTCCAGCGACAAAGGCTGCCTGGGCGGATGCAGCAGGCTGGCATCGACTTGCAGATCGTCGACCCGCAGATCGGGCGTATCGAACACCGTCGGCAAGGTGGCCGCCAGCCCCTGCGCCTGGACCTGCAGCGACATGCCCTGCCCGGAAGCGCTGCGCGCCAGGGGCAGCGGCAAGGCGTCGGCGGGCAAGGCATCCAGGTCGCCTGGCATGCCGTCCAGGCGCAAGTGCGCCTGCTTCGCCGCCAGGCGGCCCTCCTGGTGCGGCAAGGCCGTGTCCAGCCCGCGCAGCACCGCGTCCAGCGTCACGTTGCCGATCTGGCCATGCGTCAGCTGCACCCAGGCGCGCGCCGCCAGCCGGCCCTGCACGGCGGGCATCGTCACCCAGGGCGACCAGGCATAGGGCTCGGCGTCGTCGAGCTGCATGTAGAAATTGCCGTTCCAGCTCGCCGGGTCGGAGCTGTTGAGCGTGAAGATGCGCCGCTCGATTTCGCCGCGCAGGGTCACGCCGGCCGACAGCGCGGCCGGCGGCGTCGCATGCAGGGCAAAGCGATGCGACAGCGCGCCATTGCGCACGGCGGCATCCACGTGGCTGAGCACCAGTTCCGGCGCCTGGCGCTGCTCGTCGAGCCAATGCAAGGTGGTGCCGGACAAGGACAGCTGGCGCTGCTGCGACAGCCAGACCAGCACCGGCGAGTCGCCCTTGGCCGCGGGCGCGGCGGGGTCGAACGACATGCCGGCCACCCACAGGAGGCCCGCGGCGTCGCGCCGCACGGTGAGGTCGGCGCCTTCGATGTCCAACGACAGCAGGCGCGGCGTCATGCGCAGCACGCTGCGCCAGGCCACCACGGCAGCGACCGAAGGCAGGGTGATCGTGGGCTCCGGTTGGTCGGCCCCGTCGTAGAACTGCACGGAGGACAGGCGCAGCCTCGGATTGAGGCCGCTCCAGTCGGCCGCGATGGAACCGATGCGGACGGGCGAGCCCAGGGACTGCGATGCGTACTGCTCGATCCGGGGACGCCACTGGTCTATCTTGGGCAGCACCAGATAACGCAGGCCCAGGCAGGCCGCCAACGCCACCGCGAAGACCGCCAGGACGCCCCAGAACAGGCAACGCAGGACTTTGGTGGTCACATGCACGGGTAGACAGAAAGAAACGAATTTACAGTATCGTCCCTCTTATACAGGAAACGAACGATTCCGTCTTGACGTCCCCCCCCCCACATTGACGACCATGCCGTCCTCCGATTTGCTCGCCCCCGCCCTGGCCTGGTCCGGCTATCTGCGCCGCCGCATCATGGCGCGCCCCGATCTGCCCGCCTGGCTGGCCGAGCAGGCGCAGCAGCCCGTCACGCCCGCCGTCCTGTCGGCCTGGCTGGCCGAACTCGCCGCCGGCCGGGCAACCGCGGCCGCCCTGCCCGGCGACCTGTGCCGGCAGGCCTTGCGGCGGCTGCGCGAACGCGTCTTCACGCTGCTGACGGTGCGCGACCTGGCCGGCCTGGCCGATCTGGAAGAAGTGGTGGGCGCCATGACGGCCCTGGCCGACCTGGCCGTCGCGACCGCCTACCGCAGCGCCGCCCGCGAGCTGGCCGAGACGCACGGCATCCCGCGCGACCCGGCCACCGGCGCGCCCCAGGAGATGCTGATCGTCGGCATGGGCAAGCTGGGCGGGGGCGAGTTGAACGTGTCCTCCGACATCGACCTGGTGATGCTCTACGGCGAGGAAGGCGAGACCGACGGACCGCGCCCCATCAGCCACCACGAGTTCTACGGCCGGCTGACGCGCCGCATGATGCCCATGCTGTCGGAGCTCGACGCCGACGGCCAGGTGTTTCGCACCGACCTGCGCCTGCGCCCCGACGGCGACGCCGGCCCGCTGGCCTGGAGCCTGGAAGCCTTCGAGCACTACCTGATCGGCCAGGGCCGCGAGTGGGAGCGCTATGCCTGGCTCAAGGCCCGCCTGATCGAGGCGCGGGCCTGGCCCGACAGCCAGCCCGAAGCGCAGGCGCAGCATTTCGAGAACCTGCGCCGGCCCTTCGTCTACCGCAAGTATTTCGACTTCGATGCGCTGGCGGCGCTGCGCGCCCTGCGCGAACGCATCCGCCAGGACTGGAACCGCCGCGCCCTGGCGCGCAACGGCCTGGACACCGCCAACAACATCAAGCTGGGCGACGGCGGCATCCGCGAGATCGAGTTCGTGGTGCAGCTCTCGCAGATGATCCGCGGCGGACGCATGCCCGCCCTCCAATGCCGCGGCCTGATCGCCGCCCTGCACGCCGAGCGCGATGCCGGCCTGATCGCCGCCGACGACGCCGACAAGCTGGAGGCGGCCTATCGATTCCTGCGCCGCACCGAGCACGCGCTGCAGTACCGCGAGGACGAACAGACCCACCTGCTGCCCGGCGAGCCCGAGCGGCGCGCCGAGCTGGCCGCCGCGCTGGGGTTCGCGCCCGAGGCTTTCGAACACACGCTGGCCGCGCACCGCGCCGTGGTCTCCGAGGCCTTTCGCAATGCCTTCCACGCCGCCGGCATGGGCGACCTGGACGACCAGGTGCGGGCCAACACGGGCCGGCCGGTCGAGGACGCCAGCACCAGCGACCAGAACCTGGCCGGCCAGATCCGCGCGCAGTTCGGCGACCAGGCCGATGAACTCCTGCGCCGCACCGAAGCGCTGCTGGCCAGCTACCGCATGCAGAGCCTGCCCGAGACCAGCCGGCGCCGCGTCGACGCCCTGCTGCCGGCGGCCCTGCGCGCCGCGTCGCGGACCCGCGCGCCTTCGGTGAGCGCCATCGGCCTGCTCGACCTGATCGAGGCCATCGCCCAACGCAGCGCCTACCTGGCGCTGCTGGCCGAATATCCCGACACCCTGGCGCGCGTGGCCCGCATCACGGCGGCCAGCCCCTGGGCCGCGCAATACCTGCGCCAGCACCCCCTGCTGCTCGACAGCCTGATCGACTGGCACACCCTGCTCGCCCCCCCTGACTGGCCGCAGATCGGCCGCCAGCTGGCCGCCGACCTCGACGCCAGCCTGCTGCCCGACGGCACGCCCGATGTCGAACGGCAGATGAACCTGATGCGCGATATGCAGCGCCAGGCGAGCTTCCAGCTGCTGGCGCAGGACCTGGAAGGCGCGCTGACCGTGGAGCAGTTGGGCGACCAGCTCTCGGCCCTGGCCGACCTGCTATTGGCCGAAACCTTGCGGCGCGTCTGGCTCCTGGTCAACCGCGAACCCGATGCCGTGCCCCGCTTTACCGTCATCGCCTACGGCAAGCTGGGCGGCAAGGAGCTGGGCTACATCTCCGACCTGGACCTGGTCTTCCTCTTCGACGACCCGCGCGACGACGCGGCCGAGGTCTACGCCAAGCTCGGCCGGCGCATGAGCTCCTGGCTGTCGACCCTGACCTCGTCGGGCCGGCTGTACGACGTCGACCTGCGCCTGCGCCCCGACGGCGAGGCCGGCCTGCTGGCCGTGTCCGTGGCGGCCTTCGAGCAATACCAGCGCCAGCACGCCTGGACCTGGGAACACCAGGCCCTGACGCGGGCGCGCTACGCGGCGGGCGACGTTGCGATCGGAGAACGCTTCGAACACATCCGCCGCGACATCCTCGCCATGCCGCGCGACATGGACAAACTGCGCAGGGAAGTCCTGGCCATGCGCGGCAAGATCAGCGCGGGACACCCCAACCCATCAGGACTGTTCGACCTGAAGCACGACCGCGGCGGGATGGTGGATGTGGAATTCGTGACGCAGTATCTGGTGCTGAGCCAGTCGGCGATGCATCCCGAGCTGATGGAAAACCTGGGAAACATCGCGCTGCTGCAGATCGCGGGGGAAGCCGGGTTGATTCCCGCCGCGTTGGCGCAGCACGCGGGAAATGCCTACCGCACCCTGCGGCGGGTGCAGCACGAGTTGCGGCTGCAAGGGGTGGAGAGGGCGCGGGTGCCCGCGCAGAGCGTGGCGGTTGAGCGGGAAACGGTGAAGGAATTGTGGCGGGTTGTCTTGGGTTGAGGCAGTTGGCTATTCGCGCCCGATTTCGACTAAGCGGCTCAGGCCGCGGCCTTGGGCCGCGCGCCGAAACTGGCCACCATGGCCAGGCCGAGCACGGCCAGCACACAGCCGAACCGGAAGTCCACGGGAATGCCGACCCGGTCGACGATGGCGCCGCCGACCGACGAACCGACGGCGATCGCCACCTGGATGGTGGCGATGAAGGTGGCCGACCCCGCTTCGGGCAGGTCGGGCGCCGCGGCATGCATCCACAGGCTCATGCACAGCGGAATCGCGCCGAAGGCGATGCCCCAGGCGAGCACGGCCGCCGTCACCGCGGGCGCGGCGCCTTGCAGCCAGGGCAGCGCCAGCAAGGCCAGCATCAGCAGGGTCACGATGGTCAGCAGCGTGGCCTTGAGGTGGCGGCTGGCCGTGGCCGAGGCGACGGCATTGGAGACAAAGCCGATCAGGCCGAAGCCCAGCAATACCCAGGTAATGCTCTGCAGGCTGAAGCCGGCGCGCGTCAGCAGGAACGGCGCGATATAGGTGTACGACGAGAAATGCGCGGCGAAGACCAGCACGACCATCAATAGGCTCTTGCGCGAGTGCGGGCGCCGCCACAGTTCGAGCAGATCGGCCACGCGCAGGGCCGCGCTCGACGGCAGCGAGGGGACCAGCACCCACTGCGCGACCAGGGAGACGGCGGCCAGCGCGCCGGTGGCCATGAACGAGACGCGCCATGAAGCCAGGCCGGCGATGAAGGTGCCCAGCGGCACGCCGATCACCGTGGCGCAGGTCACGCCGGCCATGATGGCGGCGGTGGCGCGGGCCCTGTCTTGCGGACGCACCAGGCGGCCGGCCGCGGCCAGGGCCAGCGTCCAGAAGCCGCCCAGGCTGGCGCCCAGCAGCGCGCGGCCCAGCAGCATGACGGGAAAGCTGCCGGCAAAAGCCGAGATCATGTTGGACGCCACCAGCAGCACCGACAGCACCAGCAGGATGCGGCGCCGGTCGATGCGGCCGGCGCCCAGCATCATGCCGGGCGCGGCGAAAGCGGCCAGCAGGCCGGGGATGGTCACCATCAGCCCGGCGGTGCCGGGCTGGACGCCGACCTCCTGGGCAATGGCGGGCAGCAGGCCGACCGGCAGGAATTCGGTGGTGACGAAGGCGAACGAAGCCAGCGTGACGGCGCCGACGGCCAGCCAGGCGCGCAAAGGAGAAGCGCCGCGGTGCGCGGCAGAGTGTGCATGCATGGGGGAGCTGCTGAGGGGGAAGCGAGAGGGCGCGATAGTAACTGCCGGCGCGCGCCCGGCGCGTGACAACCTTACGCGCTCACCGGGATTTCCGGCTTGCGCAGGCGGGACGGCGGCGTCCCGCCCTTATCCGAACTTCCGCGCCGCATCCAGCGCCAGGCCCGTGCCTATGCTGCCGAACCGGTCGCCTTCGACGCTGCGGGCGCCGGGAAGCAGCGCGGAAATGCGTTGGCGCAGCAGCGGGACGCGGCTCGATCCGCCCGTGAAGAACAGGGTGTCGATCGTGTCCAACGGCACGCCCGCGTCGCGCAGCAGCGTGGCGACGGTGGTTTCGATCCGGTCGATCAGCGGCGCGACGGCGCGGTCGAGGTCGTCCCGGGAAACGGCCAGGACCCGGTCGCGGTCGATCCGCTCCAGGCCGATTTGCGTGGACGGCGCGCCGGACAGGTCGATCTTGGTTTTTTCCACCTGCAGCGCCAGCCAATGCCCGGCGCGTTCCTTCACCAGCCTCAGCAGCAGGTCGATCTTGTCGCGCTCGGCCGCATTGGCGCGGATGTACGACAGGTGTTCCAACGCCTTGTTCGTATACGCGAAGTTGATCGTGTGCCAGGAGGCCAGGTTGACGTACTGGGTGGACGGCACGTCCTTGCCGCTGCGCAATTGGCTGCCCAGGCCCAGCAAGGGCATGAACGAGTCCAGGCTGAGGTATTGGTCGAAGTCGCCGCCGCCGATGTGCACGCCGCCGTGCGCCAGGATGTCCGCCCGCCGGTCGGCCATGGCCGCGCGCTCCGGGCCCAGGCGTATCAGCGAGAAGTCGGACGTGCCGCCGCCGATGTCGATGACCAGCACCAGTTCCTCGCGGCTGATCTGCGACTCGTAGTCGAACGCCGCCGCCAGGGGCTCGTACTGGAATTCGATATGGGTGAACCCCACGGCGGCGGCGATTTCACCCAGGGTATCCTGCGCGGCGCGGTCGGCGACCTCGTCGCCGTCGACGAAAAACGTCGGCCGGCCCATGACCACCGACGTGAATTCCCGGCCGGCGGCCTGCTGCGCCCGCGTCCTCAATTCCTGGATGAAATGGGTCAGCAATACGCGAAACGGCACGCCGCGCCCGCGGATTTCCGTATGGCCGTCGATCAGCGAGCTGCCCAGCAGGTTCTTCATGGACCGCATCAGGCGGCCGTCGTAGCCCGCCAGGTAGTCCGCCAGCGCGGCCCGGCCGTAGCTGACGGCGGCGTCTTCGTCGTGAAAGAAGATCGCCGACGGGATGGTCGGCTTGCCCTCTTCAAGGGCCAGCAGGGAGGGAAGCCCCGGGCGGTGCCATCCCACGGCGGAATTCGACGTGCCGAAGTCGATGCCGCAGGCAATCGAGAAAGCTTGAGTAGTCATGACTTGCGCCGGGGTAGCGTGCCGGTTCGGTACCCGCGCCCGATTGTTGCAAAGCGGAATTGTAGGACTTTCCGCCTTGGGGACGGCGTGACCGGTCGTCTTGGCCGGTGACGTGCGAGTCTGGAACCCATTCATGTCAGGCATTCGCCGGGTCGACGAAGCGGCAAGGATCGCTTGCAATGCCATCGGGTTCGACAATATGATTCATATACGTTTCATATATTGAGGGCGGCATGGGCATTGTGAATATCGACGATGATCTGCACGATCAACTACGCAAAGCGAGCGCCGTGTCGTGCCGGTCGATCAACGCGCAAGCGGCTTTCTGGATCAGGATAGGCAGGTTGTGCGAAATGAATCCGACGCAGAGTTTCAATGAGATCATGGCCCGGGAACTGCGAGCCGCGGGCGTTGTGGCGCGGGCCGTCGACGTGGCGGCGACATGACCAAGCGACCGGAAGAAATCGCATTGCTCGCGGAATCAGGCAGGTTGCTGGCGGATGTGTTTGGCTACGTGGACCGGCTGGGCTTGATCGGCATGACAACCATGCAGGTCAACAATCTGGTCGATAGCCTCATCGTGCATGAACTCAACGCGCGTCCGGCAAGCAAAGGGCAGTACGGGTATGCCTATGCACTGAACGCCTCGCGCAACAACGTGGTTTGCCACGGGGTTCCGTCCACGACCGATCTATTGCAAAGCGGGGATATCGTTAATTTCGATATCACCTTGGAGAAAAACGGCTATATCGCTGATTCCAGCAAAACCTATCTTGTCGGAGAGGTGCCACCGCCGGCCAAACGGCTGGTGCAGGTGGCCTACGAAGCGATGTGGCAAGGAATCAAGGCCGTTCGTCCAGGCGCCAGGCTTGGCGATGTGGGGCACGCCATCGAGCGGCACGCACGGAGAAACGGCTATTCGGTCGTCAGGGAATACTGCGGGCACGGCATTGGGCGCGACATGCACGAGCCGCCCCAAGTGCTGCATTGGGGCAAGCCGCAAACGGGTCTGGTGCTGCGGGAAGGAATGGTGTTCACCATCGAACCGATGATCAACCAAGGGCGGGATGCCGTTCGGACCGAAGAAGACGGCTGGACAGTCGTCACCCGCGACGGGCAACTGTCCGCGCAATTCGAGCACACCGTAGCCGTGACCCGAAACGGCGTGCGAGTCTTGACGTTGCGCCCCGAGGAAAAAATGCCGAACTGACGGCCCGGCGGGTGCGAGCCGCGCAGAGTAGAATCCGCTCCCCATGCGCTTCTCCGATTTCGACCAACGCCTCGCCGCCCTCGGCGCCCAGCCGGTCCATCGCGGCCGGGTCGTGCGCGTCTGGCTGAACGGACAAGCGCTCGACAGCGGCACGCGGCGGCGGCGCTCCGAGCACTTCCTGCCGCGGGCGCTGCGCGATGCCGTGCCCGCCTTGACGGCGGAACTGGACGGCCTTGCCCGCATCCGCTCGGAACATGCCGGCAACGACGGCTCGCGCCTGCTCGTCGAACTCGCCGACGGACAGATGGTGGAAAGCGTGCTGCTGCCGCGCGACGGACTCTGTGTCTCCACCCAGGTCGGCTGCGCGGTCGGCTGCCGCTTCTGCATGACCGGCAAGAGCGGCCTGATCCGCCAGGTCTCGAGCATGGAAATCCTCGCCCAGGTCGTGCTGGCGCGGCGTCTGCGCGCGGTGAAGAAGGTCGTCTTCATGGGCATGGGCGAACCGGCGCACAACCTCGACAACGTGCTCGAAGCCATCGACCTGCTCGGCACCGAAGGCAATATCGGCCACAAGAACCTCGTGCTCTCCACCGTGGGCGACCGGCGCGTGTTCGAAGCCCTGCCGCGACAGCGCGTCAAGCCCGCGCTGGCGCTGTCGCTGCACACGACCAAGGCCGAACTGCGCGAACACCTGCTGCCGCGCGCGCCGAAAATCGCGCCGGAAGAACTGATCGAGCTCGGCGAAAAATACGCCCGCGACGCCGACTACCCGATCCAGTACCAGTGGACGCTGCTCAAGGGCGTCAACGACGGCGACGACGAACTCGATGCAATCCTGCGGCTGCTCAAGGGCAAGTACGGCGTGCTCAACCTCATCCCCTTCAACAGTCTCGAAGGGGACGACTACCAGCGCCCCGATCCCGAGCGTATCCGCGAGATCGTCCACGCCCTGCACAGCCGCGGCGTGCTGACCAAGGTGAGGAACAGCGCCGGGCAGGACGTGGACGGCGGCTGCGGCCAGCTGCGCGCCCGCGCCATCGGCGCGGCGCAGGGGGTCGAACTGCGCCGCCAGCGCACTGCAAAGCCGGAGGCCGCTTGAGTCATGGCTATCCGCCCCAGCGTAACCTCATGAGCACTTTCCAAAGGTAAACGGCCATACGCCCGTGTCCCTATCCGGCGTATCAGGTCATGGCAAAGAGAAATGCCTTCCACTTCCGGCCTACCCGCGTCAGGAAGCGTTCACGTCCGGCGACCTGGGCAGCCAGTTCCACGAGCGCATGCTGGATTTGCGGTCGATATGGCAGGAAATCCCGTTCCGGGATAAACGAGGCGCCCTGCCGAATCACTGCCTCCGATAGCCTGATGGCTGGCGCTTTCATGACCATGCGCATCTTCACTGCAGTCGCGACCTGTCGAAGCTGCTTAGCGCATCGGGTGCCGCCGTGGCCGCCATAGGTCACGATCGCGGCCGGCTTGTCTCGCCACTCATGGTAGAGATGATCGATGGCATTCTTGAGCACCGCCGGATAACCCCAGTTGTATTGCGGCGCAACGAAAACCACCGCATCCGCGCTCTTGATTTTGTCGCTCCAGGCGCGCGTGTGCGGCTGCGCATACGGTCCCAGCGCGGGGAGCGCCGCCTCGTCGTCCATCGGCAGCAGCCAGTCGGCCAGGTCAACGGTTTCGTAGGCTAAGCCTGTACAGGTTTGCCCGATTTCCGCGATCCACGCCGTGATCTTTGGGCAAATTCTGGCCGCGCGCGTACTTCCCATGATCAGCAGCACGGTTTTCGCTCGGTCCATCGAATCACCTATCCATTTGCATGTATGATGCACGAATTATGGGCGAGCGAAAGGACGATGTAAAGCATGCGTAGTGCACGGAATGTAGAGGCCATCGCGTCGGCATTGATCGAGCTAACCGGCTGCCTGAACAGCCCACGCCAGGATGAGGTACTGTTGAGCGTGGCCGGTGTCTCGCTGGATCGGGCCTTGTTTCCATTGCTGGTTCGGTTACACGCGGCGGGCACGACCGGCGTCGCTCAACTGGCCGAGCAGGTGGGTCGTGACCCTTCCACAGTCAGCCGCCAGCTCGCGAAGCTCGAACAGCTCGGGTTTGTATGCCGCCCGGCCGGGCAGAACGACAAGCGCGTACGGGCCGCCTCGGTGACCGGCGTCGGCGTACGCACGCTTGCGCGCATCACCGACGCGCGACGCAAACTGCTAGGCGAGCTGATTAAGGACTGGTCAGCCGAGGAAAGGCGGATATTTCCCGATCTGGTGCAGCGTCTTGCAAACTCGATGAAGAAGAAGCAAAGCGGCACCGATATGAAATCGCCGTGAACACGGCGCTTTATGGCCGAAAGCGGCCCACCCCCTGCGCTATGCAGTACGATCCCAAAACCCCCATTTCAGGAGTCCCCGCCATGGCACAAGCCACCGCCCGCCACATCCTGGTTTCGACCGAAGCCCAGGCCAATGAACTGAAAACCGCCATTCAAAACGGCGCCAGCTTCGCCGATCTGGCGAAACAGCATTCCAGCTGCCCGTCCAGCCAGGCCGGCGGCGACCTGGGCAGCTTCGGCCCGGGCGAGATGGTGCCCGAGTTCGACAAGGTCGTGTTCAGCGCCCCGGTCAACGAGGTGCAAGGCCCGGTCAAGACCCAGTTCGGCTACCACCTGGTCGAAGTCACCAGCCGCCAGTAAATGACGGACAGGGCGTGCCCCGCGCGCCCTCGGCCATCTCCAAGCAGATCGCGTAAAATGTTGATATCCCTGCCGTTTTACGCCCTGCCCCAGCCATGACCGACGTCGTCCGCCCCCAGCTCGCACTTCCCGAAGGCCGCCAGAAAGTGCTGCTGCACTCCTGCTGCGCGCCCTGCTCGGGTGAAGTCATGGAGGCCATGACGGCCTCCGGCATCGACTACGCCATCTTCTTCTACAACCCCAACATCCATCCCGTGCGCGAGTACGAGATCCGCAAGAACGAGAACATCCGCTTCGCCGAGCAGCACGATATCCCGTTCATCGACGCGGACTACGACGTGGACAACTGGTTCGAGCGCGTCAAGGGGCTTGAAGATTCGCCCGAGCGCGGCGAGCGCTGCACCAAGTGCTTCGACATGCGCTTCGAGCGCACCGCCCTGTACGCGCACGAGCACGGCTTCGACACCATCACCAGCTCGCTGGGCATCTCGCGCTGGAAGGACATGAACCAGATCAACGGCTCAGGCGCGCGCGCCGCGGCCCGCTACGGCGACCTGGTGTACTGGACCTACAACTGGCGCAAGGGCGGCGGCTCGCAGCGCATGATCGAGATCAGCAAGCGCGAGAACTTCTACCAGCAGGAATACTGCGGCTGCGTGTACAGCCTGCGCGACAGCAACCGCCATCGCCGCGCGCAAGGGCGCGAACGCATCGAGATCGGCGTGAAGTTCTATGGCAAGGAAGGCCTCGTCAACGAGGAAAGCCTGTAAAGACCAAAATGCCCGCTTCGACTAAAGCGGGCATTTTTCATTGAGCCGTCACTGCTTCGCCCAATCGGGCAGCTCGCGCGGCGGCACGCCCTCGTACTGCGGCAGGTACTGCCGCGGAATCGGCCCCTTGTTGCGCCCGCCCTGCTGCGTCTGCTCCCAGGCATGGGCCAGGATGCCCACCGAGCGCGACAGGCAGAACAGCCCGCGCGCCAGCGGCGCCGGAAAATCCAGCTCGGCATAGATGACGGCCGTCGCGCCGTCGATGTTCATGGGGATAGGCCGGCTCTTCTGCGCGGCCAGCTCGGCCTCGATGGCCCTCGCAATGGCGGCGTAGCGGCCCGACACCTCGCCCCTGGCGGCCGCGTCGTCCACCAGTTGCAAGAGGCGCGGCGAGCGCGGGTCGAGCGGGTGGAAGCGATGGCCGAAACCCGAGACGAACTTGCCGTGCAGTTCGACGTAGTCGCGCAAGGCGGCGCGCGCCGCCTCGGCAAGCGGCAGGCCCGCGTCCAGGCGCGCGGCAACGTCGCGGTAAAGCGCCACGGCCTGTTCGCCCGCGCCGCCGTGCACGTCGCCCAGCACGTTCACGGCGGAGGCCATGGCGTTGTTCAGGCCCACGCCGCAGGTCGCGGCCATGCGGGCGATGGCGATGCTGGGCGCCTGCGGACCGTGGTCCACCGCCGACATCAGCGCGGCCTCCAGCAGCGCGCCCTGCCCCGGCGTGGGCAAGTCGCCGCGCAGCATCAGCCAGATCATCTGGGCGAAGCCGACGTTGCCGATCAGGTCTTCGATGGCATAGCCGCGGTAGCGGATGACGCCGGGCTGCATGTCGATGACGCCGGTGCGCCACCAGGCGCTGCTGGCGTTCTCGACCTCGGCGGCGCCGGGGGATGGGGATGCGGTTTCGCTCATAAGGCCTGCTCCTCGCGCAACGCGCGTATCTCGTCTTCGCCGTAGCCCAGCTCGCGCAGCAGGGCATCGGTGTGTTGTCCCAACGTGGGCGGCGGCGTGTCGACCGATGGCGTGCGGCCGTCGACCTTGTAGCCCGCCCGCACCACGCGCACGGCGCGCCCCACGCCGGGCGCGTCGTCGAACTGCCCGATCAGGCCGCGGTCGCGCACCTGCGGATGCGCCAGCGCCTGCGGCACCGAGTACACCGGCCCGGTCGGCACGCCGGCCTCGGTGAGCCGCGGCCACCAGTGCTCCGCGCTGTCCGCGGCCAGCGCCGCCTCGATCTCGGCCTTCAGCTCGTAGCGGTGCTGCAGGCGAGCCTGGCGCTCGCGGTAGCGCGGATCGTCGATCAGCCCGGGGCGGCCGACCACGCGGCACAGCGCCTCGAACTGCTCCTGCTTGTTGGCCGCGATGTTGAGCAGCCCGTCGCCCGTGCGGAAGGTGCCCGACGGGCTGGCGGTGACGTTCTCATTGCCCATGGGCCTGGGCTCGCGGCCCGCCACCAGGTAATTGGAGATCGCCCAGCCCATGGTGGTCATGACCGACTCCAGCATGGACACATCGATGTAGCGCGCCGTCTCGCGGTTGGGCTCGGCCAGCGCGGCCGCCACGGCGAATGCGGCGGTCAGCCCGCCCGCGGTGTCGGCCACGGGATAGCCCACGCGCAAGGGCGCGCTCCCGGCGTCGCCCGTCACGCTCATCGCGCCCGACATGCCCTGGATGATCTGGTCGTAGGCGGGCAGGTCGTGCAGCGGCCCGTCCTGGCCGAAGCCGGAGATCGCGCAATACACCAGCCTGGGCTGGCGCTGCCTGAGCACCTCGAAGCCCAGGCCCAGGCGCTGCATCACGCCGGGCCGGAAGTTCTCGACCAGCACGTCGGCGCTCTCGACCAGGCGCAGCAGCACTTCCTTGCCGCGCGGATGCTTGAGGTTGACCGTGATCGAGCGCTTGCCGGCGTTCTGCGCCAGGAAGGACACGCCCATCAGGGCGCGATTGAGCTCGGCGTCGGCCCCCAGCTGGCGCGCCAGGTCGCCGGTGCCGGGCGTCTCGACCTTGATGACTTCCGCGCCCATGTGCGCCAGCTGGTGGCAGCAGAACGGACCGGCGAGGACATTGGTGAGATCGAGCACGCGCACGTGCCGCAGGGGTTTGGTCATGGGGACTTCCGTGGATGATTCGATCTGCCGGCTCAATCGACCCGGGCGCCGGATTCGCGCACGGTGTCGCCCCAGCGCTTCTGTTCCGACGCCAGGAACTGGCCGAAGCGCTCGGGCGTGCCGCCCGCCACGGTGCTGCCGTCGGCCAGCAGCGCGTTGATGACGTCCTGCCGCGTCAGCGCCTTGTTCACCGCGGCATTGAGCGCGGCGACGACATCGGCCGGCGTGCCGGCAGGGGCCACCACGGCCTTCCAGTCCAGCGCCTCGAAGCCGGGGTAGCCCGACTCGGCCACCGTGGGCACCTCGGGCAGGATGGGCAGGCGCTGGGCGGAGGTGACCGCCAGCGCGCGCAGCTTGCCCGCCTTGACCAGCGGCGCCACGCTGGACGGCGCGCTCATGCTCAGGTCGACCTGGCCGCCGGCCAGGCTGGTGATCGCCGGCGAGGCGCCCGCATAGGGCACGTCCAGCAGCTTGACGCCGGCGACCTTGGCCAGCAGCACCGCCGACAGGTGGCTCACCGTGCCCACGCCGGAATTGGCGATGGTCAGCGAGCCGGTCTTGGCCTTGGCCGCCGCGATGACGTCCTGCAGCGTATGGAACGGCGACTCGGCGCGCACCATCAGCACCGTCGGCTGCGTGGCCACCAGCGCCACCGGCGTGAAATCGCGCGCGGCGTCGTAGGGCACGGTCGCGTACAGCGTGGGGTTGATGGCGAGGTTGGAGGTCTGGCCCATGCCGATGATCAGGCCATTGGGCTTGCCCTTGGCCACCAGCGAGATGCCGATGTTGCCGCCCGCGCCCGCGTGGTTCTCGATCACCAGGTTCCACCCCGTGTCTTCGGCGATGCCGTGCGCCAGCACGCGCGAAACGTTGTCGGTGCCGCCGCCGGGCGGGAACGGCACGATGAAGCGCACGGGCGCATCGGGATAGTCCGGCGCCGCGAGGCTGGGGACGGAAGCGAGCGGCAGCGCGGCGCAAGCCAGCGCGGCCAGAAAGGCGCGACGGATCATGGGTTGTCTCCTGACGAACAGTTTCATTAGATAGAATTATGTTCTATCTAATGATGTTTTATCCTCATTAGAATGTCAAGCTGCCCCGCAACATCCCGAGATCCGTCCTGGTTTCCATGCCCCGCAAATCATCCATCCCCTCGCTGGCCGACCAGAACGCCGCAAGCGGCGGCGTCGCCGCCGTCGACCGCGCCCTGTCGCTGCTCGATGCCTTTTCCCTGACCGCCCCCCTCCTGACGCTGGCCGAGATCGCGCATCGCACCCAGTTGCACAAGAGCACGGTGCTGCGCATGCTGGCCTCGCTGGAACATGCCCACCTGGTGCAGAAGCGCGAGGACGGCCGCTACGCGCTGGGCGCGGGCATCGAGCGGCTGCACCGCATCCATGCGCTGTCTTTTTCGTTGGGGTCGGTGGTGATGCCGGTGCTGGGCGACCTGGTCGCGCGCACGCAGGAGAGCGCGGCCTTCCACGTGCGCCAGGGCGACCAGCGCCTGTGCCTGCACCGCGTCGACTCGCCGCGGCCGGTGCGCGACCACCTGGCCGTCGGCGCCCTGCTGCCCATGGACCGCGGCGCGGGCGGGCGCGTGCTCAGCGCCTGGCCGGACGCCAACGACCCGATCTCGCAGCGCATCCGGCGCGAATTCGTCGTGACCCTGGTGGGGGATCGCCTGCCCGAGCTGGCCGGGGTGGCCTCGCCCGTCTTCGGCGCCGGCGGGGAGCTGGTGGGCGCGCTCACCCTCACCATGCCGGCCGAGCGCCTGGAAAGCGGCTTCGACCGCATCGTGCTGGCCCATGCGCGCAAGCTCACCGCGCTGCTGGGCGGAAGCTACCCGCAGTAAAACGCCGGCATGCGCTTGCCGCCGGCGCGGCCTCAGCACTCCACGATATTCACCGCCAGGCCGCCGCGCGCCGTTTCCTTGTACTTGGTCTTCATGTCGGCGCCGGTCTCGCGCATGGTCTTGATGACCGAATCCAGCGATACGTAGTGCTGCCCGTCGCCGCGCAGGGCCATGCGCGAAGCGTTGACGGCCTTGACCGAGGCCATGGCGTTGCGCTCGATGCACGGGATCTGCACCAGCCCGCCCACCGGGTCGCAAGTCAGGCCCAGATTGTGTTCCATGCCGATCTCGGCGGCATTCTCGACCTGCTCGACGTCCGCGCCCAGCACGGCGGCCAGCGCGCCGGCCGCCATCGAGCAGGCCACGCCGACCTCGCCCTGGCACCCCACCTCGGCCCCGGAGATCGAGGCGTTGTACTTGTACAGCAGGCCGATGGCGCCTGCCGTCAGCAGGAACTCGCGCACGCCAGCCTGGCTGGCGCCCGGCACGAAACGGTCGTAGTAGTGCAGCACCGCCGGGATGATGCCGGCCGCGCCGTTCGTCGGCGCCGTCACGACCCGTCCGCCCGCGGCGTTTTCTTCATTGACGGCCATGGCGTAGAGGTTGACCCAGTCCATCACGGCCAGCGGGTCGGACAGGCTGCGCTCGGCCTGGCGCGTCAGGCGCCGGTACAGCTCGGGCGCGCGGCGGCGCACCCGCAGCGGGCCGGGCAGCTCGCACACCATGTCGGGCTGGCCGATGCCGCAGCCGCGGCTCACGCAGTCCTGCATGACCGCCCAGATGCGGTCCAGCCCCGCTTCGACGTCTTCCCGCGAACGCCACGCCAGCTCGTTCTCCAGCATCAGGCCGGCCACCGTCAGGCCGCTTGCGCGGCACATCTGCAAAAGCTCGCGGGCCGTGCGGAAGGGAAAAGGCAGGCTGTCATGCGCGGCGATCACCTGGCTGTTGGTCGTCCCCGCGGTGACGACGAAACCGCCGCCCACCGACAGGTAGCGGGATTCGCGCAAGGCCTGCCCGTCGCCATCGTAGGCATGGAATTTCATGCCGTTGGGATGCTCGGCCATGGCCTCGCGCCGGTAGAACACCACGTGTTCCTTTTCGACGAAGGGCACGGCGCGCCCGCCCGACAATACCAGGCTGCGCGTCTCGCGCACCGCCTGCAGCAGGCCGGGTATGGCGGCAGGATCGACGGTGTCGGGCGCCTGGCCCATGAGGCCCAGCATCACGCCCTTGTCGGTGCCGTGGCCCTTGCCCGTCGCGCCCAATGAGCCGTACAGCTCGACGCGCACCTGGGCCGTGCGTGCCAGCAGGCCGTCGCGCGCCAGCCCCTGGACGAACAGCAGGGCCGCGCGCATGGGGCCCACCGTATGGGAACTGGAGGGGCCTATGCCGATCTTGAAAAGGTCGAATACCGAAACCGCCACAGCCCCTCCCTCCGGACGCGGGCTTACAGGTACTTGCCGAACCAGCCCAGCATGCGCTTCCAGCCGTCTTCGGCGGCGTGCTTGTCGTACATGGGGCGGTAGTCGGCCAGGAAGCCGTGATGCGCGCCGGGGTAGACCACGATCTCGGAGGCCTTGGCGGCCGCGTTGCCGGCGGCGGCCAGGCGCTTCTTCATTTCCTCGACGCTGTCCAGCGGAATGCTGGCGTCGTTCTCGGCGTACAGGCCCAGCATCGGACCGTGGATCTTGTCGGCGATGTCCACCGCCATGGTCTTGATGAGCGGGCCGTGGCCGGTGGTGAGCTTGCCGTACCAGGCCACGCCGGCCTTCACCGCCGGGTTGTGCGCGGCGTACATCCACGCCAGGCGGCCGCCCCAGCAAAAGCCCGTGACGCCCACGCGCTTGGTGTCGCCGCCGTTCTGGCCGGCCCAGGCCAGGCTGGCGTCGAGGTCGGACAGCACCTGCTCGTCGCTGACCTTGGACACCAGCTCGGACACCAGCTTGGGAATGTCGGTATAGGCCGAGGCGTCGCCCTGGCGCTCGTACAGATTGGCGGCCACGGCCAGGTAGCCGGCCTTGCCCAGGCGGCGGCAGAGGTCCTTGATGTGTTCGTGGATGCCGAAGATTTCCTGCACCACGAGCACCACGGGTAGGTCTTTCTTGCCCTCGGGCGCGGCGTAGTAGGCGTCGATGGCGCCGCCCTGGACGGCCAGGCGGAAATCGCCCTGGGCCAGGCCCTGGGTATCGGTGTGGATGACGGTCGCGGCGACGGGGCCGGCGGCGGGAGCAGTGCTCATGGAAGACCTCCTGGGCTGAACGGTGAACCCGCCGATGATACGACGATTGCCTGAATTATTTATGAGCGTGCGCGACAGCCGCTTCGGCGGCGTCGTGGTGCTCCACGCCTTCCATGAAGGTGGTCACGCCGTAGATGATGGCGACGCCGACCCCCACCAGCAGCACTTGCGGGATCGCGTCCGACAGGTGGACGCGCTCGTGCATCTGCGGAATGAGGTCGGCGACCGAGATGTACAGGAAGCTGCCGGCCGCCGCCACCAGCAGGTAGGGCGTGTAGGCCTGCACTTCATGCAGCACGAAGTAGCCCGCGACGCCGCCCACGGCCGTGCACAGGCTGGAAAAGAGAATCAGCAGCACGGCGGTGCGCCGCGCCAGGCCGGCATTGATCAGCACCACGAAATCGCCCAGCTTATGCGGCACTTCGTGCACGATGATGGAGGCCGCGGTCAACACGCCCAGCAGGGGATCCGTCAGGAAAGCCGCCGCCACCAGCACGCCGTCGCACAGATTGTGCAGCGAGCTGCCGACGAGGATGAGGCGCCCGCCCTTGCCTGCCTCGTGGCTGTCGTGGCCGTGGTGGTGATGGTGGCCGTCGCCCTCGTGATGGTGGCTGTGGCGCAGCACCGAGATTTTTTCCAGCACGAAAAACCCCAGCAGCGCGGCCAGCAGCACGGCGAACATGGTGCGAGGGTTGGTATCGCTGCCCTCGAAGGCCTCGGGCAGCAGGTGCAGCAGCGCCACCGACAGCAGCACGCCCACCGACAGGCTGACCATGTGGTGCAGATAGTGGGCAAAGACGCGGTAGGCCAGCCATTGGGCAATGCCAATGGCGATCAGGCCGCCCAGGATGGTGGCCAGAAAAATCCAGAGTAACAGCATGAAGACGGGGAAAAACAGGAAGTGGCCGTCAGGCCCGGGAGGTGCAACATTATAGCATTTCAACCCCGGTTCAAGCCGCCTGCGGCTTTACGCGGGCACCACTCTGCCCTGCATCCACCGGGTAAAGTCCTGGGGCGACATGGGGTGGCTGTATAGATAGCCCTGCATCACCAGGCAGCCGTTGAGCAGCAGGAAATCGCGCTGCGCCTCGGTTTCCACGCCTTCGGCCACCACGGTCAAGCCCAGGCTGCGGCCGATGTTGAGCATGGTGCGCACCAGGGCCTGCGACTTGCTGCCCGGCACCAGGTCGCACACGAAGCTGCGGTCGATCTTGATCTCGTTGACCGACAAGCGGTGCAGGTAGCTCAGCGACGAATAGCCTGTGCCGAAATCATCGAGCGACAGGTGCACGCCCAGGTCCCGCACGGACTGGATCATCGCCATGGTGTCCGGCGCATCGTCGAACATGACGCCTTCGGTCATTTCCAGCACCAGCTGGGCCGGCTGCAGGCCGTTGCGCGTCAGGGCGCTTCTCAGCACGCCCGCCAGGTCCCGGTTCTTGAAGTCCAGGGCCGACACGTTCACCGCCATGTGCGGCACCGCGATGCCCTCGCTCTGCCAGACCGCCATCTGCCGGCAGGCCTCGCCGATGGCCCATTCGCTCAGGAAGTTGATGAGGTGGCTTTCCTCGGCCAGGGGAATGAAGCGCGAGGCCGGGATCTTGCCCAGCAGCGGATGGTCCCAGCGCGCCAGGGCCTCGACGCCGTAGACCATGCCCAGGTGGTTGATCTTGGGCTGGTAGTGCAGGCACAGGCTGCCCGCGCGCAGCGACTCCCCCAGCGCCGTCTCGAGCGCCGCGCGCTCGCGGGTGCGGTCTTTCATGTCGTGGTGGAAGAAGCGCAGGCAGGCCCGGCCGTCGTGCTTGGCCTGGTACATGGCCATGTCGGCGTGGAGCATGAGCGTGTCCACGTCGTCGCCATCGTCCGGGTACAGCGCGGCGCCGATGCTGGCGCCCGTGATCACGCTCACCCCGTTGCCCAGATCGATCGGCTGGTTCAACGCCTGCAGCATCTTGTCGGCCACGCGCGCCACCTGTTCGATCGAGCAATCGGGCAATACCGCCACGAACTCGTCGCCGCCGGCCCGCGCCACCAGGTCCGAGATGCGCACGTTGCTGCCCAGCCGCAGGGCCACCTCGTTGAGCACCAGGTTGCCCATGGCGTGGCCCTGGGTGTCGTTGATGGTCTTGAACCGGTCCAGGTCGATGAACAGCAGGGCCAGCAGGCCGCCCTGGCGCCGGACGCGCTCGAGCATGCCGCCGGCCTCGACCCTGAGCGTATTGCGATTGGCCAGGCCGGTGAGCTGGTCGTAGAAGGCCAGCCGGCGTATGTTCGACCGGGCCTCTTCGCGCTCGAAGGCCAGCGCGCACAAGTGCAGGCAGGAATCGATCAGGCGCCGATGGAACTCGTCGGGCGCCCGGGGCTCGCGAAAGTAAAAGGCAAAACTGCCCAGTACCCGGCCGTCGTGCGACTTGATGGGGTTGGACCAGCAGGCCCGCAGGCCGAGCGGCAGCACCAGGTCGCGAAACCCGTCCCAATTCTCATCCGTGGCGATGTCGTAGGTGGTGACGGACTCTCCCAGCCAGGCCGCCGTGCCGCAGGACGCCCGGCCCACGCCGATGGCCGCGCCGTCGAGGTGGTCGGCATACGACTCGGGCAAGCTGGGCGAAGCCAGGGGGCGCAGGCATTGCCGCTCGTCCACCCGGACCACGGTGGACACGACTTCGGGGGCCAGGTTCTCGACCTCCTTGCACAGCAGGGTCATGACCTCGCCCAGCGGCTGCTCGTGGGCCAGGGCGTCCAGGATGGCGTGCTGCAGGACTTCGTACATCTTGCTGGTGGTGATGTCCGCCAGCATGACGAGGGTGTTGTCGACCTCGCCCTGCGCATCGTAGTCATGGTTGATCGACATGGCCGCCCAGAGGGGCCGGCCGGTCTTGGGATAGAGCAGGATGACGTTGTCGGCCACTTTCTGGCCCACGTCGTCGGCGTGCTGCAGGCGGTACAGCGTATTGACGTCGGTATTCGCGCCGACCAGCAGCGTGCCCAGCAATTGCCCCATGGCCTCGTCGCGCTGATAGCCGAACAGGCGGGTGAAACCGACGTTGACGTAGGTAACAATACCCCTCGCGTCCGCAATCATCACGGCCGTGTCGCTGCTGGAATCGATCAACGTAGGCAGATTGCGCATGAGCCCTCCTGTCGGCCCGCCACCGGTTCACTGCTACAGGCTTCTCTTTTTAATTCTTAACTTTTTGAATATCGTACTTTCAGCGACAAACCCAGGTTGAATGTTACCAAATTTACGTTCTGACGCGCTTCAGTGGGCCTGTTCCCAGTTCTTGCCGACGCCCACTTCCGCCACCAGCGGCACGCGCAGCTCGGCCACCCCGCACATCAGGCGCGGCAACTGCTCGCGCACCAGCCCGACCTCGTCGTCGGGCACTTCCAGGACCAGTTCGTCGTGCACCTGCATGATCATGCGCGACTGCAGCTTTTCCTCGTCCAGCCACTGCTGCACTTGCACCATGGCCATCTTGATGAGATCGGCCGCCGTGCCCTGCATGGGCGCGTTGATGGCGGCGCGCTCGGCGCCCTGGCGGCGCGGGCCGGAGCCGCCGTTGATGTCGGGAAAATACAGGCGCCGGCCGAAGACCGTTTCCACGTAGCCCTGGGCGTGCGCCAGCTGCTTGATGTCGTCCATATAGCGCGCCACGCCCGGGTAGCGGTCAAAGTAGCGGCCGATATAGGCCTGGGCCGCGTCGCGCGTGATGCCCAGGCTGGACGCCAGGCCGAACACGCCCATGCCGTAGATCAGGCCGAAGTTGATGGCCTTGGCCGCGCGGCGCTGCTCGCCCGTGACATCGGCCAATGGTACGCCGAACACCTCGGACGCCGTGGCGCGGTGGATGTCCTCGCCGGCGGCGAAGGCGCTTTGCAGGTTGGCGTCGTTGGACACGTGCGCCATGATGCGCAGCTCGATTTGCGAATAGTCGGACGACAGCAGCACGCCGCGCTCGGCGATGAAGGCCTCGCGCACGCGCCGGCCCGCCTCGGTGCGCACGGGGATGTTCTGCAGGTTGGGATCGGACGAGGCCAGGCGCCCCGTGATCACCGCGGCCTGCGAATAGTGCGTGTGCACCCGGCCCGTGGCCGGATCGATCATGCGCGGCAGCTTGTCGGTGTAGGTGGACTTGAGCTTGGACAGGCCGCGGTAGTCCAGCAGCACCTGCGGCAAGGGGTAGTCCTGCGCCAGCTTGGTCAGCACTTCTTCGTCGGTGGACGGCGCGCCGCCCGGGGTCTTGCGCACCACCGGCAGGCCCATGCGCTCGAAGAGGATCTCGCCCAGCTGCTTGGGCGAGTTGAGGTTGAAGGGCTGGCCCGCCAGCTCAAAAGCGCGCTGCTCCTGCACCAGCATTTCCTGGCCCAGCACGTGGCTCTGGCGGCCGAGCTCCTCGGCGTCGACCTTGACGCCATTGCGCTCGATCACGGTCAGCACGTGCGAGACCTGCATCTCCAGCTTGTAGATGGTTTCCAGCCCGGCTTCGGCCGCCAGGCGCGGGCGCAGCACCTGGTGCAGCTGCAAGGTGAAGTCGGCGTCTTCGGCCGAATAAAAGCCGGCCTTGGAAATGGCCACTTCGTCGAAGCCGATCTGCTTGGCGCCCTTGCCGCACAGTTCTTCATAGGTGACGCCGCTGCGGCCCAGGTAGCGCTTGGCCAGGTCGGACAGGCCGACGCCGCGGTGCGATTCCAGCACATAGGCCTGCAGCATGGTGTCCTCGGCGATGCCGGCCAGCGCGATGCCTTCGTTGGCCAGCACGTGCGTGTCGTACTTGGCGTGATGCAGCAGCTTGGCCGCCGAGGCGTCCTCGAACCAGGTGCGCAGCCGCGCCAGCACCTCGTCCTTGGGCAACTGGGTGACGGCCGAGTCGTCCAGGTCGAGGCCGGAGGCAGCATCGGGGCCGCGATGCGCCAGCGGGATATAGCAGGCCACGCCCGGCGCCACGGCCATGGACACGCCCACCAGCCGCGCCTGCATTTCCTCGAGCGACGTGGTCTCGGTGTCCAGCGCCACCAGCGCCGCCGGCTTGACCAGGTCCATCCAGGCGTCGAAGGCAGCCCAGTCGGTGACGATGCGGTAATCGGTAGCGACCGGCGCCACGGGCGGCGCGCCCGGTTCGTCCGGATCGCCCGGCGCGCCTGCCGGCACCCGCGCGATGCGCGCATCGCCCAGCGGCACGCGCTGCGCATCGCCGGTCTGCTCGCGCAACCAGGTGCGGAAACCATAGCGGTCATACATCTCGGTCAGCGTCGGCGCATTGGCCTCGCCGAAGGCCAGGTCCTGCAGGCTCTCGACGTGGCCGGCCAGGTCGCAATCGCACTTGACGGTGAGCAGCTCGCGGGTGAGGCCGAACTGGGCGATCGCCGCGCGCAGGTTCTCGCCCGCCACGCCCTTGATGCCGTCGGCCGCGGCCACCAGTTGCTCGATGGAGCCATACTCGGACAACCATTTGACCGCCGTCTTGGGGCCGACCTTGGTCACGCCCGGCACATTGTCCACGGCGTCGCCCACCAGCATCAGGTAATCGACGATGCGTTCGGGCGGCACGCCGAACTTGGCCGACACGCCGGCCTCGTCGAGCACTTCGCCGCTCATGGTGTTGACCAGGGTGACGTGGCTGTCGACCAGTTGGGCCAGGTCCTTGTCGCCGGTGGAGACGATGGTGTCGACGCCTTGCTCGGCCGCCTTGCGGGCCAGCGTGCCGATGATGTCGTCGGCCTCGACCCCTTCGACGGCCAGCACCGGCCAGCCCAGCGCGCGCACCAGGCGATGGATGGGCTCGATCTGCGCGGCCAGGTCGGGCGGCATGGGCGGGCGATGCGATTTGTATTCGGGATACAGGTCGTCGCGGAAGGTTTTGCCGCGGGCGTCGAAAATGCAGGCCGCGTAGTCTGCTTTATGATCTTGAACCAGCCTGCGCAGCATGTTTGCCACGCCATAGATCGCCCCCGTGGGCTCGCCCTGCGCATTGCGCAGATCAGGCATGGCATGGAAAGCACGGTACAGATAGCTGGAGCCGTCCACCAGCAATAAGGTTTTATTCATGGCCAGAAATGTCAATCCGCAGCTCCCCGCCAGGGAGCAGATCCCGGTGATTATGTCAGAGTTGCAAACGGCCGCTGACCAGTTGGCCGAGATCGGCCCCGCCGTCAGCCTGTTCGGCAGCGCCCGCATCCCCCCCGACTCGCCCTATTACGCCAAAACGCTGGCGATTGCGGCCGCGCTGGCCAAGGCCGGCTTCGCCGTCATCGCCGGCGGCGGTCCCGGCATCATGGAAGCGGCCAACAAGGGCGCCTTCGAGGCGGGAGGCTGCAGTGTAGGGTTGAACATCAAGCTGCCCCACGAGACCACCGACAACGTCTACCAGACCCACAGCCTGCACTTCCATTATTTCACCGCGCGCAAGACCACCTTCTTCATGCACAGCATGGCCTACGTGGCCCTGCCCGGCGGTTTCGGCACGCTCGACGAGCTCTTCGAGGCCCTGACCCTGCTGCAGACCAACAAGCTGCCGGCCACGCCCATCATCCTGGTGGGCGGGGAGTTCTGGGGCGGCCTGATCGACTGGATGCGCGGGCACATGCTGTCGGCGGGCATGATCAGTCCCGCCGACCTGTCGCTGTTCACCATCGAGGACGACCCGGATCGCATCGTCGGGCAACTGGTTTCGTTCTACGGCCAGTACCTGGAAGCCGCCGGGAAAAAGCCGCCGAGCCTGCCCACCACCCTGGGCTAGGCGCGCTTCCCGTCGGCCGGGCCGCCGCGCGGGGAGTCGTCCAGGAACATCGCCATCAGCTTGTTCACGAGCTGGTTGAGCGACTCGCGCTCGGCCGGCGTCAGGGGCGCCAGCATGTCGTCCTCCAGCCGGCCGCCCAGCACGTCGGCCTGGTCGCGGACATGCAGGCCGGCCGGCGTGGGCCAGAGCTGGAAGTGGCGCGCATCGGCGGGATGCACCGTGCGCCGCACCAGCTTGCGCTGGATCAGCTCGGCCAGCATTTTCGACAGCAGGGTCTTCTCGATCAGGGACTGCCGCACCACGTCCGAGGCCGTCACGCCCGGCCGGCTGCAGATATTGCGCAACACCCGCAACTGGCGCACGTCCAGGCCGCAAAGCTCCCGGTAGGCCGAATTGGCCCGGCTGATCATCTCGGTCTTGATCAGGTCCAGCTTGAGAGTCAGAAATCTGGCGCCTTCGTTCTCGCGGCCGGGGGGCTTGGGCCTGCCTTCCTGCATGGAGCACTCCGTAAAAACCATTAGTTGAAATATTCAACTATTGAATTACGCTACTAATTTACGCCATGTGGCCGACAACCGGAAGCCGCGCGCGTCACGGCTCACTTATCCATCCAGATCAAACCATGCAGCAAGAAACCTATCTTGGCGCCCTCACGCAGGAAATGCGTGGCTGGCGGCGCGACATACACCAGCATCCCGAACTCGGCTTCCAGGAGCGCCGCACGTCCGGCCTGGTGGCCGGACTGCTGAAATCCTGGGGCATCGAGGTCACGGAAGGCGTGGGCCGGACCGGCGTGGTCGGCACGCTGCGCGGCGCCGGCGGTCCGGGCATGGCGCTGGGCCTGCGCGCCGACATGGACGCCCTGCCCATGGACGAGCTGGGCACGGCCGCCCACCGCTCGGTCAATGCCGGCGTCTTCCACGGCTGCGGCCACGACGGGCACACCGCCATCATGCTGGGCGTGGCCAAGTCGCTGGCCACCGGCAAGCGCGACTTCCGCGGCGTCGTCCATTTCATTTTCCAGCCGGCGGAGGAAACCCTGGGCGGCGGCTCGGCCATGCTCGAGGACGGCCTGTTCGAGCGCTTCCCCTGCGACGAAATCTACGCGCTGCACAATATCAGCCTGCTGCCGTCCGGCACGGTGGGCATCCGCACCGGCGCGATCCTGGCGGCCAGCAACGGCTTTCGCATCCGCATCCAGGGCGTGGGCACCCATGCCGCCATGCCGCACAAGGGCACGGACCCCATCCTCGTGGGCTCGGCGCTGGTGCAGGCGCTGCAAAGCATCGTCAGCCGCAACGTCAACCCGCTCGACACCGCGGTGGTCAGCGTCTGCCAATTCAACGCCGGCACGGCCCGCAACGTCATCGCCGACCACGCCGAACTCGAGGGCACCCTGCGCACGCTGTCGACCGAGGTGCAGAAGCTCACGCTCAAGCGCGTGCAGGAAATCTGCGACGCCGCCGCGGCCATGTATGGTTGCGGCATCGCGCTCGAATGGCTGGCCGGCGCCCCGCCCACCATGAACGCGCCCGAGCAGGCCGACGTGGTGCGCCGGGCCGTCGTCAACACCCTGGGAGCCGACAAGCTCGACCCCGACATGGCCCCGCTCATGGCCGCGGAAGACTTCGCCTACATGCTGCAGGCCAGGCCGGGCGCCTATTTCTTCCTCGGCCACGACGGCCAGATGTGCCACCATCCGCAATTCGATTTCGACGATGAAACATCGCCGCTGGGCGTGTCCGTCTTCCTGGACATCGTCAAGCAGCGGCTGGGCTGACGCTTTCCTCCATCCACCATCGACCCGGGAAACCCCATGAACGCCAAATCCGCGCCATCGCCGGCCATGCTGCGCAAAGTGCTGATCTCCTCCGTGCTCGGCAATGCTTTCGAGTGGTTCGACTTCGCCATCTACGGCATGTTCGCCGTGGTCATCGCCAAGCTGTTCTTCCCGACCGGCGACGCCACGGCCTCGCTGATGCTGACGCTGGCCACCTTCGGCATGGGCTTCGTGGTGCGCCCCATCGGCGGCGTGCTGCTGGGCCTGTACGGCGACCGCGTCGGCCGCAAGAAGGCCCTGACGCTCACCATCGTGCTGATGGCGATAGGCACCGGCCTGATCGGCATCCTGCCCACCTATGCCGCCATCGGCGTGGCCGCGCCCGTCCTGATCGTGCTGGCGCGCATGCTCCAGGGCCTGTCGGCCGGCGGCGAATTCAGCAGCGCGACCACCATGCTGATCGAGTTCGCCCCGCGGCACCGGCGCGGCCTGTACGGCAGCCTGCAGATGTGCTCGCAGGCGCTGGCCTTCTCGCTGGGCGCCGCGGTGGCCTACCTGATCACGTCCAGCCTCACGCCCGAGCACCTCATGTCCTGGGGCTGGCGCCTGCCCTTCCTGGTCGGCATCCTGGTCGGCCCCGTGGGCTGGCTGATCCGCTCGCGGGTCGACGAATCGCCCGAATTCGCCTCCTACCTCGACCAGGCCGAGCACAACAAGAAGGCCCGCCCGCGCGCGCCGCTGGCCGAGGTGTTCCGCGACTACCCGCGCGCCATGTTCGCCAGCATCGGCGTCTGCGTGACGGGCACCGTGTCGGCCTATGTGTTCGTGTTCTTCGTGCCGCTCTTCTCGCGCCAGCAATTCGGCATTTCGCTGGCCGACGCCAACCTGGCCACGTTCGCCGGCACGCTGACCATCCTGATCTTCTGCCCGCTGGCCGGCTGGCTGTCGGACAAGGTCGGCCGCAAGGCCGTGCTCGTCCCGGCCATCGTCGGCTACGCCATCGTCGGCCTGTTCTGCTTCCGCTACCTCGTCGCGTCGCCGTCGTTCCAGTCGCTGCTGCTGCTGCAGGTGTGCGTGTCGTTCTTCATGAGCTTCTTCTGGGGCCCCACCCCGGTCGTGATGACCGAGATATTCCCGGTCGACATCCGCGCCACGGGCTCGGCCTTCACCTACAACCTGTCGGTGCTGCTGTTCGGCGGCCTGGCCCCCTTCATCAACACCTGGCTGGTGCAGGCCACGGGCAGCAAGTTCGCCCCGCTCTACTACGTGCTGTTCAGCGCGCTGCTGGGCGTCGTCGGCGCGCTGCTGCTGCCCGGCAGACAAGCCGCCGCCCAGGCCAGGCCCGCCCAATCGCCTGCCTGAACCGGCGCGCGTCGAGGCAGCGCCCCGCTGCGTGAACCAGGCAGAAATGAAAAACGCCACGAAGGTGGCGTTTTTCATGTCTCCAGCGCAGCCGGTTACTCGTGCTTCTCGGCCGAGTTGGTAATGGCGCTGCCGGCACCTTGCAGATCCTTGCCGGCGCCGGCCATGGTATGGCAGCCAGCCAGCACAACGGCGGCCAGGGCCAAGGTTGCGAACAGAACGCGTTTGCGAATCATAACAAGCTCCCTTGCTTGAGGTTGGACGTAGAAACCTTGCTATCAGATGATCTTCAGGCGAAGCTCGCCCAAGCCGTCGACGCCGCCCACGATCAGGTCGCCCTTGACGACGGCGCCGACGCCTTCGGGGGTGCCAGTGTAGATCAGGTCGCCCGCCGCCAGCTCGAACAGGCCCGACAGGTAGGCAATGCTTTCGGCCACGTTCCAGATCAGCTTGTCGAGGCTGCTGGATTGCTTGCGCTCGCCATTGACGTCCAGCCAGATCGCGCCCTTGTCGAGGGTGCCGGTGACGCTCCTGGGATGGATGGGGCCGATGGGACCGGAGTGGTCGAAAGCCTTGCCCACTTCCCAGGGACGGCCCAGCTTCTTGGCCTCGCCCTGCAGGTCGCGGCGGGTCATGTCCAGGCCCAGGGCGTAGCCCCAGACGCATTCGGCCGCCTGCTCCACCGACAGGTTGGTGCCGCCCTTGCCCAGCGCCACCACGAGTTCCATCTCGTAGTGCAGGTTGGACGTCTTCAACGGATAGGCCAGCGAGCCCGTTTCACCGTCGGCGATGGCCACCAGGGCATCGTTGGGCTTGATGAAGAAGAACGGGTCTTCACGGCCGGTGAAGCCCATTTCCTTGGCATGCTCGACGTAGTTGCGGCCCACGCAATACACGCGGTGCACCGGGAAGAGCGCCTTGCTGCCCGCCACGGGCAATGCGGCGGACGGGGTAGGAGTAACGACGTAATCCATTTGGCAGAACCTCTAAGTTGTATGCATGGGGCCGGTCTTGCATCCGGCCTTGGGCTGGGCTTGGAATCAATGCGCCTGGGAGTGTATCGCCCCAGGCTGTCTTGCCGCTTTACGCCTTCTTCTTGTAGCGCTCGGCGCTGCGCAGGATTTCCTCGCGGGCGGCTTCCAGCCCCATCCAGCCCTTGACCTTGACCCACTTGCCCTTCTCCAGGTCCTTGTAGTGCTCGAAGAAGTGCTGGATGCGGTTGATGTCCTGGGCGGGCAGGTCTTCGTACGACTTGATGCAATCGTAGACGGGGTAGAGCTTGCTCACCGGCACGGCCAGCAGCTTGGCGTCGCCGCCCGACTCGTCGTCCATTTCGAGCACGCCGATGGCGCGGCAGCGCACCACCACGCCCACCGCGATGGGGAACGGGGAGATGACCAGCACGTCGGCCGGATCGCCGTCCTCGGAAAGCGTCTGCGGGATGTAGCCGTAGTTGCACGGATAGTGCATGGCCGTCAGCATGAAGCGGTCGACGAAGACGGCGCCCGACTCCTTGTCGACTTCATACTTGACGGGGTCGGCGTTCATGGGGATTTCGACGACAACATTGAAATCGTCCGGCAGGCTCTTGCCCGAAGGGACACGATCAAGACTCATGGTTCAACCTTTTTGCTCAGTCTGGGGATTGCGACCCGGGACCGCGTCGGACGGCGCCGTCGCGCCGGCCTCGGGGGCCTGGGATACGGGGGCTTCGAAAGCGGCGGCCGGGATGGGCGCGCTGTCGAAATAGTCTTCGATGTCGACCGAGGAGCGCGGCGGCACCTGGGCCGCGGGTTCCGCGATGGGCTTGGCGCGCTCGACCCGCTCGCGCGCCTCGGGTTCTATCACGTAGTCGACCGCGGGCGGGGCCGACAGAGGCATGGGCTCGGACGCGGCGGATTCGGCCGCCGCGCCTGCCGGCGTGTCGGCGGGCGGCGGGGCATACGTGCCGCCGGCATCCACCCGATAGGGATCGGGGTCGGCGCTGGTCTCGGCCGGCGGCAGCACGGCATCGCTCGCCAGCACCGGCAAGACGATGCGCGCCTCGGTTGCCAGGCGCCAATGGCGCATGGCGTCCTCGGGGCGGTTGAGGCGGTCGTACAGGCGGCCCAGCAGCGCATGGCACTGCGGATCGTCGCGGCGCGACAGGCTGCGCTGCAGATAGCGCTCGGCCTGCCCCCAGAGCTGGCCGTTCAGGCACAGCAGGCCCAGGGCCGTCAGCAGATTGGCATCGGTCGGACGCTGCTGCAGCCAGGTCTCGGCGCGGGCCAGGCGGCGCGGCACCTGGTCGGCCTGGCAGTGCGCGTAGGCCGTCACCAGCGCGGGATTGAACTTGTCGACGATGGCGGCCTCGAGGATGCGGCCGGCATCGACGCCCTCGCCCGCCCCGTCGAACGCCGCGGCGCCAGCCAGCGCGATATTGGGCAGCACGCGCTCCTCGGTCTTGATTTCCTTCCAGATGCCGCGCCAGCCGTCGCCGTTGGCCATGCCGGCGCGCAAGCGCGCCGCGCCGGCCTGATCGATCAGTTGCAGGGCCTCGGATTTTTCGATGGCGCGGCGGCGCAGCAGGCTGCGCGCCAGGGTGAAGACCCGCTCGTGGTGGTCCAGCGCCTTTTCGGCGCGCAGCAGCAGGCGCAGCGTGTGCAGGTGGCGGGCACCGCCGTCCTGCAGGGGGGCGAGAACGTCGAGCGCCCGCTGGGCCTGGCCCTGGTCGAGCAGCAGGTCGGCCGCCACCGAGGCCGTGGCCTCGTGCAGGCGATGATCGATGCCGGCGTCCTCGCGCGAGGCATCGAGCAGCTGGTCGCGGCGGGCGAACTCGCCCATATGGTGCGCCGCGCGGGCCGCCGACAAGGCGGCCAGCACGCGGCGGGTCGCCGAACGGGTCTGCCCGTGGAGCTTGGCGAAATCCTTCTCGGCATGCACATAGCGGCCTTCGAGCAGGCCTATCCAGCCCTGCTCGATGAGCTCCTGGTCGCGGGCCTGGGCGCGGCGGCCGCGCCAGGCCCGCATGCGCTCGGGAATGGCCAGCAGCCAGCCCACCAAACGCAGCACCACGTACAGCACCACGAACAAGGCCAGCAGCAGCAGCACCGCCAGCGTGAGCGACAGCTCGATGCGCCACGGCGTGATCATCAGCAGCACGTTGCCGGGATGCTGGCGCAGCACCACGGCCAAGGCGACCGCGACGACCGCCAGCAGCAAGGTCCAAAGCCAGGTACGCATTCAGCCTCCGCGCGGCCGCCCGAAGGAGGCCGAAGCCCCCTGGGTGGACAGCGAACAAAGCGGGCGTGGGAGTCGTTTCATATTTTCAGTCCTGCCCGCTCTTCGCGCCGTCGGCCCGCAGGGCCGCGAGCGTGCTCAGGCTGTCGGCAACATCGGGCAGGCGCACGGTGACTTCGGTTTGCGCCAGTTGATGCGCCAGTTCGATGGCCGACATGGTGTCCGGCGCATGCGTGTCGTAGTAATGCGCCAGGGTGTCCTGGACATTGTCGATCTCGGTCTTCCAGACAGGCTGCTGGCGCATCATCAAGGCCAGTTGGGCCGTCATCAGGCGCTGGCGCAGGGCGGCGCGCACCATGCCGGCCTGTTCGGCCGACAGCAGGATGGCATCCGGCTGGGCCACGCGCTGCACGCGGATGAGATCACCGAACTCATGCACCATGGTCGCCCCGGCACGGGCCGGCCAGGTGGCCAGTTCGGCGCGCCAGCGCATCCACCACGACGCATCGGCGGGCAGGCTGGCCACTGCCTGCGCGGCGGGCGATGCGGGCGCCGCCGTTTCCTGCGGCGCGGTTGCCTGCGCGGCGCTGTCGGGCGACAGCAGAGGCGCCTGGCCGACGAGCGTCATCAGGCGTTCGATGCGCGCGGACTGGGCCGGCACATCGACCGTGCTGACGGCGCGCAGGCGGTCGAGGTCGCCATTGATGCTTTGCTGCAGGCCGGCCAGGCGCGGCCGGTCGGCCTGGGCCAGGCGCGATTGGGCGGTTTCGAGCGCCACGATGGCATTGCCCGCATCGCCGGCCAGGCGCAGTTGCTGGTTGGCCAGGTTGACGCTGTGCTCGACGTCGTTGAGCAGCATCTCATCGCTGGCGCCGCTCGAAAAGCTTTGCCAGGCCTGCTGCAGGGCGCTGTTCTGGGTCTGCACGTCGCGAATGCGGGCTTCCAGGTCGGCCACTTGATTGGTTTGCGACTGGGCCAGCGCCAGCGCCTGTCCGCCCGTCTGGCGCGCCTGCGCCAGGTCGCGGTTGAGCTGTTCGATCTGGGTGGCGACTTCCCTGCCGGCGGCCAGGAATTGGCGGCGCTGGGCCCACAAGGCGGCCGCCAGGGCCACCGCCACCACGAGCAGGATGATGAAGGCGGTCAGCAGGCCGCCGCCCGAACGCTGCGTCCGCGCAGTTGGCTTTGCGCCGGAGGCCGCCGCCCCGGTACCAGGAGCGTCCATCGGCGCCGGCGGGGAAAGATCGGAAGATGTGTCTGTCATATGACGCGATTGTACGTGGCGATTGTACGTGGAAGCGCCCCGACGATTCAGGCGGCAGCGAGGGCCTCGAAAATCGCCTCATCGGCAGGCATGCAGCTTTTTACCACCGCAGTCTGCCCGGCGCTTTCCGCAACCGCAAGCAAATGTTTGCCCAGGCGGGGATGGGTGACGACAAAGCGGCCCCGCAGCCACCAGTCGAACAAACCGGCCGCCCGGACGGACGCCGCCACGGCGTCGATGCCGGCCATACTGGTCAGCAGCCAGACGGGCGCTTGCGGTGCGGGATCGGCGGCCATCCGGCGCAGTTGCAGCACGGATGCCGGCGGCCAGCAGGCGGCCCGCCGGCGGTACAGGGCATATCGCTCCACCTGCGCGCCCGCCTCGGCCAGCCGGTCGGCCAGCCAGTCGCGCCCCGCCTCGCCGCGCACCAGCAGCACCCGGCGCGGCAACGGCCCGCTCGACAAGAGGTGCCACAGGGCTTCGGAATCGTGGGTGGCCGCCTCGGCGGGCGGGTGCAGAATGCGCCCTTGCGGCCCGAAACAGGGGGAGTCGCGCAAGGCCTGGGCGCTGGCCGGCCCCACCGTGGCCGCCAGCGTGCCGGCCGGCCAGCCGCCGGGCAGGCCGGCCTGTTCGAGATACAGCCGGGCGGCATTGCCGCTCACGAAAACGACCAGGTCGAAGTCGTGCGGCAAGGGCGGCGGCCCGGCATCGGGCAAGGGGTCGAGCACCAGCGCCGGCAGCGCCAGCACCTGCCAGCCTGCCGTGGACAACCTGTCGGCCAGCGCCTCGTTGCGGCCCGCCGGCCGGGTCAGGATGGCAATGGGCCGCATGCCTGCGCCATGGAGAGAAAGGCCGGCAAGGGCCCGCTCAGGCGAAGTGCGAAACGACCAGGGCAACCACGGCGCCCAGCACGGCCAGCAGGGCCAGGCCCTGCAGCAGGCTCAGGCCCGAGTTGAACGACTGGGGAGTGGCGATGGGTTGGGCAGTCTTACGCAGACTCATGAGAGGCTTCCTTGGTGGCGGCGCGGCGGCGTGCCATCCAACGTCCCAGGAGGACGACCAGCACGGCGCCGCAGATTTCTGCAGTGATTTTAACCGCCGCAGGCTGTTCGCCAATTCGGGAGACCAGAAAGGCGTCGTCGATCGCCATGCCGCCCGCGATCCAGCCCAGCAGCGCGGCGCCCAGCGTCACCACGATGGGAAAGCGGTCGATGAGCTTGAGCACCAGGGTGCTGCCCCAGACAATGATGGGCACGCTGACCAGCAAGCCGAAGGCCACCAGGCCGACCTGGTGCGTATCCCCGCCGCTCTCGGCAGCGCCGGCAATGGCGATGACGTTGTCCAGGCTCATGACGAAGTCGGCGACGATGATGGTCTTGACCGCGCCCATGATCGAGGCGCCCGCGCGCACCTCGTGCCCCTCCTCGTCGGACTGCATGAGCTTGACGCCTATCCAGAGCAGCAAGGCCGCGCCGGCCAGCTTGAGGAACGGGATGGTCAGCAAGGTGAGCGCAAAGGCCACCAGCACCAGGCGCAGGAAAATGGCGCCGGCCGTCCCCCACAGGATTCCCTGCATGCGCTGCCTGGGTTCCAGATTGCGGCAGGCCAGCGCGATGACCACCGCGTTGTCGCCCCCCAGCAGGATGTCGATCAGGATGATCTGGAAAACCGCCGCCCAATTCAGCGTCTGGAAAAGCTCGAGCACCGTTCAGTCTCCTGGACTGTTAAAAGCCGCATTGTAATTCAGCAATAAGTCAGAAACCAAAACTGTTGGCGCGACAGCACCGGATCAGGCGTTCCGGGGCGCTTTCCGGCGCGACAGCAGCCCCTTCCCCAGGCCCAGCACCAGCAGCGCGCCCACGGCGCCGGCCAGCAAGCTCAGGGAGGACGGGTCCAGGCCCAGCCGGGTATCGAGGCGCGCGACCAGGTCCCGCAAGGCCGGATCGCCCGCCATCAGCTCGCCCGCGATGAACCCCAGGAGAGCCGCGCCCACCCAGACAATGAGGGAAAAGCGTTCGATGACCTTGAGCAGCAGCGTGCTGCCGAAGATCACCAGGGGGATGCTGATGGTCAGGCCCAGCACCAGGAGCGTGGTGTTGCCCATGGCGGCCGCGGCGACGGCCACCACGTTGTCCAGGCTCATGACGAGATCGGCGAGCATGATGGTGCGGATGGCCGCCAGCAGCGACGCATGCTGCCTGGCCTTGCCGTCATCGTCGCCCTCGGGCAGCAGCAGCGACACGCCGATGTAGACCAGCAGCAGCGCGCCGATGAACTTGAGCCAGGGCAGCAGCAGCAGTTGGGCGGCCACGAGGGTCAGGACGATGCGCATGACGATGGCCGCCGCCGACCCCACGACGATGGCCTGGCGCTGCTGCGCCCTGGGCAAGGACCGGGCGGCCAGCGCGATCACCACCGCGTTGTCGCCCGACAGGAGGATATTGACCCAGATGATTTCCAGTAAGGCGATGAAGAAGGCCGTCGAGCCGAGTTCCATGTTTTTCCAGGTCGGGATGGGGGCCGGATCGGCCCGTCAGGATCGGGCCAGCCAGGCCGCGATACCTGTCATTATATTTTCAATTTGCTGTCAGAAATACTTCAGGGCCGGCGCGGGACCCGGCTTCGGCCAGGTCCCGCCAGGAACGAAATCGGCGCTGTCACCAGCGCCGGCTTGTTCAAACCCCGGTTCGGCCGGTCAGCCCCAGATCAGCACGCCGCCCACGACGGCCAGGATCAGCCCCGCCACGACGGGTATGAGCAAGGCGCGCGCCAGCTCCATGACAGGCACCCGGCTGAACCCCGCCACGGCGATCAGCGAGGACCAGGCGATCAGCGTGCCGCCGCCCGTCCACACCGCCCCCATCTGGCCGATGGCCGCCAGGGTGGCGACATCCACGCCCGCCACGGGGCCCAGGGCGCCGGATACGGCCCCCGTCAGCGGCAGGCCGGCGAAACCCGAACCGTCGATGCCGGTGATCATGCCCACGATGAGCACGCCGAAGCCGACCAGCAGGCCGTTCTGCGGCAGCAAGTGCTGGCCGGCCTGCACCAGCTCGAACAGCAGGTCCGGCACGTGCTCCGCCCCGGAAATGCCGAGAATGCCGCCCGCCGTGCCCTTGGCGCCCACGAAAAAGAAGCCGGCGATGGGCAGCACCGCGCCCATGGCCTTGAAGGCGAACACGAAGCCATCGGTCACATGATCGGCCGCCACTTCGAAGGCCTTGCGGCCCTTGGAGGCGGAAAAGGTCACCCAGATCATCAGCAGCGCGGCCACGCCGCCGATCAGCAACGCGCCGTCGCCCCCCTTGAGGTCGGGCGCGCCCTGGATGCCGAACTTCGGCGCCAGCATCACCAGGATGATGGCCAGGAAAGCCAGGGGCGTGACCACGGCGAACAGCCGGGATGCCCTGGCATGCGGGTCGCGGCGCAATTCGGCATCGATGGCCGCCTCGGTCGGCAGGTCATGGTCGTGCGCCGTGCCCTGGGCGATGGCCGACTTGTCGAAGCTGGCGGCGCCCTCGACATGCTGCACCTGCGCGCCGGAAGGCGCCAGCTCCCAGCGGTCCAGCAGCGCCGGGCTGCCGGGCTGGATGAACTTGCGGATTTTCACCCACGACAGGACCAGCGCGACCAGCCCCACGATCAACGACAGCGCGAGAGCCCGGTCGGCCACCAGCGCGGCGCTGATGCCGCCCGCCGCCTTGGCGCTGATGGCCGGCGCCACGCCGATCATGTAGTCGGACGACAGCGCCATGCCCTGGCCGGCAATGGCGATCGCCATGGCGCCCGCCAGCGGCGGCAGGCCGGCCGCGATGGCCGCGGGCAGCAGCACGGCGGCGACCAGCGGCACGGCGGGCGTCGGCCAGAAAAACAGCGAGATCAGGTAGGTCGCCACGGCCAGGATGACGAAGGCGTTGTGGCCGTTGGTCATCACGGCCCGGAAAGGCCGCACCATGCGGATATCGGCCCCGATGCTCTTGAGCGAATTGAGCAGCGCGGTCATCAGCGCAATGATGAGGAAAATGTTGAACAGTTCCTTGGCGGCCACCATGCTGGCGCTGAAAATGCTGCCGATGGCGGTAATGATGCTGCCGGACCAGAAGAACGCGACGACCGCCGTGGCGATGATGGACGGCACGACGACATTGGCCCGGAAGATCATCGTAAGAACGATGGCGAGCACACCGGCAAGATATGCCCAGTGCGCGGGCCCGATTGAAAGCTCCATTTTTATAGGCTCCAGGATGGAAGGAATAAAGGAAGAATGGCGTCCACCTTGTATACAATATCCCATACATAAAAACGGTCACGCTGGTGTTTACCCCTGGAACCATGCGAATTATTGGACTCTTTCAGTCTCCTTTCTTGCATGTCTCCCTGGATCAGACCTATTTCGGTATATAAAATCCCGGATAAGGTGCATAAGCCCCGTCCAGCGGGTGTTCTTTCCGCTATTTCTTGTCGTTATTGCATCAAAACAGGGCAAATTTCTATTTCCATCCAGGCAAATAACCAAAAAATAGGTAGAAACCCTAGGGTCAGCGGTATACAATAGGTCTGTGATGTCCAAACACAACACATCACGAGAGAGACCATCATGACCCAACCCGTTCTTTACCTGCCCTCCACCACGCAAGGCCTGCTTTCTTCCGCCAAGCCCATCCTCGGCTGGAACGCGCTGCGCCCGAGCGGCCTCCTTGCCCGCGTCGAGCAAGCCTTTGTCGCCTGGCAAACCGCCCGCCTGCAAGTGCTGACGCCGGAGCGGCTATGGGCCCCCGCCCTGCAGGACACCCGCTCGTTCGCCGAGATCCGCCGGTCGCGGCGCCTGCAGCGGCAGGGTTGAGCCCCCGGGAAAGCACCCTGGACGCTCGCCTGGCATAGGCATCCGGCCCCCAATAATTGGGGCCAGGTGTCGTATACAATCGTCTGTGACCCGAGCAATAACTACACAGACAACCTCCATGCCGAACGCCGCCGGGAACGCCCCTGACAAAACCGCCCCGCTTGGCATCAGCCACTCCCCCCTGACGCAGTTGGTGGTGGACGCCCTGCGCGACAAGATCCTCAACGGCGATATCGCCCCCGGCGAGCGCCTGGTGGAAAGCCGCCTCTCGGAAGAGTTCTCCGTCTCCCGCATGCCCGTGCGCGAAGCCCTGCGCCAACTGGCCGCGAACGGCCTGGTCACCATCGAGCCGCGGCGTGGCGCGACGGTCACCGCTTTCCAGGGCACGCAGTTGCGCGAACTGGTCGAAGTGCGCGCCACGCTGGAGGCCCTGAACGCCAAGCTGGCCGCGCAGCGCCACGACCCGAAACAGATCGCCGAACTGAACGCCCTGCTGGCCGAAGGCATGCGCCTGGCCAACAACCCCGACGACCGGGAAACGCTGGCCCTGCTCAACCGGCGCTTCCATGACGCGCTGGGCCACATCGCCGCCAACTCCGTGCTGCAGGAAGTCATGCGCACGCTGCGCGACCGGACCGCCGTGCTGTTCGCGCCCTTTCTTGCCCAGCGCACGCAGCAAAACTGGGAAGAGCACGCCGCCATCCTGCGCGCCGTCATCAACGGCGATGCGGAACTCGCCAGCCTGCTGGCCGCGCGGCACGTCTACAACGCCGCTCAGATGGAGCCTTGAACGAAAAACCGCCGCGATCGCGGCGGTTTTTCCATGGCGGGGCCTGGGCGCTTTTATTGGCCTTGCGCCTGCAGCCGGCGATAGGCCAGCCCGGCCAGGGCGATGTCCTCCAGTCCCACGCCCACGGCCTTGTACAAGGTGATCTGGCCGGCGCTCTGCCGCCCCGGGTGCGCCCCCGCCACCAGGTCGCCCAATTCCACGTAGCGGCGCTCCAGCGCCAACCTGGCGTCCGCCAGGACCAGGTCGCCGGCCTCCTGGCGCGCCTGGGCCAGCCACTCCACCGCCAGCAGGTCGGCCTTCGCCAGCGCATTGTCGTCCAGTTCCCGGGTATGGGGCAGGCTGGAGCCGATGGCCGCCACGAAGGTGCCGGGCTGCAGGCGCTCGCCCTCGAACAGGGGCGTCTGCGAACGCGAGGCCGTCACGATGATGTCCGCCTCTTCGATCGGCGCGCGCAGCGGGCTGCGCAATACCGGCACGCCGCAGGCGCGCTCCATGTCGCGCAGGCGCGCGCCATCGACATGCGGGTCGGACACCATGATCCACTCCAGCGGATAAGCCAGCGCGAACTGCCGCGCATGCGCCTGCCCCTGCACGCCCGCGCCGTACAGCACCATGCGGCGCGCTTCCCGGCTCGCCAGGTGGCTGGCGGCGACCAGCGTGGTCGCCGCGGTGCGCAGCCTGGTGATGGCATTGGCCTGCAGCGTGGCCAAGGGGCGCCCGTCCTCGGTGGAAAACAGCAGGATGACGAAATCGAACTTGCCCTGGATGGTGGTGTAGACCTTGGCCCCGGTGACGCCCTGGCCGGGAATCACCGCGCCCAGGGTGGACAGCTTCACGCCGCCTGCGTCGGTGCGCTCGCGCGACTGCATGGCCGCTTCGCCCTTGCCGAAATACAGGAAGGCCTCGCGCAGCACCTGCTGGGCGCTTTGCACGTCGACCAGTTCATCGATCATCGCATCGCTGATATGCAGCATAAGATCCTCACTTCGCCGCGGCCACGGGTTGCCACGACACGGCGATATCGCCCTGGACGAAAGTCTGGCACGCCAGCCGCATGCCGCTGTCGATCTGGTCCTGCGTCAGCAGCTTGCGCTCCTTGGGCTTGATGGCATCGAGGTGTTCGCGGCCGCTTTCGATGGTGCACTTGCAAGTGCCGCACAGCCCGCCGCCGCACTTGAAGGGGATGCCGCCCTTTTCCCGCAACGATACACGCAGCAGGTTGCTGTTCTCGGGCGCCTGTGCCTGTTTGTTGTCGTTGCTGACGAAAGTAATGTTGACCATGCCTATTCCTGCGTCCGATTCCTGGATTCAATGCGTGGAGCCAATGTGCGGCGTCAAGGCGCGGCCTCGTCCGGACGCACCGCGACCAGCGCGGCATCCAGGCTGCCGAAATGGCATAGCTGCCGCAATTCGCGGCGCCCGGCCTCCAGCGTATCGAACCGTTCCAGGAACTTGGACGGCACCGAGTTGACCGCGGACGTCTCGCCCGCGTCGACGACGTTCACCCGGGTTTCCCGCAGCAGCTCGCCCAATTGGAAGCGCGCGCGCACGCGCCCCTCCAGCACATAGTCCCAGGTTTCGATCAAGCGGATGTCGGCGTTGGATTCGGTGCGATAGACGCCCGGCTTGCTGGTCAGGATGACGTACATGGTGTTGCAGACTCCATGGAAGAGGGGTTTCACGCCTGGGCGCCCGGGGCGTCCTGCGCCAGCTCGATGTCGTGCTCCAGCCATAACTGGCAGGCCAGCCGCCAGCCCTGCTCCAATCGATCGCCCAGCTGCTTTTTTTCTT
>DASWPO010000026.1:0-2466 GCA_036404015.1 Bordetella sp. | reverse complement strand
AGCGGGCCAAGGTGTTCCGCCGGGCGGCCGCGCTGCTCGAGTCCAATCGGCAGGACTTCGCGAACTGGATCGTTCGCGAGACCGGCGGCATCCCACCCAAGGCGATGTTCGAGAATCGACTCGGTGCTGCACCACTGCCATGAGGCGGCGGCGATGCTCACCCAGCCCCGGGGGCTGTTGCTGCCGAGTGCCGAGGGCTGCACGAGCCTGGCGCGCCGCGTGCCGCACGGCGTGGTGGGCGTGATCTCGCCGTTCAATTTCCCGTTCCTGCTCACCAGCCGTGCCGTGCTGCCGGCGCTGGCCACGGGCAACGCCGTGGTGCTCAAGCCGGACCCGAGAACGCCGGTGAGCGGCGGCGTGCTGCTGGCGCTCCTGCTGGAGGCCGCGGGGCTGCCGAAGAACGTGTTCCACATGCTGCCGGGTGACGCCGAGGCGGGTGAGGCGCTGGTGACCGACCCGAATACGGCGATGATTTCCTTCACGGGTTCGACGGCGGTAGGCCGCCGGGTCGGCGAGTTGGCGGGCGCCATCTCAAGAAGGTGGCGCTCGAACTGGGCGGCAAGAACGCACTGATCGTCCTGGGCGACGCAGACCTCGATGCGGCGATCAATGGCGGCGCCTGGGCGTCCTGGCTGCACCAGGGCCAGATCTGCATGAGCGCCGGCCGGCACCTGGTCCACCAGGACCTGGCTGCCGAGTACGCCGAGCGCATGGCGGAAAAGGCCAGGGCGCTGCCGGTGGGCGATCCGCACACGCAACCGGTGGCGCTCGGGCCCATCATCACCGCGCAACAGGTGCAACGGGTCGATCGCATCGTGCAGGCGTCCATCGCTATGGGCGCGAGGCTCCTGGCCGGCGGCACCTACCAGGGCCAGTTTTATGCGGCGACCGTGCTGGCCGACGTCACGCCGGAGATGCCCGTGTTTCGCGAGGAGATCTTCGGCCCCGTCGTGTCGGTCACGCGATTCGGCAGCGATGCGGAAGCCATCCGTCTGGCCAACGACAGCGAATACGGCTTGTCCGCGGGCGTCTACACGCGCGACATCGGCCGGGGCATGGCGATGGCCGAGCAGCTTCACGTGGGCCTGGTGCATGTGAACGACCAGACCGTGAACGACGACGGCACCATGCCGATGGGCGGCCGAGGCGCCTCGGGCAACGGCTCGCGGCACGGCGGACCCGCCAACTGGGACGAGTTCACCCAGTGGCAATGGACGACGGTTCGCAATGCCGCGCCGATGTATCCCCTCTGAAGAAGATTTCGAAAAACAACCCAAGCAACCATCTTGAATGTCTAACTCAAGCAATGCCCGCAATCTGATTGCTCCAAGGCGACTTGGAGCGAGCGATCGCGTTCAGGATGATCAGCAGCTTGTGCATGCAGGCCACGAGGGCGACCTTTTTGGGTTTGCCAGCGGCCAGCAGCTTTGCGTAGAAGGCCTTGAGCACGGGATTGAAGCGGGTACCCACCAAGGCTGCCACGTACAGCACACGACGCACGTCGGCGCGGCCACCGAAGATGTGGCGCTGCCCGCGCAAGGTGCCCGAGTCGCGGTTCATCGGGGCCAAGCCCACCAGCGAGGTGATCTGCTTGCGGTTGAGGTGGCCGAGTTCAGGCAACTGCGCCAGCAGCGTGCTGGCTGTCGTGGGTCCGACGCCTTTGACGGAGGTCAGCAGTTTGGCCAGATCGGCGTGGTGGGCCTGCACGTGCTGGCGCAGTTGCCCGTCCACGTCGTGGAGTTGGGCGGCGATCGCATCCATGATCGCCAGGATGCTGGCCTTGGCCTTCGGGTGGGCCAGCGCCAGGCGCTGGCGCTCGGCCACCAGCATGGCGACCAGTTGGCGCCGACGCGTCACCAGTGCGGTGAGTTCGCGCTGCTGCTCATCGAGCAGCGCACGCGGCTCGTGGCCCTGCGCGTCGAGCAAAGCGGCGAAGCCGCGCAACACCTGCGCGTCGATGCGATCGGTCTTGGCCAGCTTGCCCATGCAGCGCGCGAAGTCGCGTGCCTGGCGCGGGTTGATGACCGACACGCGCAGGCCCGCCGCCGCCAGCGCGAGCGCCAGGTGCTGCTCATGGCCGCCCGTGGCCTCCAGCAGGATCAGCCGTGGTGTCAGAGGGATCAACACCTGGCACAACTCGGCATGGCCGGCCTCGTCGTTGCCCAGGCTCAAGGTTTGCTCTTTGCCGCTGACAGCCACCTCGAAGCTGGCCTTGGCGACATCGATGCCCACGTAGACAGGTTCACTCATAGCAGTTCTCCGGCTCCCAGCCTTATGAATACGAAATGTGTTCGTTCAACCATTCGGGATGCAGCAGAACAAAGAGACCACCACCGCGCGCCCTGTGCTTGGAAGCGGGCTCGGGCCCGAAGGAGACCCAGGCTGCGCAGTGGCGAGTCAACCCGTTCACTGATCGACGTGCTTGCATGCACTTCGACCACTGAAGTTTGAAGTATTTGAAAGATA
>DASWPO010000025.1:0-5888 GCA_036404015.1 Bordetella sp. | reverse complement strand
TGTGCTGCGATCACTTCCGGGTACGGGCCTCCGCAGCCTTTGGTTGATGGCCGCTGGGATCGACGGACGAAACCCGTTTCCAAGATCGTCCAAGCAAAAAGCCCTCGGCGTGAATGCCGAGGGCCCTTTAATTTGCAAAGCTCAAGTAGCTTCTAGAACGGAATATCGTCGTCCATATCCGCCAGGTTGGCCCCCGCCGGCGCGGACGCGGGCGCCGCGTTCCTGGGGGCCGCCGCCGGACGGGCGGCCGGGGCGCGCGGCGCCGACGAACGCGACGACTCCTCGTAGCCGCCACCGCCGCCGAAGCTGCCCTCGCCGCCGCCTTCGCGCCCGCCCAGCATCTGCATCTGGTCAGCCACGATCTCGGTGCTGAAGCGGTCGGCGCCCGTATCCTTGTCCTGCCACTTGCGGGTCTTCAGGCGGCCCTCGATGTACACCGAGCGCCCCTTCTTGAGGTACTCGCCGGCGATCTCGGCCAGGCGGTTGTACATGACCACGCGGTGCCATTCGGTTTCTTCGCGGCGCTCGCCCGACGCCTTGTCCTTCCACTGCGAGGTGGTGGCGATGGACACGTTGCAGATGGCCGCGCCATCGGGCGAATAGCGCACTTCGGGGTCGCGTCCGAGGTTGCCGACGAGGATGACTTTGTTGACGGATGCCATAGTTGTGCCCCTATATTTGAAAATTCAGTGATGGGTCATTATCAGCGATTTACCCGGCCGGCCACAAACCCGCCAGGCGACAAAAATGTCACGAACGGTGGGCAATGAGCCTGTCCCCGAGGGGCGCCGCTGTCCGCCCTAGGAAAGCGGCCGCAGCCTCCAGGAAACCAGAAACCACGCCAGCGCCAGGACCGCGGCCATGACGAACACCGCGGGCGCCCCGGCATGCGCGGCCACCCAGCCGCCCAGCGCGCCGCCCGAGAACAGGCCTGCCGCCTGGGCCGTGTTGTAGAAACCCAGGGCCAGCCCCTTGTAGGCCGGCGGCGCCAGGCGCGACACCAGCGAGGGCTGCAGGGCCTCGAGAATGTTGAAGGCGACGAAAAAGCCCGTCAAGGCCGCGACCAGCCCGTAGAAATGCAAGGAGGCGGCCGGCAGGAGGCCGCACACCAGCGCCAGGCCGGCCACGGCGCACAGCAGGGCGCCGCGGTGGGCGCGGCGCTTTTCGGCATAGATCACGCCCGGCACCATCAGCACGAAAGACACCAGGATGATGGGCAGGTAGACCTTCCACAGCTCATTGGTGCGGAAATCGCCGGTGCGGGCCAGCAAGCCGGGCGCCACCACGAAGAGCGACACCTGGATGAAGTGCAGCACGTACACCCCGAAATTGAGCCGCAGCAGGTCGCGGTGCTTGAGCACCTGGGCGGGGCGGGCGGACTGCATGCTGCGCGAGTCGTTGGCCGGCACCCGGGGCACCACCCAGCGGGCCACGCCCAGGCTGGCGACGCCCAGGGCCGCGATGACCCAGAACAGGCCGTGCAGGCCCCATTCGCCCACCAGCAGGGGCGAAGCCACCAGGGACACGGCAAAGGACAGCCCGATGGAGCTGCCCACCATGGCCATGGCGCGGGCGCGGACTTCGTCGCGGGTGGCGTCGGCCAGCCAGGCGGTGACGGCGGCCGAAATGGCGCCGGCGCCCTGGATGGCCCGGCCGATGGTGATCCAGAACACATCGTGCCCCTGGGCGCAGACCACGCTGCCGATGATGAAGAGCAGCAGGCCGGCCACCACCACCGGGCGGCGCCCCCACCGGTCGGAGGCCAGGCCGAAGGGAATCTGCATGAAGGCCTGGGTGAGGCCGTACATGCCCAGCGCCAGGCCGACGCGGGCGGGGTCGTCGCCCCCCGGCAGGCCGCGGGCCGCCACGGCGAACACCGGCAGCAGCAGGAACAGGCCCAGCATGCGGCAGGCGAACAACCCGGCCAGGGCGATGCTGGCGCGGCGTTCAGTGGGATTCAGTTTCAGGCGGGAAGCCGGCATTCAGTGGGAGGAAGCAGACCCAGGGCGGGCTTTCTGGTTGTGCAGATCGTCAATTTCTCGCCAAACCGGACGGGCATCTTCGTCCGAACCGATTGGGCGCGCTATAGTAACAAGTTAGCCTTGAAACCTTGCTTACACGCCGGCTCGACGAGCCGCTGGAGCCCGATGGACGCGATTCGCATTCGGGGTGCCCGCACCCACAACCTCAAGAACGTATCGCTAGACCTGCCCCGCCACAAGCTGGTGGTGGTGACGGGACTCTCCGGCTCGGGCAAGTCGTCGCTGGCCTTCGACACCTTGTACGCGGAAGGGCAGCGCCGCTATGTGGAAAGCCTGTCGGCCTACGCGCGGCAGTTCCTGCAGTTGATGGACAAGCCCGACGTGGACCTGATCGAGGGCCTGTCGCCGGCGATTTCCATCGAGCAGAAGGCGGCCAGCCACAACCCGCGCTCCACCGTCGGCACCATTACCGAGATCCACGACTACCTGCGCCTCTTGTACGCGCGGGTGGGCACGCCCTACTGCCCCGACCACGGCCTGCCGCTGCAGGCGCAGAGCGTGAGCCAGATGGTCGACGCGGCGCAGGCCTGGCCGGCCGAGTCGCGCCTGGCCGTGCTGGCGCCGATCGCGCGCGGCAAGAAGGGCAGCTTCGAGGATGAATTCGCCAGCTTGCAGGCGCAGGGCTATGTGCGCCTGCGCGTCGACGGCGAGATGGTCGAGCTCGAGACCATGCCGGTGCTCAAGAAAACCGAGAAGCACGACATCGACGTGGTCATCGACCGCCTGCGCATCCGCCCCGAGAGCACGCAGCGCCTGGCCGAGAGCTTCGAGACCGCCCTGCAGCTGGCCGACGGCCGCGCCATTGCCCTGGACATGGACAGCGGCCGCGAGCAGATGTTCTCCAGCCGCTACGCCTGCCCGGTGTGCAGCCACAGCCTGCCCGAGCTCGAACCGCGCCTGTTCAGCTTCAACAACCCCATGGGCGCCTGCCCCACCTGCGACGGCATCGGCCAGGTGGGCTTTTTCGATCCGAAGCGGGTGGTGGCCTTTCCCGAGCTGAGCCTGGCGGCCGGCGCCATCCGCGGCTGGGACCGGCGCAACAGCTTTGCCTATTCGCTGCTCTCGAGCCTGGCGGCGCACTACGACTTCGACATCGACGCGCCCTTCGAGGAATTGTCCGAGACGGTCCGCGACAAGGTGCTGTTCGGTTCGGGCGAGGAAGAACTGTCCTTTCTGTACCTGAACGAAAAGGGCAAGAGCACCGTCAAGCACCATCCCTTCGAAGGCGTGATTCCCAATCTGGAGCGGCGTTGGCGCGAGACCGACTCGGCCAATGTGCGCGAAGAGCTGGGCAAGTTCCGCAATATCAAGACCTGCCCCGATTGCGGCGGTTCGCGCCTGCGTTCCGAGGCGCGCCACGTGCTGATCGGCAACGATATCGATGACAAGCCCGGCAGCGCGGGCCAGCGGCTCGGCCGCGCCATCTACGAGGTCGAGGCCATGCCGCTGTCGGCCTGCCTGGGCTGGTTCCAGGCGCTCGCGCTCACCGGCGCCAAGCAGGAGATCGCGCAGCGCATCGTGCGCGAGATCGAGGCGCGGCTCAGTTTCCTGAACAACGTGGGCCTGACGTATCTGTCGCTGGATCGCAGCGCCGATACGATCTCCGGCGGCGAGGCGCAGCGCATCCGCCTGGCCAGCCAGATCGGCTCGGGCCTGACGGGCGTGATGTACGTGCTCGACGAGCCGTCCATCGGCCTGCACCAGCGCGACAACGACCGGCTCATCGCCACCCTCCAGCATTTGCGCGACCTGGGCAACAGCGTGATCGTGGTCGAGCACGACGAGGACATGATCCGCTCGGCCGACTGGGTGGTGGACATGGGCCCCGGCGCGGGCGAGCACGGCGGCCACGTGGTGGCCCAGGGCACGCCCGAGGACATCCAGGCCGACGTCAACTCGGTCACCGGCCAGTACCTCAACGGCCAGCGCACCATCGCCGTGCCGCGCCGCCGGCCGGTGGCCGACGACCAGCCCTGGCTGACGCTGTCGGGCGCCACCGGCAACAACCTCAAGGACGTGACCCTCAGCATCCCGGCCGGCCGGCTGGTGTGCGTGACGGGCGTGTCGGGCTCGGGCAAGTCCACCGCGGTCAACGACACGCTGTCGGTGGCCGTGGCGCGCGCGCTCAACCACGCGCAGGGCGAGCCCGCCCCCTATGCCGCGCTGACCGGGCTGGAGCATTTCGACAAGGTCATCAGCGTCGACCAGAGCCCCATCGGCCGCACGCCGCGCAGCAACCCGGCCACCTACACGGGCCTGTTCACGCCCATCCGCGAACTGTTCGCCGGCGTGCCCGAGGCGCGCACGCGCGGCTACGACCCGGGCCGCTTCAGCTTCAACGTCAAGGGCGGGCGCTGCGAGGCCTGCCAGGGCGACGGCGTGGTCAAGGTGGAGATGCATTTCCTGCCCGATATGTACGTGCCCTGCGACGTCTGCCACGGCAAGCGCTACAACCGCGAGACGCTGGAGATCCGCTACCGCGGCCGCAACATCAGCGAGGTGCTCGACCTGACCGTGGGCCAGGCGGTGGAATACTTCGATTCGGTGCCCGCCATTGCCCGCAAGCTGCAGACGCTGGTGGACGTGGGCCTGTCGTACATCCGCCTGGGGCAGAGCGCCACCACGCTCTCGGGCGGCGAGGCGCAGCGCGTGAAGCTCTCGCAGGAGCTGTCGCGCCGCAGCACGGGCCGCACCCTGTACATCCTGGACGAACCCACCACCGGCCTGCATTTCCGCGACATCGAGCTGCTCCTGGAAGTGCTCAACCAGCTGGTCGACAGCGGCAATACCGTGCTGATCATCGAGCACAACCTGGACGTCATCAAGACGGCCGACTGGCTGGTGGACATGGGGCCGGAAGGCGGCGACGGCGGCGGCCGGGTGGTGGCCCAGGGCACGCCCGAAGACGTGGCCGCCTCGCCGGACAGCCACACCGGGCACTACCTGGCCCGGGTATTGCAACCGCATGTCAAGATGGCTGTGCAAAGCGTCCAAGCCAAGTAAACTGCTTATCAGTCGCAACGCAGCGGCACACGGGCCCAGCCATGCTCACCCTCATCACCGCCAACAAGAATTACTCGTCCTGGTCTCTGCGGGCGTGGCTGGCGCTGCGCGTCGCCGGCATCGCCTTCAAGGAAAAACGGCTGGCCCTGTTCACCGACGAATTCGCGCGGCAGCTGGGCGGGGTGACCCCGGCCGGCCTGGTGCCGGTGCTGCTCGACGGCAATTTCGCGATCTGGGACTCGCTGGCCATCTGCGAGTACGTGGCCGAACGCCACCCCGAAGCCCGCCTCTGGCCGTCCGACCCGCGCGCCCGCGCCCGGGCGCGCTCGCTGGCCGCGCAGATGCACAGCGGCTTCGCCCAGCTGCGCCGCGTGCTGCCCATGAACATCGAGGCCCACCTGCCGGGCATCGACGTCAGCGACGCCCAGCAGGACATCTCCAGCGTGCAGGCCATCTGGCACGACACCCGCGCCGAGTTCGGCCGCGGCGGGCCCTTCCTGTTCGGCCAGTTCAGCATCACCGACGCCTTCTATGCGCCGGTGGTGTCGCGCTTCGTGACCTACGGCATCGCCGCCGCCGGCCCGGTGCACGACTATATGGACGCCATCCTGGCGCTGCCCGCCATGCAGGAATGGACGCGCGAAGCCCGGGCCGAGGCCATCTTCGTCCCGGACGACGAGCCCTACCGCACGCACCGCTAGGTGTGAAGAGTCAAGAGGTTATATCCGTCGAGGTTGAGTCTGGAGATGGGGACAGCGCGGCCGATGCCCTGGTGTGGTCGATGCCAGTTGTAGTGGTGTAGCCAGGATTTCATGGCATCGGCTCGATGTTGGGAGTTCTGGT
>DASWPO010000024.1:0-8850 GCA_036404015.1 Bordetella sp. | reverse complement strand
CATCGCCAACCGCCTGCTGCGCCGCGTGCGCGACTACGCCGAAGTCAAGGCCAGCGGCACCATCGACCACGACGTGGCCGGCCGCGCGCTGGCCATGCTGGAAGTCGACCCGCAGGGCCTGGACCTGATGGACCGCAAGCTGCTCGAGGCCGTGGTGCACAAGTTCGACGGCGGCCCCGTGGGCGTCGACAGCCTGGCCGCCGCCATCGGCGAAGAGCGCGACACCATCGAGGACGTGATCGAGCCCTACCTGATCCAGCAGGGCTACCTGCAGCGCACCCCGCGCGGCCGCATGGCCACGCAGATGACGTGGCGGCACCTGGGCCTGACGCCGCCGGCCGCACGCACGGCCGGCGACAGCAGCGAACTGTTCTAACCCAGCCGCGCGATCGTTTCGTCCGCGCTCAGCACGTCGCCGAAGAACAATATCCAGTTGTGCAGCGCGTTCACGTGCTCGGCCTGGGTGACGGCCGACAGCGCATCGTCGACCATCACGGTGGCGTAATCCAGCATCATCGCGTCGCGGGCGGTGGATTCGCAACACACATTGGTGACCGTGCCGCCCACCAGCACCGTGCGGATGCCGCGCGCCTTGAGCACGGCGTCCAGGTCCGAGGAACCCGGCACCAGCGCGCTGTAGCAGCGCTTGACGACGCGCGCGTCCTGGGGCTGCACGTCCAGCCCCGGCGCGATCTCGAAGCCCGGGCTCGAGGCGGACAGTTCGCGCAGGCGGCGCGCGCTGCGCTCGGGCGTCAGCATCGCGGCATGGTGATGCGACCAGAACCCGTCGGCGCCATCGGCGTTGGTCTGCACCCAGACCACGCTGCCGCCGCCGGCCCGCAACGCGGCGGCCAGGCGGTTCACGGCGGCGAAGGTATCCCGGGACGCCGGGCACTCGCCCTGGTAGCCGGGCTGGGTAAAGTAGCGCTGCATATCGACGATCACGAACGCCGTGCTGCTTGCGTCAAAGCGGGGGTAGGGATGCAGCGCGCCTTGGCGCGCCACCACGCGATCCACGACCCAATCGGGAAATTCCACGGTTCCTCCAGTATTTCTCAGGCGTATCGCTTGGCCAATGCGGCCTCCAGCCGGGCGATGACGAAATACATCAGCGCCGACAGCAGGGCCAGGATCACAATGGCCGTCATGACAATGTTGAGCTTGAATACCTGGCTGCCGTTGACGATCAGGAAGCCCAGCCCTTCATTGGCGGACTGGAACTCGCCCACGATGACGCCCACCAGCGACAGGCCCACGTTCATTTTCATCGCCGAGATCAGCGTCGGCACGCTGCCGGGCAGCACGACCAGGCGCAGCACCTGGGCGCGGCTGGCCCCCAGGGTGACGGCCAGCTTGATCTTGTTGGGATCGATTGCCTGGAAGCCCTCGTAGGCCACCATGATGGTCACGAATACCGCGATGGCCACCGCCATGCCGTAGATCGAATAATCCGACCCCAGCCAAATGTAGAAAATGGGCACGAAGGCGATCTTGGGCATGGCATTGGCCACGACCAGAAACGGGTCGAGCACCTTGCTGGCGAAGGGCGACCACCACAGCCCGGCGGCAATGACCACGCCCAGCACCATGCTCAGGACGAAACCCACCAGCGTGGCGCGCAGCGTGGCCCAGGTGTGCACCAGCAGATGCCCCTCCCGCATCAATTGCAGAAAGGTCGGCCACAAGGCGCTGGGATAGCTGGTCAGCAGGGGATTGACCCACTGCATGCGCGCCAGCAGTTCCCACAGGCCGAAGAACAGCGCCAGCAGCAGCAGCCTGGCGATCAGCACGCCGGCGCGGCGGCGGCGCTGCCGCTGCTGCCACCTGGCGTAGTCCCGGCTGATGGCGGGCCTGGCCGCGGTCCGGCCCGCGGCCGCGGCGGAAGCAGCATGGATCTCGGTACGCATCGCCTCAACCCTCGACATGGACGTCCAGCTCTTCCCAGAGGGAAGAGAAGTACGAATTGAACTCGGGCAGCGCGCGTGCCTCGAAAGGCTTGGGCCGGCGGCCCAGGCTGGGAAAATCCATGCGGTGCTGCGACTTGATGCGGCCAGGCCGGCGCGACAGCACGACGACCCGGTCGGTCATGGAAATCGCTTCGCCGATGTCGTGCGTCACCAGCACCACGGATTTGCCTGCCTCGCGCAGCACGTCCACCACCTCATCGGCGATAGCCAGGCGGGTTTGGGAATCCAGCGCGGAAAAAGGCTCGTCGAGCAGCACCACGTCCGGATCGGTCGCCAGCGTCCTGGCCAGCGCCACGCGCTGGCGCATGCCGCCGGAGAGCTGGCGCGGGTAATGGTGCAGAAAGTCCCCCATGCCGCATTTCTGCAGCAGGCGCACCGCCCGCTCCCGGGCCTGGCGCATGTCCCGCTTCTGGATCTGGGCGCCCAGCAGGGCGTTGTCCAGGATGCTGCGCCATTCATACAGATAGTCCTGCTGCAGCATGTAGCCGACGCGCGGCGTCGGGCCGTCCACCGGCCTGCCGTCGACCCGCACGCTGCCGGAAGAAGGCGGCATGATGCCGGCGATCAGCGAAAGCAGCGTGCTCTTGCCGCAACCCGACTGGCCGATGATGCTGACGAACTCGCCCGGCGCGATCGACAGCGAGATATCGTCCAGCGCCAGGGTTTCGCCCTGCTGCGTGAAATAGCGCAGCGAGACATTGCGCACCTCGATGCGCGCGTCGTCGCGCATCATTGCACCTGCGCCGTGAAGTCGCCCACCACCAGTTGGTCGTAGGGCACGCGCTTGCCCGGCTCGAGCACGCCGCTGGTCACCAGCATGTCCTGCAGCGTCTCGATGGCTTGCGCAGTGACCGCCGGCGTCGCCTTCCACAGGTGGTAGGTCCGGTAGCGCTCAATGGCGTGAGCCAGTTCCGGCTGGGTGATGCCGGGGAAGAATTCGGCCACATCGGCGGCCAGTTGATCGGCCGGCGCGCTCTGCACGATGCGATCGGCCTGCGCGATGACCTGCGTCCACGCCTTCAGCACCTCGGGATGCTGCCGGATATAGGTGTCGGTCGTCGTGAAGACCGTGTAGTCCACCGGGCCGGCCTCGGCCCCGACGGAGGCCAGCACGTAGCCCTTGCCGTCTTTTTCCAGCGCGCCGGCCTCGGGCTCCAGAAAGGTGGCGTAGTCGTTCTGGCCGGCCAGCCAGGCGCCCATGCGCGCGGCCGGGCCGATATTGTTGACCAGTTTCACGTCCTGCTTCGGGTCCAGGCCATGCTTGCGCAAGGCCGTCTCCAGGAACACATCGGGATTGGACCCGGGACGGAAGGACATGATGTTCTTGCCCTTGAGCCTGGACCAGTCGAAACCGCCGGCCGGCGCGGGCTCGCGCGACATCAGCAGGAAACCGTCGGTGGCGGTCAGGCCGGCGAAAATCCTGGGCTTGACCGGCGACTCGCTGCCGGCGACGTAGACCGAGGCCTCGGGGCCGATCAGGACGATATCGGCGCTGCCGGACAGCAGGGCCGCCATGCCCTTGTCCGTGCCTTGCGAGGTTTTCATGCCGACATCCAGGCCCGCTTCCTTGAACAGATTCCGGTGCAGGGCCACGTACATGGGCAGGTAGAGCACGGAGCGCACCACCTCTTCGTAACGGACCTTCACCAGAGGCTGGGCCGCCTGGGCCAGGCCAGGCTGGCAGACCGCCAGCAGGCTGCCGCCCAGGCAGGCCGCCGCGACCGCCTGCCTGGACAGGCGCCTGGAGATGCGTGCGGCGAGCTGCGCGCGCCGCGGAATGCGGGGAAAAGCGAACATGGGCAAAGACCTCGGAGCGAAGGAATCTACGATTGGAATTGAATACTGTATCCAATGATAGGTCTTTATTTGGCATCCGAGCACCCAGGATTTCCCCGAATCCCGCCTGTTTTAGGGATTTCTCCTAAAAATTGTATACCTTACGATTGAAACAAGACGTGAACGCCTAGGCACGGCGACATGCTTTCAACCTGCCTGGAGACAGCGCAGGATTTCTTCCCCATAGGCTTCCAGCTTGCGCGCGCCCACCCCACTGATGTGCCCCAGCACGTCCAGCGACGCCGGCCGCGCCATGGCGATCTCGCGCAGCGTGGCATCGTGGAAGATCACATAGGCCGGCACGCCGTGGTTCTTGGCCACCTCGCCGCGCCAGGCGCGCAGGGTTTCGAACAGCGGCACGGCCTCGGCCGGCAGGTCGACCACCGGCGCCCTGGCGCGCGTGCCGCCGCGCGGCGCCTTTTCCTTTTTCTCCAGGTCGCGGCGCAGCATGATTTTGCGCTCGCCCTTGAGCACTTCCCGGCTGGCTTCGGTCAGGGCAAACGTGCCGTAGCCCTCGCCGTCGACCATCAGCAGGCCCTGCGCCAGCAACTGCCGCAGCACGCCGCGCCAGGTCTGCTCGGACAAGTCCTTGCCCACGCCGAACACGCTCAGCGACTCGTGGTCGTTCTGCCGCGTGCGGTCGGTGCTCTTGCCGCGCAGGATGTCGATCAAATGCCCGGCGCCGTAGCGCTGGCCGCGCTGTTGCAGGCGATACACCGCCGACAGCACCTTCTGCGCCGCCACCGTGCCGTCCCAGGCCTCGGGCGGCTCCAGGCACACATCGCAATTGCCGCAGGCCGTGATCGTCTGCCCGAAATACGCCAGCAGGCGCACGCGGCGGCATTGCACCGTCTCGCACAGGCCCAGCATGGCGTCCAGGTTCTGGCCCAGGCGGCGGCGAAACACCTCGTCGCCCGGCGACTCGTCGATCATGCGGCGCTGCTGCACCACGTCCTGCAGGCCATAGGCCAGCCAGGCCGTGGCCGGCAGGCCGTCGCGTCCGGCCCGGCCGGTTTCCTGGTAATAGCCCTCCACCGACTTGGGCAGGTCGATGTGCGCCACGAAGCGCACGTCCGGCTTGTCGATGCCCATGCCGAAAGCGATGGTGGCCACCATGACGATGCCGTCTTCGCGCAGGAAGCGCGACTGGTTCGAGGCGCGCACCGCGGCGCTCAGCCCCGCATGGTAGGGCAAGGCGTTGATGCCATGCTCGCAGAGAAAGTTCGCCGTTTCCTCGACCCGGTTGCGCGACAGGCCATACACCACGCCCGAGTCGCCCGCGTGCTCGCTGCGGATCAGGTCCAGCAACTGGCGCCGGACCTCGTTCTTCTCGACGATGCGGTAGCGGATATTGGGCCGGTCGAAGCTCGCCACGAAATGGTGCGCGGTATCCAGCGCCAGGCGCTGCGCGATCTCGGCGCGCGTCATGGCGGTGGCCGTGGCCGTCAGCGCGATGCGCGGCACGTCGGGCCAGCGCTCGTGCAGCATGGACAGCTGCAGGTATTCGGGCCGGAAGTCGTGCCCCCATTGCGACACGCAGTGCGCCTCGTCGATGGCGAAGAGCGCAATGCGCCCGCGCTCGAGCAATTGCAGGCAGCGATCGGTCATGAGCCGCTCGGGCGCCACGTAGAGCAGGTCCAGCTCGCCATTGACGAAGGCCTGCTCCACCTCGCGCACCTGCTGCCAGTCCTGGGTGGAATTCAGGAAGGCCGCGCGCACGCCCAGCTCGGTGAGCGCATCGACCTGGTCCTGCATCAGGGCGATGAGCGGCGACACCACCACCCCCGTGCCCTCGCGCACCAGCGAGGGCACCTGGTAGCAGAGCGACTTGCCGCCCCCCGTGGGCATGAGCACCAGGGCGTCGCCGCCGCCGATGACGTGGTCGACGATGGCCTGCTGTTCGCCGCGGAAGGATTCGTAACCGAAGACGCGCCGCAGAACGTCGAGGGCGCGCGGGTCAGACATGAAAGGGGACACAATGCATAGTGGCGCGATTTTACTGCCCCGGCCGTGCCCCGTTCACAGGGCGCGACAAATTTGCCCAATCGAGAGCCGAGGACCCCGGAGGAATCCGAAGCACAGCCCCCAGTGGGGGCGAGCATCGGAATTCCGCAGGGCAGCCGCGGCGGCTAAAGAACCCAAATTCGCCCCCGATCTCTCCACCATAAGGCCAGTAATAGTTTTCAGACGATTTCCCCGCCCTTGCCCTAACCCCCCACCCACGGCACTATCCAGGTATGGATCCCACCCACACCAAGCTGCTGGTCGTCGACGACGACCCGGCCCTGCGCCAATTGCTGGCCGATTACCTCAACCGGCACGGCTACGACACCCTGCTCGCCCCGGACGCCAGCGACCTGTCCGCCCGCATCACCCGCTATGCCCCCGATTTGCTGGTGCTCGACCGCATGCTGCCCGGCGGCGACGGCGCCGACGCCTGCCGCCGGCTGCGCGAACAGGGCGAGGACATCCCCGTCATCCTGCTGACCGCGCGCGACGAAGCCGTCGACCGCATCATCGGCCTGGAAGCCGGCGCCGACGACTACCTGGGCAAGCCCTTCGACCCGCGCGAACTGCTGGCCCGCATCGAGGCCGTGCTGCGCCGCAAGCGCGGCCCCTCGGCGCTCACCAAGGACGCCCCCGTTTCCTTCGGCCCCTTCGTGTTCGACCCGGCCACCCGCCAGCTCATGCGCGACGACATCCAGGTCAAGCTCACCGGCGGCGAGATCAACCTGCTCGAAGCCCTGGTCAAGAATGCCGGCAAGCCCCTGTCGCGCGAACGCCTGCTGGCCCTGGCGCGCGACGACGACGGCGAGCGCAACGACCGCGCCATCGACATCGCCATCCTGCGCCTGCGTCGCGCCATCGAAGACGACCCCAAGCAACCTCGCTGGATCCAAACCGTCTGGGGCATCGGCTACCGGTTCTCGCCCTGATGCGGTTCCTGCGTTACTTCGTACCGCGTTCGCTGCGCGCGCGCCTCATCCTGCTGGTGCTGGGGGCCGTGCTGCTGGCCCAGGCCTCCACGCTCACCGCCGTTTCCTACCTGCGCGACAAATTCCTAGATGAAGTGGCCATCGACTACGTGGTCACCACCATCCGCACCCTGCGCGCCGCCCTCGCGCAGATCCCCGCCGAGGATCGCGCCGATTTCGTGCGCGTGGCCTCGCAGGGCCAATGGCATATGTGGTCGCGCGTGCTGCCGCCGGATGCCCGCCTGCAGCGGCGCTGGGACCGCCGCTGGCACGAACACGAGCCGCCTCCGCCGCCGCCCGAATTCGACGATGTCCGCGAGACCATGCGCAGCCCGGTGCGCGAGCTCAACCAGCGCCTGAACGACGGCACGCGCGTGGCGCTGTCGCGCGGCCCGGCGCCCGAGGTCTTCATCTCGCTGGCGCCCGACCCCACCTTCGAAGACATGCCGCAATTGCGCGAGTGGCTGGTCATTCCCATCGAGCGCCTGAACCCCACGTTTTCCACGCCCCTGATCGCCTTCTGGCTCGGCGGCATGGGGCTGGTGCTGGTCCTGTCGGTGGGCTTCTCCTGGCACATCACCCGGCCCATGACCCGCCTGGCCGAGGCCGCGGACCGGCTGGCCGCCGGCCAGCCGCAGCGCGTCGAACCGGCCGGCCCGCATGAGATCCGCGTGGTGGGCGAGCGCTTCAACGCCATGCTCGACGCCCTGGCCGAATCCGACTCGGTGCGCCGCACGCTGCTCTCGGGCCTGCCGCACGACCTCAAGGGCCCGCTGTCGCGCATGTGGCTGCGCATCGAGATGGCCGACGACTCGGCCATGAAGGAAGGCCTGCGCAAGGACCTGCAGGACATGCAGCACATGGTCGACCAGTTCATCGGCTTCGTGCGCGGCACCGACCCGGCCGGCTACAACTACGCGCCGCTCTCGCTGCCCGAGTGGCTGGCCGAGCGCGTGCACGCCTGGCGCGATGCCGGCACCGACATCACCCTGGCCGAGCCGGAAGATGCCGCCATGAGCATCAATGGCGATGCCGTCGCCCTGGGCCGCCTGCTCGACAATCTGATCGGCAATTCCCTGCACCACGGCGCCGCGCCCATCGACGTGGTTCTGCACCAGGAAGACAACCAGGCCGTGCTCGACGTCTCCGACCACGGCCCCGGCATTCCGACCGACCGCCGCCAGGAAGCCTTGCGCCCCTTTGCCCGCCTGGACGATGCCCGCACCCGCTCCGGCAACGTCGGCCTGGGCCTGGCCCTGGCCGAAGCCATCGCCCTCGCGCATCACGGCACGCTGGAACTCCTCGATGCCGAAGGCGGCGGATTGCTGGTGCGCATCAAGCTGCCCTTGACGCAAGCCTAGGACCGGCGGCGGCTACCCGCGCGCCTTGCCGAACACCGTGCGGTAGGCCAGCACGTTGAACACCAGCACCACCGGCACGCCGACGATCACGCCGGCCAGGGCCATGCGCATCGAGGCCACCGACCCCGCGCTGTCCCACAGCGTCATGTCATCGAGCACCAGGTACGGGAAGAAGCTGTAGGCCAGGCCGCCCAGCATCAGCACGTACAGCAGCACGCACAAGACGAACGGCAGCCAACTGCGCGACTGGTCGGGCTTGGACGCCAGCCTGGCCAGCGCGACCTCCAGGCCCACGAAGCACGCCAGCATCACCACCCACAGCGACGCCGTGAACCCGAGATGATCCACGTCGCTCCACTTGGAGAACACCCCCGAGTTCGCCAGCCCCAGCGTCACCGCGATCGCCACCATGCCCACGGCCGTCCAGCGCACCGTGTGGCGTGCCCAGTTGATCGCGCGGCGCTGCAGCTCGCCCTCGACCCGCATCACCAGCCAGCAGGCGCCCAGCAGGGCATAGGCCGCCACCGCGCACAGGCCCACGAACGCGGCGAAGCCCACATAGCCCACGTCCATCTGGTAGTCCGTGGCGATGCGGCCCAGCGCCGCGCCCTGCCCCAGCGCGGTCAGCAGCGACCCCAGCCAGAAACCCAGCATCCAGCGCGGGTTGTGCTCGGTGCTGGCGCGCAGGCGGAACTCGAACGACACGCTGCG
>DASWPO010000023.1:0-15850 GCA_036404015.1 Bordetella sp. | reverse complement strand
CTGCGGCAACCAGTTGCGGTCCTGCTCGCTGTAGCCGAACTGGCAGCCCAGCAGGCTGGCCAGCTGGGTTTCCGAACGCAGGCCCAGGCCAAAGGCCACGGCATCGCATTCGATCTGCATGGCGCGCCCCGCCGCGTCCCGGCAGACCAGGCTCGTCACGCGCGCCGCGCCCTGCGCGGCCACCGGGCGCACGCCCGTGTGCACCGGCACGCCGTGGGCGCGCAGCCAGGCCAGGTAATACAGGCCCTTGGCCAGCAGCCCGGGCGAGCGCAGCAGGCCCGGCAAGCCGGCCCGATGGTCGGCCGCGCCGGCCGTATCCAGCACCGCGGCCACCCGGGCGCCGGCGCGGGCATATTGATACGCCACCAGGTACAGGAGCGGCCCGGTTCCCAGGAAAGCCACCGTGGCGCCGACCGTGCAGCCCTGGAATTTGAGCGCGACCTGCGCGCCCCCCAGGGTATAGACGCCCGGCGTGGTCCAGCCCGGGAAAGGCAGCACCCGATCGGTCGCGCCCGTCGCCAGGATGAGATGGCTATAAGGCTCGCCGCGGTTGCGGCCGGCCTGCATCACGTCGAGCATGCCCGCGGTGCCGTTCCAGGCCAGCGCGCCCGGCAGGTAATCGATGCGGCCGTCCAGCGCCTGCATGGCGCGATGCAGGCGGTCGGCCTTGCGGTGTTCGAAACCGTACAGCGCTGCCTTCGGGCGCACGAAGCCTGGCGGCGGCTGGCGGTAGATCTGCCCGCCCGGGCGCTCGGCCTCGTCGATCACCAGCGGCCGCACGCCGGCCTCGGCCAGCGCCTGCGCCGCGCGGATGCCGGCCGGCCCCGCCCCCACGATGACGACCCGGGAAGCGGAACGGCCCTCCTGTCGCTGCGCGACATCCTCCCCCTGGGAGGGAGCGCGTCCTTCGGGCGGCCGGGCGGACGCGCTCATGCCGCATCCCCCGCCGTCAGCAGCCGCATGCCGGCCTGCACGAAGGTCGAGCACGCGCGCATGCGGGCGCCGTCCTCCTGCCGCACCCAGCAGTCCTGGCAGGCGCCCATCATGCAGAAGCCCGCCCGCGGGCCGCCGCCGAACTCGGACAGGCGCAGGCGCTCGCCCTGCGTCAGCAGGGCTGTCAGCACCGTATCGCCCGCCAGGGCTTCGGCCGGCCGGCCGTCGATGAAAAACGCCACGCGCGCGCGGCCGGTTTCCGCCACCCGCTTCAATATCGCCATCGGAAAGACTTCCTTCGTTGCATCATGATCCGCGCCCGCTCAGCGCTCGCCCACCAGGATGCGGTCCAGTCCGTAGAGCCGGTCCAGCACCACCATGGTCAAGGCCGTCAGGGCAACGACCAGCGCCGACACGGCGGCCATCATGGGGTCGATGGATTCGGTGGCGTACATGTACATGCGCACCGGCAGCGTCACGGTGGTCGGCGAGGTGATGAACACGGACAGCGTCAGTTCGTCGAAGCTGCTGATGAAGGCCAGCAGCCAGCCGCCCGCCACGCCGGGCAGGATCAGGGGCAGCGTGACCTTCAGGAACACCGCGGGCCGGCTCGCGCCCAGCGACAGGGCGGCATGCTCGATGGAGCGGTCGAAGCCCACCAGCGCCCCCAGCACCAGGCGCATGACATAGGGCGTGATGACGATGACGTGCCCCGCCACCAGCAGCGGGAAGCTGCCGGCCACCTGCATGGCGGCGAAGAACCGCAGCAGCGCCACGCCCAGCACCAGGTGCGGGATCATCAGCGGCGACAGCAGGAGGCCGCCGAGCGCATCGCGGCCCGGGAAGGCATGGCGCGAGATGGCCACGGCGGCCGGCACCGACAGCAGGCTGGCGATCGACGCCGACAGGAAGGCCGCCCACAGGCTGTTGCGAAAGGCCTGCATGAATTCGTCATCGGCGAACACCGCCTTGAACCAGCGCAGCGAGAAATCCGAGTAGGGCAGCGTCAAGGTGGAGGCCGGCGTGAAGGCCACCCAGCAGACGATGGCCAGCGGCGCCAGGATGAAGGCCACGACCAGGGCATTGAACACCAGCGCGGCGACACTGTTTTTCTGCATGAGGGTTCAGCCCAGGCTGCGACGGTACGAGCGCTCGAGCACCCGGTTGTACGTCGTCATGATGATGATGTTGGCCACCAGCAGCAGCATGGCGATGGCGGCGCCCTGCGGCCAGTTCAGGTCGGTGAGGAATTGGTCGTAGACCACCGTGGCGGCCATCTTCAGCCGCCGCCCGCCCAGCAGGGCCGGAATGGCGAACGAACTCGCGCTCAGGCCGAACACGATCAGGCTGCCCGACAGCATGCCGGGCACCGCCTGCGGCATCACCACGCGCGCCAGGGTCTGCCAGCGCGAGGCATTGAGCGACAGCGCCGCGTGCTCGATGCTGGGGTCGAGCTTCTGCAGCGAGGTCCAGACCGGGATGATCATGAAGGGCAGCATCACGTGCACCAGGCCCACGATGATGGCTCCGGGCGTGTACAGCAATCGTCCCAGGCCCAGCGCGGCGGCGACCTGCCCGATGGGCCCGGCCGGCCCGAGCAGCAGGCTCCACCCGAAGGCGCGCACCACCAGGGAGATCAGCAAGGGCGACAGCACCACCAGCAGGAAGACGGAGCGCCAGGGCTTCTTCATGCGGCTGAGGATATAGGCCTCGGGCGCGCCGATCGCCGCGCAGATCAAGGTGGTCAGCGCGGAGATCCACAGCGTGCGCCAGAAAATGCCCAGGAAATAACTGTCCGTCAGCACCGTGGTGTAGTAGGCCAGCGTGTGGCCGGGCTGGATGCCGGTGTTGTAGTCGAAGCGGCTGAACGACAGCGCCAGCGTCATCAGCAGCGGCACGACGACCAGGGCCACGAACAGGAGCAGGACGGGCAAGGACCCGAGCATGGCCGGCAGGCTGTCGCGCCGCGGCACCTGCGCCGCGACCGGCGCCTGGCGGGACTGGGCGGCGCGCGCCATGTCAGGCCTGCTCCTGCGCCGGCACCACGCGCACCACGTCGTCGACCCAATCCAGGCCCAGCGCGTCGCCGTCGCCATAGAGCCGCTGCCGGCCGTCGTTGGGCGCCAGCACGGTCAGCACGCCCAGCGCGGTGTCCACTTCGTACAGCCACTGGCTGCCCAGGAAGTAGCGCGCCTGGACCGTGCCCGGCAATTTGCCCTGCCCCGCCGCCACGGGCATGAGCTTTTCGGGACGCAGGGAAACCGTCACGAGCTCGCCCGTGCTCAGGCCCCGGCCGTCGACCAGCAGGCCCTGCGACTGGCAGCGGATCTCCGCCTTGTCGCCGGCCCGCGCCACCACGCCCTGCATCAGGTTGGTCTTGCCCACGAAGCGCGAGATGAACTCGTTGTCGGGGTGCTCGTACATGCGGTAGGGCTCGTCGATCTGGGTCGTGCGCCCGGCCTGCATGACCACCACGCGGTCGCTGATCGACAGGGCCTCGGACTGGTCGTGCGTGACCATGATGGTGGTGGTGCCCAGCTGGCGCTGGATGTTGCGCAATTCGAACTGCATGTCTTCGCGCAGCTTGGCGTCCAGATTGGACAAGGGTTCGTCGAGCAGCAGCACGGGCGGACGGATGACCAGCGCGCGCGCCAGGGCGACCCGCTGCCGCTGTCCGCCCGACAATTCGCGGGGGTAGCGCTCGCCGTAGGCGCCGAGCTTGACCATGGCCAGCGCCTCGGCCACGCGTCCGGCGCGCTCGGCGCGCGCCACTTTGCGCATGGCCAGGCCGAAGGCCACGTTGTCGGCGACCGTCAGGTGCGGAAACAAGGCATAGCTCTGGAAGACGATGCCCAGGCCGCGCGTGTTGGGCTTGGCATGGGTGATGTCGCGCCCGTCGAGGAAGATGCGGCCGCGCGTCACCTCGGCGAAGCCCGCGATCATCTGCAGGGTGGTCGTCTTGCCGCAGCCCGACGGGCCCAGCAGGGAGACGAACTCCCCCTGTTCCACCGCCAGGTCGAACCCGGAAACCACGCACAGGTCGCCGTAGTACTTGGAGACTTGCTCCAGTCGAAGAAAAGCCATTTCCGCCTCGAATCGCCTTGCGGCTTGCCGGGGCGGGCCCGTAAGCCCACGCCCTTTTATTTGCAGGCAGTGTAGGAACCGGCTTCGACGACGGTCAATACGGGCATTCCATTTAAAGGAATTTATTTTAATAAAATTCCATCAAGTGAAAATATAATTGCTTGATGATGGTTTTATTTTTAGTATTTCCCCAGCCAGATCCCGAAGAACCCTATGCCACGCAACCTTTCCGACGACGCGGCCGCCAGCACCGGCGTGCTGCAGCGCGCCTTTTCCATCCTGCGCATCCTGGCCGCGGCCAAGGGGCAGCCCATGCGCCTGACCGATATCGCCGGCCGGGCCGGCCAGTCGCAGGCCACCGCCCACCGCGTCCTGCAGTCGCTCATCCAGGAAGACATGGTCCAGCAGGCCGGCTCGAGCAAGACCTACCAGCTCAGCGTGGGCTGGTTCTCGCTGGCGGCCATGGCCGGCGCGCAGCACTCCACCTTGCGCGGCCTGTGCCGGCCGGCCATGCTGCGCCTGTCGGGCATGCTGCACGACACCCTGTTCCTGCTGGTGCGCCATGGCTTTGACGCCATTTGCCTGGACCGCATCGACGGCCCCTTCCCCGTGCGTTCGCATACCGGGGATATCGGCGGGCGCGTGCCCCTGGGCCTGGGCCAGGCCGGGATCATCCTGCTGGCCGGCCTGCCCGAGGCCGAGCGCGAAGAAATCATCCGCTTCAATGTGCCGCGGCTGCACCACCTGGGCGTCTTCGATGAAATCACCCTGCGCATGCAGGTCCGCGACTGCCTGCAAAACCACTACGTCATGAGCTCGGGCCCCTCGCTGTACCCCGGCACCACCGGGCTCGGCGTCCCCATCCAGGACGGCAACGGCCAGACGATCGCCGCCCTGAGCATGGCGGCGCCATCCGAGCGCATCAGCCCGGAACGCCTGCCTTTCCTGGTGGAAGTCCTGCGCAAGGAAGCCGCGGCCATCGGCGCGCAGATCAACCCCTTCGACCCGGCGTTGCGCAGGCCGAGCCAGTTCCTGGGCGCCTGACGGCTTGTTTGCTGACGGGCATGTCCCTGAAGCAACCCCTCCCTATAATCGGCCTGTGGTTCCCTGCCCCATGGCCGATGTGTATGCCCTTCGAGGTGCCCGATGCCCCCGCATGCCGCCGATACGCCCCAGCCCTCGCACGCACCGCGTATCGTCACCCTGAAGACGCCGCTGTTCACCCTCATGCGGGCGACCGGCCAGGCGCATGGCGGCCTGGTCGACGTCCCGCAGGACGACGCCCACGCCATCATCATCCAGCTGCAAGATTTTGTTTCACATCGGCTGTGGCAAGCGGGGCGCCTCGTCTATTCTGGCGGACACAGGCAAAGAACCCTGGCGGTCACCGATCTGAACGACCGCTACACCTGCCAGCACCTGTCGCCCTACGACAATATCCGCGCCGTGCTGAGCCGCAGCCAACTGGAAGCCCTCTCGGAGGAAATCATGGACAAACGCCTCGGTCAGCTCAGGCACGTACAGCAGTCCTCCGACCCGGTGGCCCACAACCTCGTGCAGGCCCTGCTGCCCGCGCTGCACCAGCCGGCCCAGGCCGATGCCATGTTCGTGGAACACGTCATGCTGGCCCTGGCCTCGCACGTGATGCGCCACTATGGCCACGACGACGAAGCCCCCGCCGCGACCACCATGCAACCCTGGCAGGAGCGCCGCGCCAAGGAATACATGGCCAGCCGCCTGACCCAGGAAGTGACGCTCGAAGACGTGGCGCAGGCCTGCAGCATGTCGCGCAGCCATTTCGCCCGCACCTTCAAGAAAAGCACCGGCATGGCGCCCTTCGAATGGATGCGCCACGAACGCATCAAGCGCGCCAAGCACATGCTCAGAAACAGCGATGCCGCCCTGATCTGCATCGCCGTCGAATGCGGCTTCACCGACCAGAGCCATTTCACCCGCGTCTTCACCAAGCTGACGGGCATGAGCCCGCGCGCCTGGCGCGACGCCTTGCGCCACTAGGCGCGCAGTCCGCCGCCCGCGACGGGCACGGATATACCAAAACGACGGCACGCAAATCCTATCTTGCCGTCTCGGCGATGGCTCATAGTGGCAATTGCGGCGCGCCCGCCATGCTCAAGGAAATCGCCATGACTTACCTCATCTCCCTGGCTGTAGGCATACTCGTCGGCATCATCTATGGCCTGCTCAACGTGCGCTCCCCGGCGCCGCCGGCCATTGCCCTGGTGGGTCTGCTGGGCATGCTGATCGGCGAACAGGTCGTGCCCATGGCCAAGCGGCTCATGCACGGCGAGCCCGTCTCGGTGAGCTGGCTGCACCACGAATGCGTGCCCAGGATCACGGGCGTCCAACCCAAGAAGGTTGCCGCGATGTCCGACAAGGACACGCCTTCCTCCGCCTCGTAATTCCCTTCCGGCCAGGCGCCGGCATGGCGCCTGCCGGTTCACTTCTTCCTGCAGGACGACCGACATGAGCGCATCCCTGATCCTGACCAACGGCCACATCCACACCATGGATCGCAGCCAGCCCATCGCAGAAGCCGTGGCCATCGCCGACGGCAAGTTCCTGGAGGTCGGCGACGCCCAGGACGTGATGCGGCACCGCGACGCCAAGACCCAGGTCATCGACCTGAAGGGCCGCACCGCCATCCCCGGCCTGAACGACTCGCACGAGCACCTGATCCGCGGCGGCCTGAACTACAACCTGGAGCTGCGCTGGGAAGGCGTGCCCTCGCTGGCCGAAGCCATGCGCATGCTCAAAGAGCAGGCCGCGCGCACGCCCGTGCCGCAATGGGTGCGCGTGGTCGGCGGCTGGAACCAGTTCCAGTTCGTCGAGAAGCGCATGCCCACGCTCGACGAGATCAACGCCGCCGCGCCCGACACGCCGGTGTTCATCCTGCACCTGTACGACCGCGCCTTGCTCAATCGCGCCGCGCTGGCCGCCGTCGGCTACACCAAGGACACGCCCAACCCGCCGGGCGCGGAAATCCAGCGCGATGCCGCGGGCAACCCCACCGGCATGCTGATCGCCCGCCCCAACGCCAACCTGCTGTACACGGCGCTGTCCAAGGGCCCCAAGCTGCCGCTCGAATACCAGGCCAACTCCACCCGCCAATACATGCGCGAGCTCAACCGCCTGGGCGTGACCAGCACCATCGACGCGGGCGGCGGCTTCCAGAACTATCCCGACGACTACGCCGTCATCCAGAAGCTGGCCGACGAAGGCAACCTCACCATCCGCATCGCCTACAATCTGTTCACGCAGAACAAAGGCGGCGAACTGGCCGACTTCCAGAAATGGACCAGCATGGTCAAGCCGGGCGACGGCACCGACATGCTGCGCCACAACGGCGCGGGCGAAATGCTGGTGTTCTCGGCGGCCGACTTCGAGGACTTCCTCGAGCCGCGCCCCGACCTGCCGGACACCATGGAAGACGAACTCGAGAAGGTGGTGCGCCTCCTGGTGAGCAACCGCTGGCCCTTCCGCCTGCACGCCACCTACGACGAGTCCATCAGCCGCATGCTGGACGTGTTCGAGAAGGTGAACACAGACATCCCCTTCGACGGCCTGCACTGGATCTTCGACCACGCCGAGACCATCACCCCACGCAATATCGATCGCGTGAAGGCCCTGGGCGGTGGCATCGCCATCCAGCACCGCATGGCCTTCCAGGGCGAGTTCTTCGTCGACCGCTACGGCGCCGAGGCCGCCAGGCACACCCCGCCCGTGGCCCGCATGCTGGCAGCGGGCGTGCCGGTGGGCGCCGGCACCGACGCCACCCGCGTGGCCAGCTACAACCCCTGGACGGCGCTGTTCTGGCTGGTCTCGGGCAGCACCATCGGCGGCCTGCGCATGGTCGACTCCTCAGGCCGCCTGTCGCGCGACGTCGCCCTGGAACTGTGGACGGCCGGCAGCGCCTGGTTCTCCAGCGAACAGGACAGGAAAGGCCGCATCCAGGCCGGCCAGTTCGCCGATCTGGTCGTGCTCACGTCCGACTACTTCAGCGTGCCCGAGGAAGACATCAAGGCCATCGAGTCGGTGCTGACCGTCGTGGGCGGCAAGGTCGTCTACGGCGACCAGGAGTTCACCAAGCTGTCGCCGCCGGCCATCCCGGTGCTGCCGGACTGGTCGCCGGTAAAGACCGTGCCGGGCCACTACCGCCTGTTCCAGGCCAGCGAAGACACCCAGAACGCCGCCAGGCTGCGCGCCCTGCCGCACGCCTGCGCGGGCGCCTGCAATGTGCACGGCCACGGCCACGTGGCGGCCTACACGTCCAAGGTGCCGGCGGCCGACTACACCAGCTTCTGGGGCGCCCTGGGCTGCAGCTGCTTCGCCTTCTGAGCCGACCGAGTCCGCCATGGCCAACCCCCGCAACCTGCCCGCCAGCCCCGACCTGGGGCTGCTGTTCCTGCGCGTCGCCGGCGCCTTGATGCTGTTCTTCGTGCACGGGCTGCCCAAGGCCATGGACTACACCGGCCAGCTCGCCCAGATCGAGGACCCCTTCGGCCTGGGGCCGCATCTCAGCCTGTGGGCGGCGCTCTTCGCCGAGGTCGTCTGCCCCGTCTTCATCGCGCTGGGCTGGCATGCGCGGCTGGCCTGCCTGCCCATCATCGTGGTGCTGGCCATTGCCATGCTCTTCGTGCACTTCGGCTGGTCCCTCGAGCAGGGCCAGTTCGGCTGGCTGCTGCTGATCATCTTCATCACCATCGCGCTGTGCGGCCCGGGCCGCTGGCGCATAGGCAAGGCCCTCGGCGAGGCATGACCCGAATCCGCAAACCCGTACAGCCATAGGCTGGCAACTCCGGCCCCAAGTCGCGGGGCTCGCACCTCACTGGAGCATGACCATGTCGAATCCCAAACTCACGCTGCTGACGCCGCAAAACTGCCAGTTCATCATCATCGACCACCAGCCGCAGATGGCTTTCGGCGTGCAGTCCATCGACCGCCAGGTCCTGAAGAACAATGTGGTGGCCCTGGCCAAGGGCGCCAAGGTCTTCAGCATCCCCACCCTCATCACCACGGTGGAGACCGAAGGCTTCTCGGGCCACACCTACCCCGAGATCCTCGACGTGTTCCCCGACGCGAAGCTGCTCGAGCGCACCTCGATGGACTCCTGGGACGACCAGAAGGTGCGCGACGGCCTGAAGGCCAACGGCCGCAAGAAGGTGGTGGTGGCCGGCCTGTGGACGGAAGTGTGCAACAACAGCTTCGCGCTGGAAGCGATGGACCAGGGCGGCTACGAGATCTACATGGTGGCCGACGCCTCGGGCGGCACTTCCAAGGAGGCCCACGACTACGCCATGCAGCGCATGATCCAGGCCGGCGTCGTGCCCGTGACCTGGCAGCAGGTGCTGCTCGAATGGCAGCGCGACTGGGCCCGCAAGGAAACCTACGACGCCGTCATGGCCATCGTGCGCGAGCATTCCGGCGCCTACGGCATGGGCGTGGACTATGCCTACACCATGGTGCACAAGGCCCCCGAGCGCGCCAAGAACCCGCACGAAGTGCTGGCCCCCGTGCCGGCCACGCACGTGTAAGCCGATCCCGATTCGGGCAAGCCATCCTGGCCAGGATGGCTTTTCCAGGCACGTCAGAGCTTGTCGCAAACCGAAATGGCGATGCGCCCCACGCCCAGGTGCATCAGCATGAACGGCGCCTCGCGCTCGACCATGCCGTGCACGGCGGCGCTGTCGCGGCCCGCGCGGTACAGGCCGCGGCTGCTGATCTCCAAAATGGGAAAGTGCCGCATGGCCTTGCAGGCATCGGCCAGCACGGACCACTGCTCGCGGGTATAGCCGCCGGGCTCCTTGCGTATCGAGGTGTGCATCATCACCACGCTGGACGGCGGAATGCGGCACAGCGTCGCCAGCATCGCCGGAAAGGCCGCGTTCGCCGGCTGCCCCGGCAGGTAGAACGAACCGCTCAGCGCGAAACCCGCCGTCTCCAGCAGGGCGCGCTGCGCTTTGCTGCTGGCCGCCGGCAGGTACGCCTGCGCCTGCGGGCGCAGCGTGCGCAACAGCCCCGCGGCGATGCGCAAGGCCTGCATGCCGATGAAAGGGCGCGTCGGAACGACGTTCAGTTCCGCGTCCGCGCGCTCTCGACCGACATCGAGGTCGGCATCATATTCAGATTGGCGTTGTGCATAACCCATAGCGACCCCGCGACAATGATCAGGATGAGCATGGCCGTGCAAGTGAAGACGACGGTGTTCTCGCGCGCATCCTTGGCGCTGCCCAGATGCAGGAAATAAACCAGCTGCACCAGCAGCTGGACCACCGCCAGGACCACCACCAGCCCCAGCATCGAGTCGTGGGAAAACCCGCGCAGCGTGGCGGCGCCGAACGACAGCACCGTCAACAGCAGCGACAGGATGAAACCGGTGGCATAGCGCCGGCCGCGACCGGCGGCGTGACCCGAGATCGAGGCCATTACATTGCTCCCCGTAGATAGACGAAGGTGAACACGCAGATCCAGATCAGATCCAGGAAGTGCCAGAACAGGCTCAGGCAGGCCAGGCGGCGGCGCACCATGCCGTCGAGCCCGTAGCGCCAGATCTGGTGCAGCGTGACCAGCAGCCAGATCAGGCCGCAGGTCACGTGCACCCCGTGGGTGCCCACCAGGGTCAGGTAGGCCGACAGGAAGGCGCTGAACCCTTGCGGGCCGACGCGGCCGATGATCTCGCCGAACTCATGGACCTCCATGCCGATGAAGCCCGCCCCCAGCAGGAAAGTGACGAACAGCCAGCCCAGCACCCGGGCGCGGCCGGCGGCCTGCCCCAGCACGGCCAGGCCGAAGGTGTAGCTGCTGAGCAAAAGCAGCAGGGTCTCGACGAAAATGTAGGGCAGGTCGAACAGCGCGCGGCCGTCGGGCCCGCCGGCCGTGTTGCCGGACAGCACGGCATAGGTCGCGAACAGCACCGAGAAAATCAGGCAGTCGCTCATCAGGTAGACCCAGAAACCGTAGGTGGTCCTGGATCCGTCGTCTTCATGGTGCTCATGATGCCCGGCGCGCGGGGACGCCGCCGGGTGCAGTGTCGTGACTTGGCTCATATCAGGCCACCTCGCTCAACAGGGCATGGCGCGCGTTTTCGATGCGCGCGACTTCGGCCGCGGGGACGTAATAGTCGGCGTCGCGGTCGTAGGATCGCGCGATCAGGGTGGCGACCGCCCCGACCAGGCCGATCGCGGCCAGCCACCAGATGTGCCAGACCAGCGCGAAGCACATCACCAGCGCGAACACCGATATGACGAAGCCCGAACCGGTATTGCGCGGCATGTGGATGTCTTCGTAGCGCGCGGGCTGCGCGTGGGCGCGGCCGGCCTGCTTGTCGTCCCAGTACTGTTCGAGCGAATCGATGCGCGGCACGTGGGCGAAGTTGTAGAACGGCGCCGGCGACGCGGTCGACCATTCCAGGCTGCGGCCGTCCCAGGGGTCGCCGGTGAGGTCCAGGTTCTGCTTGCGGTCGCGGATGCTCACGGCCAGCTGCATCAAGATGGCCAGGATGCCCAGGCCGATCAGCACCGCGCCCGCCAGGGCCACCACCAGGTAAGGGTGCCAGCCGGGCACGTCGTAGTGGTTCATGCGGCGCGTCATGCCCTTGAAGCCCAGGATGTACAACGGCATGAAGGCCAGCAGAAAGCCCACCAGCCAGAGCCAGAAGGCCGTCTTGCCCCAGAACTCGTTGAGCCTGAAGCCGAACACCTTGGGAAACCAGAAGTTCATCCCCGCCAGGCAGCCGAAGATCACCCCGCCGATGATCACGTTGTGAAAGTGCGCCACCAGGAACAGGCTGTTGTGCAGCACGAAGTCGGCGCCCGGCACGGCCAGCAGCACGCCCGTCATGCCGCCCACGGCGAAGGTCGTCATGAAGCCGATGGTCCACAGCGTGGCCGAGTGGTAGCGCACCCGTCCGCGGAACATGGTGAACAGCCAGTTGAACAGCTTGACCCCGGTGGGGATCGAGATGATGGAGGTCATGATGCCGAAGAAGGCATTGACGTTGGCCCCCGACCCCATGGTGAAGAAGTGGTGCAGCCACACGAAGAACGACAGCACGCCGATCGACGAGGTGGCGTACACCATCGACTTGTAGCCGAACAGCGGCTTGCCCGAGAAGGTCGAGATGATCTCCGAGAACGCGCCGAAGCACGGCAGGATCAGGATGTACACCTCGGGATGGCCCCAGACCCAGATGAGGTTGATGTACATCATCGGGTTGCCGCCCATCTCGTTGGTGAAGAAGTGCATATCGAGATAGCGGTCGGCCGTCAGCAGCGCCAGCGTGGCCGTCAGCACCGGGAACACCGCCACGATCAGGATATTGGTGATGAGCGCCGTCCAGGTGAACACCGGCATCTTCATCGGCGTCATGCCCGGCGCGCGCAGGCGCAGGATGGTGATGATGAAGTTGATGCCCGACAGCGTGGTGCCCAGCCCCGATATCTGCAGCGACCAGATGTAGTAGTCCACCCCCGCCGTGGGGCTGTACCCCAGCTCGGACAGGGGCGGGTAGGCCACCCAGCCCGTCGCGGCGAAGTCGCCGACGAACATGGACATCATCACCAGCACCGCGCCCATGACCGACAGCCAGAAGCCCAACGAATTGATGAAGGGGTAGGCCACGTCGCGCGCGCCGATCTGCAGGGGCACGATGACGTTCATCAGGCCCAGGATGAAGGGCGTGGCCACGAAGAAGATCATGATCACGCCGTGCGCCGTGAAGATCTGGTCGTAATGGTGCGGCGGCAGGTAGCCCTCGGCCCCGCCGTAGGCGACGGCCTGCTGGACCCGCATCATGATGGCGTCGGCGAAGCCGCGCAGCAGCATCACCAGCGCCAGGATCACGTACATCGCGCCGATCTTCTTGTGGTCGACCGAGGTGATCCACTCGCGCCACAGGTAGGTCCACTTGCCGAAATACGTGATGGCGCCCAGGATCAGCAGCGCGCCGAGCATGACCGCGGCCAGCGTGCCCATGATGATGGGCTCGTGATAGGGGATGACTTCGAGGGAAAGCTTTCCGAACATGGCGGTTACTCCATGGCGGCGCGTTCGCCGCCGTCTTGCCTGGACATGGGCATGGACATGCGCGGCGCGCCGGGGGCCGGCGGGGCCTCCCCGGGCGCGCAAGTGCCCAGCATGTATTGGGTGACGATCATCTCGAACAGGCCGGGTGCCACGTTCGAGTACGAAGCCACCGGGTTCTTGTGGCTGGGCAGGGCCAGGGCCCGGTAGACATCGCCCGTGAGCGCGGGCGACCGGGTGCGCGACTGGGCGACCCAGGCATCGAAGGCGGGCCGGCCGGTCACTACCGCATCGAAGTGCATGTCCGAGAAGCCGGGCCCGCTGAAAGCGGCCGACATCCCGTCATACGTGCCTTCCGTGTTTGCCAGCAAGTGCAGCTTTGTCTGCATACCTGCCATGGCATACACTTGGCTGCCCAGCTGGGGGATGAAGAAGGAATTCATCATCGACTCGGCCGTCAGGTCGAAGGCCACCGGCGTGTCCACCGGCAGTTCCAGCCGGTTGACCGAGGCCACGCCGTAGTCGGGGTAGATGAACAGCCACTTCCAGTTCAGCGCCACCACCTGCACCCGCACGGGCGGCGCCTCGGCCTGGATGGGCTGGTACGGGTCCAGCTCGTGGGTGGTGCGCCAGATCAGCACGGCCAGGATGGCCACGATGATGCAGGGGATGGTCCAGACGACCACCTCGATGCGGGTGGAGTGCGCCCAGGTGGGCGCGTAGGTGGCGCGCGGGTTCGATGCCCGGTAGCGCCAGGCGAAGAACAGCGTGAGCAGGATGACCGGCACCACCACCAGCAGCATCAGGCCCGACGCGATGAGGATCAGGTTCTTTTCCTGCTCCCCGATGCTGCCCTTGGGGGTGAACAATTCCATCTGGCTGCAGCCGGCCAGCAGCCACAGCGGCATGGCGCCCAGCAGGCGCCATGCGGAGAAATATCGACGATAGACCACGATGAAGACCTTGTACGCAAGTCCGCCGCGCCGGGCGGTGGCGGCGCCCTGACCTGCGCCGCCCATCCATACATGGATTTTATGTATGGATTAATGTATAAATTGAATGCATACAAATAGTACATCAAGCCATACATGTTGACAAACGCATGATCCAGCCGCCCTCTCCTCCGCACGCCGTGGCGCCCTGGCTGCGGGCGCTCGAGCCCGATGCCAGCCCCTACTACCTGCAGATCGCCGACCAGATCGCCCAGGCGGTCGGCGCCGGCGCCCTGCGCCCCGGCGACCGCCTGCCGCCGCAGCGCCAGCTGGCCCAGCACCTGGGGGTGGACCTCACCACCATCACGCGCGGCTACGCCGAGGCCCGCCACCGCGGCCTGCTGCAGGCCCGCGGCGCGCAAGGCTCGTTCGTGGCCGAGCCCCGGGCCGAACTGGCGCGCATGATCGACCTCAGCATGAACCTGCCGCCCCCGCCGCTGGGCGTGAGCCTGGACGCCCTGATCCAGCGCGGCTTGAACGAGGTGCTGGCCCGGCACGACGCCAGCATGCTCATGACCTACCACCTGGGCGGCGGCGACCCGGCCAGCCGCGAGGCCGGCGCCGCCTGGCTCGCGCCCATGCTCGGCCGGGTCGACCCGCAGCGCATCGCCGTCTGCTCGGGCGCCCAATCGGCCCTGGCCGCGCTCATCCTGTCGCAGACCGGAATCGGCGACGCCCTGGTGACCGAACCGTTGGTCTACCCCGGCCTGCGCTCGGCCGCCGCGCAGCTGGGCCGCCGCGTCGTGGCCGCCCAGGCCGATGCCGACGGCCTGCTGCCCGACGCGCTGGAGCGGGCCTGCCGCGAACACGGCGCCCGCCTGCTCTACCTCAACCCCACCCTGCACAACCCCACCACGCGCACCATGCCCGAAGGCCGGCGGCGCGACATCGTCCGGGTGGCGCGGGCGCTGGACCTGCAGATCATCGAAGACGACCCCTATTGGCTGCTGGAAGACGACGCGCCGCCGCCGCTGGCCCAACTGGCGCCTGAACGCAGCCACTACGTCTCGACCTTGTCCAAATGCCTGACCCCGGGCCTGCGCACGGCCTATGCGCTGCTGCCCGACGCCGGCGCGCACGAGCGCTTCCTGGCCGCCCTGCGTTCGGTGGTGCTGATGTCGGCGCAGCTGATGACGGGCCTGACCACGCAATGGATGCTGGACGGCTCGGCCGCCCGGCTGCTCGAGGGCGTGCGCGGCGAAGCGCGCGCGCGCCAGGCGCTGGCCCGGCAATGGCTGCCCGCCACGGCACGCGTGCCGGCCGGCGGCATCCATGTCTGGCAAGACCTGCCGGCCCGCTGGACGCCGCACACCCTGGCCCGCGTGGCGCGCGACGAGGGCTTCGGCATCACGCCCTCGGATGCCTTCTGCGTCGACGGCCCGGCGCCCAACAGCGTGCGCCTGTCGCTGGGCGGCGTGCCCGACCGCGCCCAGCTGACCATCGCGCTCAAGAAACTGGCCCGCCTGCTCGAACGCGACCCGGCCGCCTCGCAAGACATCGTCATCTGAAGCTATCGTTATCCAAGGCAAGGCCGTGATCTAAAATTTTCCGGATTGATTCGATTTCCCCGCCAAGACAGGCGCCCGCGCGCCGCCTTGCCATTCTGCCGTCGAAGGGCGCCTCTCATGACCATCCGTATCGAAACCGAACCCTATGCCGGCTGCGACGCAGCCGCCCGCTTTCTCATCAAGGCCCGCCTGGCGGGCGTGGCGGGCGAGCGCCTGCCCGCCGGCCAGCGCCCGCAGAACCTGGGCCAGGGCTTTGCCGTGCAGCTGCGCACCGCGGAACTGCTGGAAAAAGAA
>DASWPO010000022.1:0-20733 GCA_036404015.1 Bordetella sp. | reverse complement strand
GCGCCAATCTCAAGCCCATGCTGATCACCGGCCTGGCCCAGGGAGGCCAGCTGATGACCACCACCGAGGTCGACAATTGGCCCGCCGACGTCGACGGCGTGCAGGGTCCCGACCTGATGGAGCGCTTCCAGAAGCACGCCGAGCGATTCGAAACCGAAATGGTGTTCGACCACATCGACAAGGTGGACCTGTCCAAGCGTCCCTTCACGCTGACCGGCGACACGGGCAACCTGTACACCTGCGACGCGCTCATCATCGCCACCGGCGCCTCGGCCAAGTACCTGGGCCTGGAAAGCGAATCGGCCTTCATGGGCCGAGGCGTGTCGGCCTGCGCCACCTGCGACGGCTTCTTCTACCGCAACAAGGACGTGGTGGTGGTCGGCGGCGGCAACACGGCCGTCGAGGAAGCCCTGTACCTGTCCAATCTATGCCGCAAGGTCACCGTGATCCACCGCCGCGACAAGTTCCGCGCCGAGCCCATCCTCATCGACCGCATGATGGACAAGGTCGCCAACGGCAATATGGCGCTCAAGCTCCACAGCGTGCTCGATGAAGTGCTGGGCGACGATGGCGGCGTCACGGGCGCGCGCATCCGCAACCTGCAAACCGGCGCCACCGAAGACGTGGACGTGATGGGTTGCTTCATCGCCATCGGCCACCAACCCAATACCGGCCTCTTCGAAGGCCAGCTCAAGATGAAGGACGGCTACATCGTCACGCAAAGCGGCCACAACGGCATGGCTACCCTGACCTCGGTGCCCGGCGTGTTCGCCGCCGGCGATGTGCAGGACTACGTCTACCGCCAGGCCATCACCAGCGCCGCCACCGGCTGCATGGCCGCGCTGGATGCGCAGCACTGGCTGGAAGGATAAGCCCCCACGCCGCGCCTTCGGTGCTGCCCCCCGAGGGGGCTGTTTTGCCTTTGGGCGGCCCGGCGGAAGGATAAGCCCCCACGCCGCGCCTTCGGCTTGCTGCCCCCCGAGGGGGCTGTTTTGCCTTGGGGCGGCCCGGCGGCAAAACTGCCTTTCTAGCAGAGAAAATTGATGCGTAGTAAGTCGAAAGGCGGCTTGGCCGACCTGAAAAAGCTGCACCAGGAATTCGAGCAGACGCGGCAGGAACGCGAGCGCGCCGAGCGCGAAGCCGCCGCGGCTCGCGCCCGGCGCGAGCAGGCCGCCCCGGCGCACGACGTCGACGCCTTCCGCAAAGCCATGCAGGGCGCCGCGCCCATCAAGGCGCACAACCTGGTCGAGCGCCGTCCTGCCGCCCTGCCCGTCGACCCGGTCGTGGCCGCACGCCGCGCCCATGCCCTGGGCGAGAAACCGGGCCGGGCCGATGCCGGCATTTCCGACGGCGGCGTAGCGCATCTGCTCTCCGAGAATGGCACCGCCTACGTGCGCGCCGATGCCGCCCCCGACACGGCCCGCAAGCTCAAGCAAGGCCATTGGCGCGCAGGCGCCGAACTCGACCTGCACGGCCTGCGCGTCGAACAAGCGCGCCATGCCGTGATTTCATTCCTGGACGAGTGCCTCTCGCAAGGCATACGGTGCGTGCGCATCGTGCACGGCAAGGGCTATGGCTCGGAAGGCATGTCGCCCGTGCTCAAGGACAAGGCGCGCGCCTGGCTGGCGCAAAAAACCGACGTGCTGGCGTTTTCCGAGGCAAGCCCTCGCGAAGGCGGGTCGGGGGCCCTGCTGGTTTTGATGCAGGTCTGATACCGTCACTACGACTCCGCCGGCTCCCTCAAATAATCCACCAAAGCCTCAGTCGCCGTATCCGGCCGGCGCGTCAACAGCGACACCGCCACGATCGTCAAGAACGCCGCCGGCGCGCCGAACAGCCCCGCGCAAATGGGCTGTATTCCCCACCACAGGCTCACCGGATCCGTCCTCGGCACGCCGAACACCCACTCGCGTAGCCAGGGGTCGGTATACGCCATATAGGCGAAGGTCACCACCGGCCCCACCGCCATCCCCAGCGTCGCCCCCCACTTGTTGGCGCGCTTCCAGAACATCCCCATGACCAGCACCGGAAAGAACGACGAGGCCGCGAACGAAAAGGCCGCCGACACCATGATGAGGATGTCGGCGGGCTTTCTCGCCGCCACCCAGGCCGCGGCGAAAGCCACCAGCAGCAGCAATACCTTGGATGCGATCACCCGCCGGCCGGCCGGCATGCGCGGCGACACCACGCGGTACAACATGTCGTGCGACAGGGAGTTGGACAGCGTCAGCAACAGGCCGTCGGCGGTCGACAGCGCCGCCGCCAGAGCGCCCGCGGCCACCAGGCCGGAAATCACATAAGGCAGGCCGCCGATCTCGGGCATGGCCAGCACGACCACGTCGGCGCCGATGCCGATCTCGCCCAACTGCACGATGCCGTCGTGATTGATGTCGATCACGTTCATCAAATTGGGATCGACCGTTCCCCAGGCATGAACCCAGGCCGGCAAACTGGCATACGAACTGCCCACCAGCTGCGTGTAGACCTCGTACTTCACCAGCAGGGCCAGCGCCGGCGCCGTGAAGTACAGCAGCAGGATGAACAGCAGCGCCCAGAAAACGGAGCGCCGCGCATCGCCCACCGACGGCGTGGTGTAGGACCGCGTGAGGATGTGCGGCATGCCCGCCGTGCCCAGCATCAGGCACAGCACCAGCGCCAGGAAATTGACGCGCATATTGCGCTTCTCGGCCGCATCGCCGCCGGGAAAAGACTGGGCGTGCGGCACGGGCGGCGAACCGCGCGCCTCGTACACCGACCTGGCTTGCGACCAGGCCGCGCGCGCCGACTCGGGATCGGCCGGGAAATCGGCCAGTTCACGCTCGAGCGTGCGTACCTCGACCATGGGCGCATCGGCCGCGATGCGCTCGGACAGCCGGGTGCGCAGGCGTTCTTTTTCCTGCGCCCAGGACTGGGGCAAGGCCTCCAGGCGCTGCGTCATTTCCTGGGCCTTTGCGCGCCATAGGCGACGCACGGCCTGCTCGGCCGGATCGTTGCGCAGATCCAGCTCTTTCTCGGTGACCTGGCGCAGCACCGACCCCGCCGACAATTGCGGAATGGGCGAACCGGTGTCCTTCACCGACAACCACACCACCGGCACCAGGTAGGCGATCACCAGGATGATGTACTGCCCCACCTGGGTCCAGGTCACCGCGCGCATGCCGCCCAGGAAAGAACAGACCAGCATGCCGCCCAGCGCCACGAAGATGCCCAGCTCGAAAGGGATGCCGGTGAGCCGCGTGGTGATGATGCCCACCCCGTAGATCTGCGCCACCAGATACGTGAACGAGCACAGCACCGCGCAGGCGACGCCCGCCAGCCGCGGCACATTGCCGCCGAACCGGGCGCCGAGAAAATCCGGAATGGTGTACTGGCCGAACTTGCGCAGGTACGGCGCCAGCAGCAGCGCCACCAGCACATAGCCGCCCGTCCACCCCATGACATAGGCCAGGCCGCCGTAGCCGGTGAGATAGAGCGTGCCCGCCACGCCGATGAAGGAAGCCACCGACATCCAGTCGGCCGCCGTCGCCATGCCGTTGTAGAAAGCCGGCACGCGCCGGCCCGCCACGTAGTACTCCACCTGGTCGGAGGTGCGGCAAAGGATGCCGATGCTGGCATACAGGCTGACCGTGATGATCAGGAACACATAGCCTATCCAGTTGCGCGCCAGGCCCGCCACTTCGGCCAGCGCGAGCAGGCCCACCAGCAGGCAGAACCCCGCGGTATAGAGCAGGTAGATGCGGCGCAGCCATAGGCTGAACTCGCGCGGCCCGCGGGCGGACTGCATCAGCGATCCCGCCCGGGGCGGTCGGCGCGGCTCATCAGCCAGGCATACACCGCGACGATGAACAGATAGGCCAGCGGCGCGCCATAGGCCGCCAGCCAGAAGGGAAACGGCCAGCCGATGAAGTCGAAGGACAGCCAGCCCGTGAACAGCGCCGGCGCCAGGGTCAGCAACAGCCACACGGCCAGCAGCAGCGCGATATAGCGCAGATTGCGGCGCCAATAGGCGCGAGCGGCCGCGGGCGGCACGGGCGGGGCAGGCAATGACATGTTGTTGTGCTCTTGCTGGCCTTGATGTGCAACCGCCATGGTAGCTGCCGGCGCGGCAGGCCCCAAGGCCTGTTTTTATGCCTCCTGGATGCGAAAACGGCCGACACGTTATACGTGCCGGCCGTCGCGCTTTTCTTGTTTTTATTGGTACTGCTTTATTTTAGTTATGTCGTTTATATACCGGTGCCGCCGGTTTTGCCCTTTGGGCTTATTGTGTCTCCTCACCGTGCATGGAACAAATTGTGCACCAGTTACGAGCTTATAACACTAGGGGAATGCCCTAGTCTGATGCATTTTCTGGGCCATGATTTGCACAACATTGGTGCAATTTAGGGCTCTAACCACCCTATTTAGGACTTAGGCCCCTTCAAAGCCTATCGGTTCGACAAAATCCTGGCAAGTCTCGAGAAACAGGGTTTTCCTGAGGCCCGCAATAAAGCACCAAATTGGTGCAATCAATCGGCGCCCTGGCAGGACGCTGCGCGGCACGCCCGAAAGCCGGGTTTTTACACGCTTTTTATACTGCCCGCCCCAGGCTTTATCCCGTTTTTACCCCCGTCTCCGTAATCTGCGCAGGCCCTGGCGGTCAATGCCGCCGGGCCTGCACACGAAGGGGCGCATGCCCCGGGGGAGAAAAACGTGGACTTGCTGTATTTCGCCATTTTCGGCGCGCTGGCCGGCCTGGTCTGGGGCCTGACGGTGTTCTGCTCGGCCCTCTCGCAAGGAGAACGGCCATGACCTTCATTTATGGGCTCAGCGGCCTGCTCGCCGCCCTGCTGCTGGCGTATTTGCTGATCGCCTTGTTCAAGCCGGAGAAATTCTGATGGATACCCGCTTTCTCGCACTGCTGGCGGTGTTCCTCGTGATCCTGCTGGCGATCGCCCCGTTCCTGGGCCGGTATATCCGGGAGGCCATGGAAAACGGCCGATACCGCCTGACCGGCTGGGGCCGCCCCGTCGAACGCGTCCTCTACCGGGCCGCGGGCGTGGACCCCCAGGCCGAAATGGGCTGGAAGCGCTATGCCCTGGCCGGGCTGCTGTTCAGCGTGCTGGGCGTCGTGGCCGTCTATGCCTTGCAGCGCCTGCAGAACCTGCTGCCGCTCAACCCGGCCGACATGGGCGCCGTCTCGCCCGATTCGTCATTCAACACCGCCGTCTCGTTCGTGACCAACACCAACTGGCAGGGCTACGCCGGCGAATCGACGATGAGCTATCTCACGCAGATGCTGGCGCTGACCGTGCAGAACTTCTTTTCGGCAGCGCTGGGCATTGCCGTGCTGTTCGCCCTGATCCGCGGCCTGACCCGCCATAGCGCCCGCGCCATCGGCAACTTCTGGGTCGACATGGTGCGCGCCACGCTGTACGTGCTGCTGCCCCTGTCCTTCGTGCTGGCGTTAGTGTTCGTGGGCCAGGGCGCCATCCAGAACTTCGCCCCCTACGCGCAAGCGCAAACCATCGAGACGCTGAACTACGACGCGCCCAAGCTCGACGCGCAAGGCCAGCCCGTGCTGGACGCGCAGGGCAAACCCGTCGCGGAAAGCCAGGCCACCCAGACCCAGAGCATCGCCATGGGCCCCGTCGCCTCGCAGGAGGCCATCAAGATGCTGGGCACCAACGGCGGGGGCTTCTTCAACGCCAACTCGGCGCATCCCTACGAGAACCCCACGCCGCTGGCCAACCTGCTGCAGATGCTGGCGATCTTCGCCATACCCGCGGCGCTGTGCTTCAGCTTCGGGGAAATGGCCGGCAGCCGCAGGCAGGGCGTGGTGATCCTGGCCACGATGACCCTGATGTTCATCGTCTTCGCACTGGTCACCGCGCATTACGAGTATCAGCCGTCCCCGGCCCTGCTGCACGCCGGCATCGCGCCGGATGCCGGCAATATGGAAGGCAAGGAGGCGCGCTTCGGCATCGGCCCCACCGCGCTCTTTGCCACCATCACCACGGCGGCTTCGTGCGGCGCGGTCAACGGCATGCACGACTCGTTCACGGCCATGGGCGGGCTATCGCCGATGCTGCTGATCCAGCTGGGCGAGATCATCTTCGGCGGCGTGGGCTCGGGGCTCTACGGCATGCTGGCCTTCGCCATCCTGGCCGTCTTCATCGCCGGGCTGATGATAGGCCGCACGCCCGAATACCTGGGCAAGAAGATCGACGCCTTCGACATGAAGATGGTGTCCATCGTGCTGCTGGCCACGCCCTTCCTGGTGCTGGCCGGCACCGCGGTGGCCGTGCTGGCCGACGCCGGCCGAGCGGGCATTCTCAACCCGGGCATACACGGCTACTCGGAGATCCTCTACGCCTTCTCGTCGGCGGCCAACAACAACGGCAGCGCCTTCGCCGGCCTGTCGGCCAACACGCCCTTCTACAACATCCTGCTGGGCATCGCCGTCTGGCTGGGCCGCTACCTGCCCATCGTGGCCATCCTCGGCCTGGCCGGCTCGCTGGCCGCCAAGCCGCGCCTTGCGGCCGGCCCCGGCACCATGCCGACCACCGGGCCGCTGTTCGTGGTGCTGCTGATCGGCTCCATCCTGCTGGTAGGCGCCCTGACCTATGTGCCGGCCCTGGCGCTGGGCCCCGTCGCCGAACACCTGCAGCATTGAAATCATATGACCCTCACGCTCACGCCGTTCGCTGCCCCCCGAGGGGACTGTCAGCCCCTTGGGGCGGCCCGGCGGAGCTGACATCGCTGGAATGATCATGGACACTCGTCGTCTTTCCCCCGCCACGGCCGCCCCCGCCGCCGCGGCGCCCCGCTCGTTCGGCTTCTGGTCGCGCTCGCTCATGGTTCCGGCGCTGCGCGACAGCCTGGTCAAGCTGGCGCCGGCCACCCAATGGCGCAACCCCGTGATGTTCGTCGTCTACGTCGGCAGCATCCTCACCACCGTGCTGTGGCTCATGGCCCTGGCCGGCCATGCCGAAGCCCCGGCCGGCTTCATCCTGGCCGTCTCGGCCTGGCTGTGGTTCACCGTGCTGTTCGCCAACTTCGCCGAGGCGCTGGCCGAAGGCCGCGGCAAGCAGCAGGCCGCCACGCTGCGCGGCCTGCGCACCACCATCCAGGCGCGCGTGCTGAATCTAGCCAACGGCAAGGCGCCCAGCGATCAGGCCCTGCGCGACGCCACGCCCGAGGCCTGGCGCGACCGCACCGCGCTCAAGCCGTCGGGCGAACTGCGCAAGGGCGACATCGTGCTGGTGCTGGCCGGCGATACCGTGCCCGGCGACGGCCAGGTCGTGGCCGGCATCGCCTCGGTCGACGAAAGCGCCATCACCGGCGAATCGGCGCCGGTGATCCGCGAGTCGGGCGGCGACTTCTCGTCGGTGACCGGCGGCACCCGCGTGCTGTCGGACTGGATCTTCGTGCGCATTGCAGCCAATCCCGGCGAGAGCTTTCTCGACCGCATGATCGCCATGGTCGAGGGCGCCAAGCGCCAGAAGACGCCCAACGAGCTGGCGCTGACCATCCTGCTGGTGGGCCTGACCATCGTGTTCCTGCTGGTCTGCGTCACGCTGCTGCCCTTCTCGGCCTATGCGGTGGACGCGGCCGGCGGTGGCGGCGTGGTGTCGGTGACGGCACTGGTCGCCCTGCTGGTGTGCCTCATCCCCACCACCATCGGCGGCCTGCTCTCTGCTATCGGCGTGGCCGGCATGAGCCGCATGATGCAGGCCAATGTCATCGCCACCTCGGGCCGCGCGGTGGAAGCCGCCGGCGACGTGGACGTGCTGCTGCTGGACAAGACCGGCACCATCACCTTCGGCAACCGCCAGGCCTCGGCCTTCCTGCCCGCGCCCGGCGTCAGCGAACGCGAACTGGCCGAGGCCGCGCGCCTGGCCTCGCTGGCCGACGAGACGCCCGAGGGCCGCAGCATCGTGGCCTTGGCCGACCGGCAATTGGGCGCCCCGGCGGCCAGACTGCCCCAGGCCGAATTCGTGCCCTTCACGGCGCAGACCCGCATGAGCGGCGTGGACCTGGACGGCCGCGCCATCCGCAAGGGCGCGGTCGATGCCGTGGCCGCCTGGCTGCGCGACATGGGCGCCGCCGCGCTGCCCGCGCCCATGTCGCGCGATGCGGACACCGTGGCGCGGCGCGGCAGCACGCCGCTGGCCGTGGCCGACGGCGCGCGCGCCCTGGGCGTGATCGAGCTCAAGGACATCGTCAAGCCGGAGATCGCCCCGCGCTTTGCCGAGCTGCGCCGCATGGGCATCAAGACGGTGATGATCACCGGCGACAACAAGCTCACGGCCGCCGCGATCGCCGCCGAGGCCGGGGTGGACGATTTCCTGGCCGAAGCCACGCCCGAGGCCAAGCTCAAGCTGATCCGCACCTACCAGCAGGAAGGCCGGCTGGTGGCCATGACGGGCGACGGCACCAACGACGCGCCCGCGCTGGCCCAGGCCGACGTGGCCGTGGCCATGAACTCGGGCACCCAGGCCGCCAAAGAGGCCGGCAATATGGTGGACCTGGATTCCAACCCCACCAAGCTGATCGAGATCGTCGAGATCGGCAAGCAGATGCTGATGACGCGCGGCTCGCTCACCACCTTCAGCATCGCCAACGACGTGGCGAAGTACTTCGCCATCATCCCGGCCGCCTTCGCCGCGGTGTACCCGCAGCTGGGCGTGCTCAACATCATGCACCTGGCCACGCCGGCATCAAGCATCCTGTCGGCCGTGATCTTCAACGCGCTCATCATCATCGCGCTGATCCCCCTGGCCCTGAAGGGCGTGCGCTACCGCCCCCTGGGCGCGGCCATCCTGCTGCGGCGCAACCTGCTGATCTACGGCCTGGGCGGGCTGCTGGTGCCCTTCGCCGGCATCAAGGTAATCGACATGATGCTTGCCGCCCTGGGCTGGGCCTAAGGCCTGAGCGCACGCCTCCCTCTTTTCACGCACCAAGGAATCCATCATGCAAGCTTCCCGCGCAAACCCCGGCCTGCTGCGCCCGGCCCTGGCGCTCTTCATCGCCCTGTCGGCGATTACCGGCCTGGCCTACCCGCTGGCCACCACCGGCGTCGCCAGGCTGCTCTTTCCGCACCAGGCCGCCGGCTCGCTCATCGAGCGCGACGGCAAGGTCGTGGGTTCGTCGCTCATAGGCCAGGCCTTCAGTTCACCGGGCTATTTCTGGAGCCGCCCATCGGCCACGGCGCCCATGCCCTACAACGCCGCCGCGTCGAGCGGCTCGAACCTGGGGCCGACCAACCCGGGCCTGACCCAGGCCGTGAAGGACCGCATCGCCGCGCTTGACGCCGCCGATCCGGGCAACACGGCCCCGGTGCCGGTCGACCTGGTCACGGCCTCGGCCAGCGGCCTGGATCCGCACATCAGTCCGGCGGCGGCCGATTACCAGGCCGCCCGGGTAGCCCGCGCGCGCAAGCTGCCCGAAGCCGATGTGCGCAGACTGGTGCGGGCCCACACCGAGGCCGGCCCCTGGCTGGGCCTGCTCGGCGACCCCACGGTGAACGTGCTGGAACTGAACCTGGCGTTGGACCAGCTGGCCGGCGCGGGGCATTGAGCCATGCCGCCCCGCGCAAAGACCGGGACGGATCGGGCGTATAGTAGGCACCGTCTCTGCAGGCGACTGCTTACATGACCGATCCCGGCAATCCGCGACCCGATCCCGACCAACTGCTCAAGCATCTGGATAACGCGGCGGCCGATGCACGGCGCGGCCGCCTGCGCATCTATTTCGGCGCCTCCGCGGGGGTCGGCAAGACCTATGCGATGCTGGCCGCCGCCCGCGCGCAACGCGATCAGGGCGTGGACGTGGTCGCCGGCGTCATCGAAACGCATGGCCGGCGCGAAACCGCCGCACTGCTCGATGGCCTGCCGCAGCTACCGCCTCAGGCCATCGCCTACCGCGACCGCACCCTGGAAGAATTCGACCTGCCCGGCGCGCTGGCGCGCCGGCCGCAACTGCTGCTGGTCGACGAGCTCGCGCACACCAATGTGCCCGGCGCGCGGCACGCCAAGCGCTGGCAGGATGTCGACGAGCTGATCGGCGCCGGCATCGACGTCTGGACCACGCTCAACGTGCAGCACCTCGACAGCCTCAACGAAGCCGTCGGAGGCATCACCGGCATCAAGATCTGGGAAACCGTGCCCGATGCCGTGTTCGACGCGGCCGACGAGATCATCCTGGTGGACCTGTCGGCCGACGAACTGCTGCGCCGCCTGCAGGAAGGCCGGGTCTACCTGCCCGAGCAGGCGCGCCATGCCAGGCGCAATTTCTTCCGCAAGGGCAACCTCATCGCGCTGCGCGAACTGGCCTTGCGCCGCACCGCCGACCACGTCGACGACGACGTGCGGGCCTACCGCCATGAACGCGCCATCGAGCCCGTGTGGCGCACGCGCGAGACCGTGCTGGCCTGCCTCGTCCCCGACCCGCAGGCGGGCCAGGTGGTGCGCAGCGCCCACCGCCTGGCCCGCCAGCTCGAATGCGACCTGCACGTGATCACGGTCGCCACGCCGCGCATCGCCGCGCTGCCGCAGGCGCGGCGGCACCTGCTGGAGCAGGCCATGGCCCTGGCCGAACAACTGGGCGCGCGCACCGAGACCCTGGCCGGCCCCGACCCCGTCCAGGCGGCCGCCCGCTACATACGCCGGCACAACATCAGCAAGGCCGTGGTCGGCCGCGGCGATGCCCGCGGCCGGCCGGCCGCCTGGCTCGATGCGCTGCTGGGCGCCGCCTGGCCGCGGCGCCACGGCAGCCTGGCCGAATCCCTGGCGCGGGCCTGCCCCGACGTCGATGTCGTCCGCGTGGCCACACCGCAGGCGCAGCACGAGGCAGCCGCGCCCGGCGCCGCGACCGGCGATGAGATTGGCGACACCCCGCCCCGTCCGCTCGGCGGCTATCTCTGGGCCGCCGTTTATTGCGTGGCGGCCACCCTAGTATCGAGCGCCGCTTTCCCGCTGCTGCACCAGACCAATATCGTCATGTTCTACCTGCTGGCGGTGGTGTTCGCCGCCCTGCGTCACGGCCGCGGCCCCGCGGCGCTGGCCGCCGCGGTCAGCGTGGGCCTGTTCGACTTTTTCTTCGTGCAGCCGTTCTGGTCTTTCGCGGTGTCCGACGTGCAGTACCTGCTGACATTCGCCGTGCTGCTGGGCGTGGGCCTGCTGGTCGGCCAGTTGACGGCCGGACTGCGCGCCCAGGCGCAAACCGCGGCCAAGCGCGAAGCCGATACCCGGGGCCTGTACGAGTTCGCGCGCGAACTTTCATCGGCCCTGCAGGCCGAACAAATCGTCGGCGCGGCGGACAGCTTCCTGAAGGCGGCCTTCGACGCGCGCAGCGCCCTGTACGTGCAGGGCCTGGACGACCGGCTGCACCGGGCGCCCACGACAGCCGACATGACGGAACCCGATGCGGCGCTGGCGCAATGGGCCTTCGACCATGGGCAGGCCGCCGGCACCGGCACAGCCACGCTAAGCAACAGCCCGATGCTGTACCTGCCGCTGCGGGCCCCCATGCGCGTGCGCGGCGTCCTGGCCCTGGAGGCGCCGCGCCGCGCGCTCTACGCCGAACCGGAAACCCGGCGCCAGCTCGATGCCTACGCCACGCTGATCGCCATTGCGCTGGAACGCCTGCACTACGTCGAAGTGGCCCAGCAGGCCCTGGTCGGCATCGAGTCCGAGCGCTTGCGCAACGCGCTGCTGGCGGCCGTGTCGCACGACCTGCGCACGCCCCTGACCGGCCTGATCGGCATGTCCGACACCCTGGCCCGCAACGCCGCCGCCCTGCCGGATTCCACGCGGGAACTGGCCGAAGCCATACGCGACCAGGCCCGCCGCATGCACGCCCTGGTCGTCAACCTGCTGGACATGGCCAGGCTGCAGAGCCACGAAGCGCCGCTGCGGCGCGAATGGCAATCCATCGAAGAACTGGTCGGCGCGGCACTGGCCGCCATGAAGGAAAGCCTGGACGGCCGGCCCGTCACCGTGGCGCGGCTGTCCGACCTGCCCCTGGTGGAATGCGACGGCGTGCTCATCGAACGCGTGCTGTGCAATCTGCTCGAAAATGCCGCCAAATACACCCCGCCCGGCAGCCCCCTGCGCATCGGCGCGGCCCTGCAAGGCGGCGAAATGCAGGTCGCCGTCAGCGATCGCGGCCCGGGCGTGCCGCCCGGGGAGCATCAGCGCATTTTCGAGAAATTCACGCGGGGCGCGCATGAGTCCGCCCTGCCCGGCGTCGGCCTGGGCCTGGCCGTCTGCCGGGCTATCCTGGAGGCGCACCGCGGCCGCATCTGGGTCGACCCGGACTACGCCGAAGGCGCGCGCTTCGTGTTCGCCCTGCCGCTGGGCGTGCCGCCCACCCTCGACGCCGAACCGCAATAAGCCCCGATCGCCATGTTCGACTACCGACCCACCGTGCTGCTGATCGAAGACGACGCCCACATCCGGCGCTTCGTGCGCGAGTCGCTCGCCGCGGAGGGCTGCGAAGTCTTCGAGGCCGACACCGTCCAGCGCGGCCTGATCGAAGCCGGCACGCGCCAGCCCGACGCCGTGGTGCTCGACCTGGGCCTGCCCGATGCCGACGGCATGACGCTGATCCGCGAACTGCGCGGCTGGACCGACGTGCCGGTGCTGGTGCTGTCCGCGCGCAGCCACGAAACCGACAAGATCGCCGCCCTGGACGCCGGCGCCGACGACTACCTGAGCAAGCCGTTCGGCGTGGGCGAGCTGCTGGCGCGGCTGCGCGTGCTGCTGCGCCGCCACGCGCGCGACGCCGCCAATGCCGCCGACGTGATGTTCGGCGACGTCCACGTCGACCTGGCCCGGCGCACCGTCACGCGGGCCGGCCAGGCGGTGCACCTGACCCAGATCGAATACCGCCTGCTCGCCGCCCTGCTGGCGCAGCGCGGCAAGGTGCTGACCCACCGCGAACTGCTGCGCGAGGTGTGGGGGCCTTCCCATGTGGAAAGCAGCCACTACCTGCGCATCTACATGGGCCACTTGCGCCAGAAGCTGGAAGCCGACCCCGCCCAGCCCGCCTACCTGCTGACCGAGATCGGCGTGGGCTACCGCTTCGCGGCCTGAAGACTGCATTCCGACCCGCCGGCTCGGCGGTGAAAAATTTATCCGGCATTTACGCCGGGCGTCCTGATCTTTACGCGCGGCTTATGCGCGTTTTTCTACTGTTGCGGCATGCGCCTCCCGGCGTACGCAACAGGAGAAAACCGACATGCTGTCCCCGCTGTATTCCCGCGCCGCACGGCGCTGCGCCCTTCCTGCCGCGGGCGTCCTGCTCGCCGCGCTGGCCTGCCCCGCCCTGGCCGATGAGGCGCCTTCCGGCGACACGCCTTCCTACACGCTCACCGCCAACCTCACCCTGGCCAGCGAATACCGCTACCGCGGCCTCATGCAGACGGCCGGCAACCCGGCCATCCAGGGCGGCTTCGACTTCTCGCACGCGAGCGGCTTCTACCTGGGCAACTGGAATTCCAACATCAGCTGGCTTTCCGACGGCAATGGCAAGGTGTCGGCGCCCATCGAGATGGATTTCTACGGCGGCTACAAGGGCAAGATCACCGACGACGTGCCCTTCGACCTGGGCGTCCTGCGCTACCAGTACCCGGGCGATTACCCGTCCGGCGTGGTCAGTCCCGACACCACCGAACTCTATGCCGGCACCGGCTACGGCCCGGTGACCTTCAAGTACTCGTACGCGCCCACCAACCTGTTCGGCTTCGACCACAGCCAGCACAGCCAGTACGCCGACCTGACGGCCAATTTCGACACCGGCGTCTGGGGCCTGACCGTGAACACCCACGTGGGCTACCAGTATGTGCGCAATGTCGACCACGGTTCGTACTGGGACTGGAAGCTGGGTCTGACCAAAGACTTCGGCCAGGGCTGGAGCGCCTCGGTGGCCTATATCGACACCAACGCCGACCGCACCGTCTACACCAACCCCCAAGGCCGCTACATCGGCCGCGCCACCGGTCTGGCATCCGTAACCAAGACTTTCTAAGGACATCCATCATGGCCCGTCCTCTTCCGACCAAGCCCACGCCCCCGACCTGGGCCGCCCCGCTGCCGCCCCTGAAGCCCGAGCCCGCGCCCGTCGATCTTCTCGGGACCGGGGCGGCCGGACTTACATATTGGCGATCATCGCCCGGCCGAAGCCCGAGCACGACACCTGCTCGGCGCCGGGGATCAGGCGCGCGAAGTCGTAGGTGACCTTCTTGGCCACGATGTTCTTTTCCATGCTGGCGATGATCAGGTCCGCCGGTTCGAGCCACCCCATGCGGCGCAGCATCATCTCGGCCGCGAGGATCTGCGAGCCCGGGTTGACGTAGTCCTTGCCCGCGTACTTCATCGCCGTGCCATGCGTGACCTCGAAGATGGCGACCGAAGCCGACATATTGGCGCTGGGCGCGATGCCGTGGCCGCCCACCTGGGCCGCCACGGCATCGGAGATGTAGTCGCCGTTGAGGTTGAGCGTGGCGATCACGTCGAACTCGGCCGGGCGCAGCAGCACGCGCTGCATGAAGGCGTCGGTCAGCACGTCCTTGACGATGATGTCGCGGCCCGTGCGGGGGTTCTTGATGCGGCACCAGGGGCCATTGTCGATCACGCGCGCGCCGAATTCGTTGCGCGCCAGGGCATAGCCCCAGTCGCGAAAGCCCCCCTCGGTGAACTTCATGATGTTGCCCTTGTGCACCAGCGTGACCGAGCTGCGCTCATGGTCGATGGCGTACTGGATGGCCTGGCGGACCAGGCGCTCCGATCCTTCGCGCGACACGGGCTTGATGCCGATGGCCGAGGTGCCGGGAAAGCGCAGCGTCGCGCCCAGCTCGGCCTGCAGGAACTGGATGAGCCGTTTCGCCTCGTCGGACTCGGCCGCGTATTCGATGCCGGCGTAGATGTCCTCGGAGTTCTCGCGAAATACCACGATGTCGGTTTTTTCGGGGTTTCGCACCGGCGACGGCACGCCCTTGATGTAGCGCACCGGGCGCAGGCAGACGTAGAGGTCCAGGCGCTGGCGCAACGCCACGGAGAGCGAGCGGATGGCGCCGCCCGCCAGGGTGTTCAGGGGGCCCTTGATCGCCACGGCGTACTCGCGGATCGCGTCCACGGTTTCCTCGGGCAGCCAGGCCTCGGCGCCGTAGACCTGCGTGGCCTTCTGGCCGGCATAGACTTCCATCCAGTGGATGCGCCGCTGTCCGCCGTAGGCTTTTTCGACGGCGGCATCGACCACCGCGCGCATCACGGGGCTGATATCCTCGCCCACGCCATCGCCTTGGATGTAGGGAATCACGACCTGATCCGGCACGTTCAGCGACAGATCGGCATTGACGGTGATTTTCTGGCCCCCTTCAGGGACCTTGATGTGCTGGTACGACATGGGTGCTCCGCAGGCGTCGGCCCGGGTCTGCTGCCCGGCCAGGTACGGTCAAGATAGGGTCGGCACCATTCTATCTTGCCTCGGCCGTCCGGCAGGAAAAACCTCCCTCACCCGCAGGCGTAAAATAAACGCTGCACCGCCGCATTGGCCTTTTTCCCCATGTTCAATCCCTCCCGCGAGCAAGTTCGCGCATTCTTCATCGAAACCTGGCGCAAGCATCGCGCCAACGAAGTGCTCACGCCGCTGGAATCCATGGCGCTGGACTGGATGCTCGAACACCCCGAATACTATGCCGACCTCGAAAACCCCGAGGCCGGCCTGGCCGAGTACTCGGTCGAAGAAGGCCGCACCAACCCCTTTTTGCACCTGTCGATGCACCTGGCCATCGCCGAGCAGCTGTCCATCGACCACCCGCGCGGCATCCGCGCCGCCTACCAAAGGCTGGTGGGCCGCAGCGACGCTCACCATGCCGCACACGAAATCATGGAATGCCTGGGCCGCGTGGTCTGGGAAGCCCAGCGCCTGGGCACCCCGCTCGACAGCGACACCTATATCGACCTGATCCGCCAGCGCGCCGAGCGCTGAGGCCCCGGCCGGGCCGCCCGGCCGCCCCGGCAGGCGCCCCGCCCCGGATGCCGGCTAGCGGTGCGCGTCCGGCTGGTTGGGAATGCCTTCGATCGGGCACTCGGGCGTTCCCACGGTGGAACGCGTGAACGACTCCACCCGCTTGCGGGTGCCCTCGGGATCGTTGATCCAGTCCGTATAGAAGCTGTAGGGGCAGGCGGCCTCGCCGGCGGGGGCCTCGCCGGAATTGATCTTGCCGGTATAGCCGCGGTGCAGGAGCTTGAACAGGTGGTTCTGCGACTGCATGTTCTTGCGCGCGTCGCGGATCAGGCCGACCGACAGCTCGGCATACTGGATGCCCATTTCTTCCTCGCCGCATTCGCCCAGGGTACGGCCGTCGAAGCCCACGATGGCGGAATGGCCGAAGTAGGAGTACACGCCATCGAAGCCGGCGGCGTTGGCCACGGCGACATAAATATTGTTCATCCATGCCATGGCCTTGGCCACCAGCACCTGCTGGTCCTTCGCCGGATACATATAGCCCTGGCAGCGCACCACCAGCTCGGCGCCCTTCATGGCGCAGTCGCGCCAGATCTCGGGGTAGTTGCCGTCATCGCAGATGATGAGGCTGATCTTCAGGCCCTTGGGGCCTTCCGTCATGTAGGTGCGGTCGCCGGGGTACCAGCCCTCGATGGGCACCCAGGGCATGATCTTGCGGTACTTCTGCACGATCTCGCCCTTGTCGTTCATGAGGATGAGCGTGTTGTAGGGCGCCTTGTTCGGGTGCTCCTCGTGCTGCTCGCCGGTGAGCGAGAACACGCCCCACACCTTGGCCTGGCGGCAGGCCTGGGCGAAGATCGCGGTTTCCTCGCCCGGCACGGTGCTGGCCGTCTCGTACATTTCCTCGGGGTCGTACATGATGCCGTGCGTGGAGTACTCGGGGAAGATCACCAGGTCCATGCCCGGCAGGCCCGTCTTCATGCCCACCACCATGTCGGCGATGCGGCGCGCGTTGGCCAGCACCTCGGCGCGCGTGTGCAGGCGCGGCATCTTGTAGTTGACGACGGCCACGCCGACGCTGTCGTTGCTGCTGGAGATATCGCCATGCCTCATGATCCGGCTCCTTGCGTAGGAGACCATTCTGGACATCCCGGAACCGCCGGGCCATACGTCGAATAACGTAGGGCCGCCGCGTTTTTCCCCCACGCCGCCGGGATCAGTTCGCCCGCGCCTTGCTCAGGTGCGTCAATACCAGCGCCGTCGCGGCGGCGCGCGTCTCCACGCCCAGCTTCACATAGATGTGCTCCAGGTGCTTGTTGACCGTGCGCGGGCTCATGCCGAGGATGTCGCCGATATCGCGGTTGGTCTTGCCCTTGGCCAGCCACAGCAGCACCTCGCCCTCGCGCGCCGTGAGCTGGTAGGCCGCGCCCAGCGCGGTTTCGGACGAGGGCTCGCACACCCGCTCGTCGAGCAGCAGCGCGTACTCGCCCGCCTTGAGCGAAGGAGTCAGCCGCAGCCGCAGTTCGCGCAAGCCGCGCCCCCGCGGCGGGATGCCATACTCGCCGCACTCGCCCCGCGCCATGCACTCGGCCGCCCAGGCATCCAGCTCGGGCGGCAAGCGCGCCGCGTCGTCGTCGAACTCCAGGTATTCCGACAGCCACAACCGCGCCTTGGCGGTCTTCCAGGAAATGCGGCCCGTCGTGTCCAGCACCACCACCGCGTTGGCCGTGGCATCCATGGCATTCATGGCGGCCGACATCATCCGCGCCGTGCGCAGGTGCGCATCGAGCCGGGCCAGCACCACGTCGGCGTCGATGGGCTTGGTGACGTAGTCGATGCCGCCCGCCTGGAAGCCGCGCACCACGTTCTCGGGCTCGGTCAGGCCGGTCATGAAGACCACGGGCACGTGCGCGGCGCTGCGGTGCAGCTTGAGCCGGCGGCAGGTTTCGAAGCCGTCGAGGCCAGGCATGATGGCGTCCATCAGCACGATGTCCGGCAGCACGAAATCCATGCGCTCGATGGCCGAGGCGCCGTCGGTGGCGACCAGCACCATATAGCCCGCCTGGTCGAGCGCATCGGACAACATCTTGAGGTTGTCCGGCGCGTCGTCGACCAGCATGACGAGTTTGCCTTCAGTCGGTCGTGAAATGGCGTCGTACATGATCTTTCAGGAGAGAGTTGTATTCGGTCAAACGGAATTCCTTTGCCAGCGACGCCAGGTGATCGACCAGCGGCGCGGCTTTCGGCGCGCGGTCGCGGATATCGTCCAGGCGCGCCATGATGCCCTTGATGTAGCCCATCGCGCCCAGCTCCAGGAGGGACTCGGCGTCTTCCCGCGCCAGGGTGATCCCGCTCAGGTCCGCCGGGCCGCTCTCTTCGGCCTCGGGCTGGACGATCCATTGCAACTTGAGATGCGCGCCGATCTTGGCCAGCAGCTCGTCCAGCACCACCGGCTTGAACAGCCAGTCGCTCGCCGTCGTGGCGTCGTGCGGGCCCAGGCTGTAGACATTGGCCGAGACGATGATCACCGGCGTGGCCACGCCCTGCTGGCGCAGCATGCGCGCGGCCTCGTCGCCCGGCATATTCGGCATGGAAATATCCATCAGGATCAGGTCGGGCCGCAGGTCGGCCGCGCGCAGCAGGCAGGCGTGGCCGTCCGGCGCCTCGTGCACCACGAACCCCAGGGGCTCCAGCATGTCGCGCAGGACGCGCCGCTGCGAAGGCTGGTCGTCGACCACCAGCACGCCGCGCCGCGGCCCCGCATAGCCCGTCACCAGGCCGGCCGGGCGCAGGCTGCCGCTCGACGAGCGCACCTCGGGCAGGAAGAGCTTGAGCGTGAAGATGCTGCCCCGTCCGACTTCGCTCTTGACCGTGAGCTCGCCGCCCATGATGTTGGTCAGCATGCGGCAGATGGTCAGGCCCAGGCCCGTGCCGGTGTCGGCCTGGCCGATGGCGGCCCAGCTCCGCTCGAAAGGCATGAAAATACGCTCGAAGTCTTCGGCCGGGATGCCGGCGCCGCTGTCCTCGACCACCATCGTCACCATGTCGGAGGCGTAGCCCACCCGCAGCGCCACGCCGCCCTCGCGCGTGAATTTGACGGCGTTGCTCATCAGGTTGATCAGAATCTGGCGCAGCCGCTTCTCGTCGATGTGCACGATGCGCGGCAGGTCGGACGAAACGAGGTAGTCGAAGCGCAGCCCCTTGAGCGCGGTCTGGGGATGGAACATCTTGACGATCTGGTCCAGGAAATCGGGCAGCCGCAGTTCGGTCGTTTCGAGACGCAGCTTGCCGGCCTCGATGCGGGCGATGTCGAGCAGGCCGTCGATCAGGCTTACCAGATGCTTGCCGCTGCGATGGATGACGTCGATGGCCTCGCGCCGGGCCGACGGCAATGTGGGGTCGCGCTGCAAGATCTGCGCATAGCCCAGGATGCTGTTGAGCGGCGCGCGCAATTCGTGGCTCATGCCGCCCATGAAGCGGCTCTTGGCCAGGTTGGCGGCCTCGGCGACCTCCTTGGCCTGCTGCAGCTGGGCGTCGGTGCGGCGGTGGGCCTCGATTTCGTGCAGGAGCAGGTTGGTCTGGCGGTCGGACTCCTCCTGCGCCACCTGCCGGCTTTCGTTGGTCAGCACCATCCACCAAGCCACGACCCCGCCGATCAGGACCAGCGCGGCGAACAGCTTCGTGAACGTATCGGTGAGCACGCCGATATCGGCGCCGATCGACGCGTAGGCGACGGTTTCCTGGTAGTAGATCAGCGAGAGGATGGCCGCCAGCCCGCCCGCCATGGTGCCGAGCACCAGCAGGTAATGCGCCAGCCGGTTGTGGAACAGCGGCGTGGCCAGGTGCCTGGGCAGCAGGCGGCGCAGGGCCTCGCCTATCTGGTCCTGCAGGCGCGAATTGGTCTTGCAGCGGTCGTGGCAGCGCGCGTCCAGCGTGCAGCACAAGGAACAGATCGCGCCGTTGTAGGCCGGGCAATGCGCCATGTCGCCGGTCTCGAAGGTGTTGGCGCAGATCACGCAGGTCAGGCCATGGTCGCCCTGGCGCGTCGTCAGCGAGGCGGGCCGGCGCGCCAGGTAGTAGCGCCCGCCGGTCGCGCGCGCGATGACCGGCGCCGCCGCGAAGGCCGCCAGCAGCGCGATGAAGGGCGACAGCGCGTGCGCCGTCTGGCCGAACCCGCCGAGGTCGGCGACCAGCGACACGACCAGCGAGAACAGCGAGGCGCCCACCCCCACCGGGTTGATGTCGTACAGGTAGGCGCGCCTGAACTCGATGCCCTTGGGGCTCAGGCCCAGCGGCTTGTTGACCACCAGATCGGCCACCAGCGCGCCGATCCAGGCCAGGGCCACGTGCGCGAACACGGTCAGCACATGCTCGAGCGCGTCGAACACGCCCATTTCCATCAGGCAGATGGCGATCAGCACATTGAACACCAGCCACACCACGCGGCCCGGATGGCTGTGCGTCACCCGGGCGAAGAAGTTCGACCAGGCCAGCGAGCCGGCATAGGCATTGGTGACGTTGATCTTGACCTGCGACACCACCACGAACAGCGTGGTCAGCGCCAGGACCCAGGCGGGGTTCGACAGCACGTAGCCGAAAGCCACCCGGTACATCTGCGTGGGATCGGCCGCCTTGGCGCCCGGCACGCCGTGGCTCAGCGCCAGATAGGCCAGGAAGGCGCCGGCCAGCATCTTGGCCGCCCCCGGCACGATCCAGCCCGGCCCGGCGCACAGCATCGCCGTCCACCAGCGGACGCGGTTGGCGGCGGTCTTTTTCGGCAGG
>DASWPO010000021.1:0-8042 GCA_036404015.1 Bordetella sp. | reverse complement strand
GCCGAGGCGCGCGGCGAAGTGGACTTCGCCGCGAGCTTCCTGGTGCACGCGGCCGAAGCCGGCCGCCGACTGCAGGGCGAGATCCTGCCCGGCGATGCGCCGGAGGAACAAATATGGATCCAGCGCGTGCCCTACGGCGTGGTGGCGGCCATGACGGCGTGGAATTTCCCGGTGGCGCTGTTCACCCGCAAGGTGGGGCCGGCGCTGATCGCCGGCAACGCCATCGTCATCAAGCCGCACGAGCTCACGCCGCTGACGTCGCTGGCCCTGGCCGAACTGGCGGCGCGCGCCGGGGTGCCGGCCGGGGTGCTCAACGTGGTGACCGGGCTGGGACGGGAGGCGGGCCACCGGCTGGCGACCAGTCCGCGCGCCGACCTGGTGTCGATGACGGGCAGCGTGCGCGCCGGGCGCGAGATCTATGCGGCCGGCAGCGCCGACATCAAGCCCATCCGCCTGGAGCTGGGCGGCAAGGCGCCGTTCATCGTGCTGGCCGACGCCGACCTGGACCGCGCGGCCGAGGCGGCGGTGTTTTCCAAGTTTCTCAACGGCGGGCAGGTCTGCACGGCCAATGACCGCATGTACATCGAGCGCGGCGTCTACGATGCCTTCCTGGACAAGCTGCTGGCCCGGGTGCGGGGCCTGCGGGTCGGCAACCCGTTCGAGGGCGCGGACATCGGTCCGCGCGTGAGCGCGCCGGAGGTCGGCAAGCTGCAAGGCATCCTGGATGGGGCGCTGGCCGAAGGCGCGCGCGGCCTGGTGGATTTCAACCGGGGCGGCCATGGCGATTTCTACGCGCGGGGCAATTGGTTCTTCCCCGCCGTGCTGGCGGTGCCGTCCAACGGCTTGCGCATCATGCGGGAGGAGACCTTCGGGCCCATCCTGCCGGTGATGCCGGTGGATTCCTTCGACGAGGCGCTGTGCCTGGCGAACCAGTGCGATTACGGGCTGTCGGCCTATCTGTTCACCGCCAGTAATCGCAACATCATGCGCTGCGTGGCGGAGCTGGCGTTCGGCGAGATCTATGTCAACCGCGGCGCGGGCGAGAGCGTGCACGCCTTCCATGCCGGCTACAAGCTCAGCGGCATCGGCGGCGAGGACGGCAAGCACGGCATCGAGGGCTACCTGCGCAAGAAGACGCTGTACAACCGCTACGCCGCATAAGGCGGCGCGGGTCAGGCGTCGTGCGGTTCGCCCGGCGTCGGATAGCGCAGCGTGAAGCGCACGCGGCCGCCGGCGGTGTTCTCGGCGGCCGCCGAGCCATCGTGCAGCGTCATGATGGCGCGCACGATGGCCAGGCCCAGGCCGCTGGAGTCCGAGGCGGCGCTGCGCGCGGCGTCGCCCTGGTAGAAGCGGTCGAACAGCTTGCCGAGCCGCTCGGAAGGAATGGGCGGGCCCTGGTTGTCGACGCCGACCAGCACGGCGCCGGGTTCGGCGCTCGCGGCCAGCCGCACGACGCTGTCGGCATCGGCATAACGCACGGCGTTGGCGACCAGGTTGCCCAGCGCGCGGCGAAACAGCATGGGGTCGGCGCGCAGCGTGCCGCGGGCCTTGTATTCGATGCGGATGCCGCGCTCCTCGGCCAGGCCCTCGAAATACTCGGCCACCTTGCCCAGTTCGGCGGGCAGGTCCAGTTCGGCGTAGGCGAGCGCGGCCTGCGCGTCGTCGGCGCGGGCGAGAAACAGGATGTTCTCGATCAGGCGCGAGATGCGCTCGAGCTCTTCCAGGCCGGTGGCCAGCAGGTTTTCGTATTCCTCGGGCGCGCGGCGCTGGTAGAGGGCCACCTGGAAGTTGCCCATGAGCGCGCCGATGGGCGTGCGGATTTCGTGGGCCAGGTCGGCGGAGAACTGCGTCAGCCGCCGGTAGCCGTCGGCCAGCCGCTCGAGCATGGCGTTGAACGAGGCGGTCAGCTGGCGCAGCTCGTGCGGGGTGTCGGCCAGGCTCAGGCGGGTGTCCAGGCTGGCCGGGGTGATGCGCGAGGCCTGGACGGCCATGGCGCGCAGCGGCCGCAGCGCGCGGCGCAAGGTGACGTAGCCGAGCAGCGCGATCGACAGAAAGGCCGCCAGCACCGCTGCGGCGATCTGGCCGCGGTAGCGGGCCAGCATGTGCGTCTCGCTCGCCAGCAAGTGGGCGGCCTGGATCTGCAGCAGCGTGCCGTCGGCGGAGCGGGCCAGCGCCGCGACCACCCGCATGTGTCCGCCCTCGCGGGTGGGCGCGTCGCGCACATCGGCCAGCGATAGCGGCTGGTCGATCGGCACCGGCGCGAATTGGGGCAGGGGCTCGCCAAGCGGGTTGACGTTGACCACCGGCGGCTGGCCGGGCGGGCTGAAGACCAGCACGTCCTGCTCGTTGCCGAGCATGTTCTCGAACAGGACGGGGCGGGCGCGCAGCTCGTCCAGGCGCAGGGTGTCCGGCAGCAGGGCGCGGAAGCGCTCGACTCGGCCGACCAGCCCGGTGTCGCCGCGCCCGATCATGGTGACGCGCATGGAGGCATACAGGTAGACGCCGGCCGCGCTGACCACCAGCGCGGCCACCAGGGCGAACAGCAGGGCGGCGCGCAGCGTCAGGGAGCGGGATCGCACGGGCGCACCTCGCAGACATAGCCGATGCCGCGCACGGTATGGATGAGCTTGGGGTCGAAGGCCCGGTCTATCTTGGCGCGCAGGCGCTTGATGGCCACATCGACCACATTGGTGTCGCTGTCGAAATTCATGTCCCAGACCTGCGAGGCGATCAGCGTGCGCGACAGCACCTCGCCCTCGCGGCGCACCAGCAGGTGCAGCAGGGTGAACTCCTTGTTGGTCAAGGCAATGGGCGCGTTCATGCGCGTGACGCGGCGGCGCAGCACGTCGATGTGCAGGTCGGCCAGGTGGAACTGGTCGGCCTCGCGCGTCACGCCGCGGCGCAGCAGGGTGCGCACGCGCAGGGCCAGCTCGGTAAAGGAGAAGGGCTTGACCAGGTAATCGTCGGCGCCCAGCTCCAGGCCGCGGATGCGGTCGTCGAGGTGGTCGCGCGCGCTCAGGAAGAGCACCGGCGTGTCGTGCCGGCGGCGCAGCGTCTGCATGATCTGCCAGCCGTCCATGCCGGGCAGCATGACGTCCAGGATGATGAGGTCGTAGGCGTGTTCCAGCGCCATGTGCAGGCCGTCGGCGCCGTGCTGCGCCCAGTCGACGGCATAGCCGGATTCGCCGAGGCCCTTTTTGAGGTATTCCCCGGTCCGGGTGTCGTCTTCGACTACCAGTATTCGCACGCTGTTCCCTCTTTCCGTATAGTGGAATTCTAGCGATTCGCTCCGGAACATTCATGACAACATTGTCATTCGCATGTCATGCCGCTGTCCCCGGGCAGGGCGGAACATATGGCGTTTGCCAAATACCACTTCCGATCGCTTTCGCTGGACATAGCAAAGGACCCCCATGCCGCAACCGTCAACGCGCTCCAACATCGGATCCCTCCTTGTCATCGCCGTCGTCGTGGCCGGCGGGGCGGCGGCCTTCGCCTACACGGCGGGCTGGCTCTCGCCAGGGCGGGTGACGCCCGACCGGCTGGTCGACCGCCTGGCTCCGCCGACAGGCCCGGTGCTCGGCTACCGCCGCAACCATGCCAAGGGCGTCTGCTTCACCGGCGCGTTCGAGGCGAACGGGGCGGGAGCGGCCCTGTCGGATGCGCGGGTCTTCGCGGCCGGCCGCTATCCGGTCATGGGACGCTTCAACGTCGCGGGGCCGATCCCGACGGCCGACGACGCGACGGCGCGGGTGCGCGGCATGGGCCTGCAGATCAAAACGCCGGACGGCCAGGAGTGGCGCAGCGCGACGATCGACGTGCCGTTCTTTCCCGTGGGGACGGTGCAGGCTTTTTACGATTTGCAGTCGGCCTCCGCGACTAAGGACGCCCCGGATGCGGTCAAGCGCGTCGTGGCCGCCCACCCGGAGATCGCCGTCTTCGGCGCCTGGGCGAAAAGCGCTCCCTTCGCGCCAAGCTTTGCCGACGATCGCTATAACTCGCTGAACAGTTTCGTTTTCACCGACGCGGCCGGCAATAGCCGCGTGGTGCGCTGGTCGCTCGTCCCCAGGACGCAGCCGACGCTGGTCTCCGCCGACGACATGAAGGCCCGGGGGCCGGACTTCCTCAAGGGCGAGATCGCCGCGCGCGTCGCGGCGCAGCCGCAACGCTGGGGCCTGTTCGTGACGGTCGCCGAGCCGGGCGATCCCACCGCCGACCCGAGCAAGGCATGGCCCGCGAGCCGGCGCGCGGTCGACGTCGGCACGCTCGTCGTCGATCGGGTCCTGCCCGAGCCGGACGGCCCCTGCCGCGATATCAACTTCGACCCGACGGTGCTGCCGCCCGGCATCGGGACGTCGGACGATCCGTTTCCAGCAGCCCGCTCAGCCGCTTACGCGGTGTCCTACAACCGCCGCACGGCCGAGGCCGGCCATTATCCGCGCACCATGACGGAGTCTTCCAAATGATGGCCACGCCCCAAATCCATGCCCGTTTCACCCCGATGCAGCGGATGTTGCATTGGCTCATGGCGATCTGCATCCTGGCCATGCTGTTCATCGGCGTCGGCATGGTCTCGACGGTGACGGCCAAGTACCTGACGCTGGTTTCGATCCACAAGCCGCTGGGCATCGCGATCCTGATCCTCGCGGTTCTGCGTCTCGGGCTGCGGCTCAAGGCCGGCGCGCCGGCCTTGCCGCGCGACCTGCCCGCACCGATACGGCTGGCGGCCAAGCTCTCGCACGTCCTTCTCTACGCCTTGATGATCGCGATGCCGCTTCTCGGTTGGGGCATGCTGTCCGCGGCGGATTATCCGGTGGCGCTCATCGGCGGATATCGGCTTCCCGCCATCCTGCCGCAGAGCGACGCCTTGCACACGGTGCTGTGGGACGCGCACCGTGTGCTGGCTTTCGCCTTCTTCGCGCTCATCCTCGCGCACATCGCGGGGGCCTTGTTCCATGCCCTGGTCCGCCGGGACGGCGTATTCTGGGCCATGGCTCCCGTTTCGGGCCGAAGCGGGACGAGGCGCGAATAGTCCGGCGATTCACTGCGCGCGTTCATGACAACTTTGTCATTCGCATGTCATGCCCCTGTCCCGGCTCAAGGTTGACCATGCCGACAGGTTTCTTACCTCAATAGGAGAGTTCCATGCACTTCACCTCCCGCACTCTGGTCGCCGCCGCCGTCATGGCCGTGGCCGCCTCGGCCCATGCCCAGCCCAAGCCGCCCGCTCGCCTGGTGGTGCGCGGCACCATCAGCCAGGTTACCGCCACGTCGCTGGAAGTCGCCCAGCGCAACGGCCAGAAGGCCACGGTGGCGCTGCCGGCCGATGCCGCGATCCGCGTGGTGTCCAACGCCAAATTGTCCGACATCCAACCCGACAGCTTCATCGGCACGGCCGCTTCGCCGCAGCCCGACGGCACGCTCAAGGCGTTGGAAGTGCACGTGTTCGCCGCCAGCCTGCGCGGTTCGGGCGAGGGCTTCCGGCCCTGGGAAGGCGCCGACGGCAAGGCGGGCACCATGACCAACGGCACCGTGGGCAGCCTGGTCAACAGCAACGGCACCACCATGACGGTCAAGTACAAGGAAGGCGAGAAGACCATCGTGGTGCCGCCCGACGTGCCTATCGTGTACATGGAGCCGGGCGACCGCAGCCTGCTCAAGACGGGCGTGCCGGTGCTGATCTTCCCCACCAAGGATGCCCAGGGCGGCCTGGTGGCCAACTCCGTCATCGCCGGCAAGAACGGCGTCATTCCGCCGATGTAAGCGAGGCCGACGATGGGTAGCGCGGTTTCCGGCCCGCCGGCGAGCGGGCGCGGGCGGGCCCGGATTCGGGTGCATGCCCTGCCGGTGCGGCTGTCGCACTGGCTCAATGTCTATGCCATGGTGTGCATGTTCATGAGCGGCTGGGGCATCTACAACGCCTCGCCGATCTTCGGCTTCGAGTTCCCGGTGTGGGCCACCCTGGGCGGCTGGCTGGGCGGCTCGACGTCCTGGCATTTCGCGGTGATGTGGCTGCTGGTGGCCAACGCGCTGGCCTATCTGCTGTGGGGCCTGGCCAGCGGCCACCTGCGCCGCGACCTGCTGGCGGTGACGCCGCGCGCCGTGGTCAGGGACATGGTGGCGGCGCTGCGCTTCAAGCTGGGCCATGAGGTCGGCCGCTACAACGCCGTGCAAAAGGCCATGTACCTGGGCGTGCTGCTGCTGGGCGCGCTGATCGTGCTGTCGGGCCTGGCGATCTGGAAGCCGGTGCAACTGCACGAACTCACCGATTTCTTCGGCGGCTTCGCCGCGGCGCGCGTGGTGCATTTCGCGGCGATGTCCGGCATTGCGCTGTTCTTGCTGGTGCACCTGGCCCTGGTGCTGATCGTGCCCTCGACCCTGCCGCCCATGATTACCGGCTGGGCGCGCGCGCATCGCAAGGGCGATCATGATGGAGCCGGCGATGCCTGAATCCCCACGCCGCAAGCCTGCGCGATTGGTCCTGGAGCCGGCCCAGCGCACCGAGCTGCTGCGCGTGCAGCGCCGGCTGCTGCTGAAGTCCGGCCTGTCGCTGGGCGCGCTGTCGATGCTGGCCGGCTGCAATATGCAGGACGGCGACACGGTCGACAAAGTGCTGTGGGCCATGTCGCGCTGGAACGACCGGGTGCAGGGCTGGCTGTTTCGCGGCGCGCGCCTGGCGCCGACCTATACGGCCGCCCAGGTCACCGACCCGTTTCCGTTCAATGCCTTCTATCCCGAATACAACGTGCCCGACATCGACCTGTCGACGTACAAGCTGGAGGTATCCGGCATGGTGGCCGACAAGCGGGACTGGACGCTGGAGGCCTTGCGCCGGCTGCCGCAGGCCGGGCAGATCACGCGGCTGATCTGCATCGAGGGCTGGAGCGCGATCGGCCAGTGGAGCGGCGTGCCGCTCAAGGCCTTCCTGCAGGCGGTCGGCGCCGACCTGACGGCGCGCTATGTGGGCTTCAAGTGCGCCGACCGCTATTACTCGAGCCTGGACATGGCCACGGCGCTGCATCCGCAGACCATCCTGGCGCTGGACTTCGGCGGCCAGGCGCTGCCGCCGGACTTCGGCAACCCGCTGCGGCTGCGGGTGCCGACCAAGCTGGGCTTCAAGAACCCCAAGCACATCATGTCGATCTTCGTGACCAATGCCTTCCCCGGGGGCTATTGGGAAGACCAGGGCTACAACTGGTTCAGCGGCATCTGAGCGCGGCGGGCCCTAGCCGGCCTCGTGCCGGCTGATGGCCCGCGCCGCGCGGATGGCCAGCGGCGCGAGCTCTTCGCGGGCGCGCTCGAGCGACCAGCGCGGCTTGGGCACCGAGATGTTCACCGCGGCGATGGGCCGCCCGGCGCCGTCGTGCACGGCGGCGGCCACATTGATGTCGCCGGGATAGAATTCCTCGTCGGCATAGGCGTAGCGATTGCGGCGCGCTTCGTCGACGAGCGCCTGCAGGCGCGCCGTGTCGGTCGTGGTGGACGGCGTGTGTTTCTGCGTGTGGAGCGTGGCGAACCTGGCGTCGGTTTCCGCTTCCGGCAGGGCGGCCCAATAGGCGCGGCCCGAGGCCGAGGCCACGCAGGGGATGCGCGTGCCGGCAGGCAGGTAGATGGGGATGTGCCGGGCCGTGGCCACCCGCATCACGAACACCATATTGTCGTCGTCGTCCGGCACCGACAGGTTGACGATCTCGCCGCACTCCTGGTTGATCTGGTGCAGCACCACATGGGCGTGCTGGAAAAGCGGCTCGCGATACAGGTAGTTGTAGCCCAGGCCCACGGCCTTGACGGTGACGCGGTAGCGCTTGCTGCGCGGGTCCTTGTGCAGATAGCCGGCGTGCTCCAGCGTGTAGGCCACGCGCTGCGCCGACCCGGTGGTGATGCCGCAGGTCCGGGCGATTTCCTGCAGGTTCATGCTGTCGGCGTTACGGAAGTGCTCGAGCACCATCAAGCCTTTTTCCAGCGATTGGATCAGCAATGCAGAACCGCTCATGCGGCATTACCCTATGGTTGATACGCATTGACCGCATGTGGCAGGTCGG
>DASWPO010000020.1:0-12474 GCA_036404015.1 Bordetella sp. | reverse complement strand
GCGCCGATCGCGATGGAAGAAGGCCTGCGCTTTGCCATCCGTGAAGGCGGGCGTACCGTCGGCGCCGGTGTCGTCGCTAAAATCATCGCCTAAACCTCGATGAGGCGGGCCTTGGGCCCGCACTGCAAATGCCCGGCTGGTCCGGGCATTTGCAACAAAAGAAAAAGGGCCAAATCCGCCCTATTTCCATCTTGGCCATAAAAGTAGTATTATGCTTGGTTCCGCAAGGCGCCATGCATGGTTGACTGTTGTGAAGGTTCAACTGCCGTAGGGGTATAGCTCAATTGGCAGAGCGTCGGTCTCCAAAACCGAAGGTTGTAGGTTCGATTCCTACTGCCCCTGCCAAGTCCTCCCAGCAGTATTGCCAAGCCAGCCGCCAAGCAAACCCAGTGGCCCAGCAGTTTCCGGCCTCGACTCGTTCTTGAAATGTCTAACACCAGCGTAGAAACCGTAACCAGCACTTCCGACCGGATCAAGCTCGGATTGGCGGTTCTCGTCATCATTGCCGGGATCGTCGGTTTTTCGGTGTTGGGCTCGCAGCCCATGGCCGCCCGCGTCGGCGTGTTCGTCGGCGGCCTGATCATCGCCGCGCTCATCGCCTGGTTCAGCGAGCCCGGTCGCCGCACTCTGAGCTTCGGCAACGAGTCCTACAACGAAGTTCGGAAGGTTGCCTGGCCCAGCCGCAAGGAAACCGTCCAGATGACCGGCATCGTGTTTGCCTTCGTGGCAATCATGGGTGCGTTCATGTGGGTGCTCGACAAGGGCATCGAGTGGGTACTCTACGGCCTGTTGCTGGGCTGGAAATAAAGGGCCGTCATGAGTAAGCGTTGGTATGTCGTCCATGTCTATTCCGGCATGGAAAAAAGCGTCCAGAAGGCGCTTAACGAGCGCATCGAGCGCGCCGCACTGCAGACGTCTTTCGGCCGCATCCTGGTGCCGTCGGAAGAAGTCGTCGAAATGAAGGGCGGCCAGAAGTCGATCAGCGAGCGTCGCATTTTCCCGGGCTATGTCCTGGTCGAGATGGACCTCACCGACGAGTCCTGGCACCTGGTCAAGAACACCAACCGCGTCACCGGCTTCCTGGGTGGCTCGGGCAACCGTCCCTCGCCGATTTCCGAAAAGGAAGTCGAGAAGATCCTCAACCAGATGGAAGAGGGTGTCGAGAAGCCCCGCCCCAAGGTGCTGTTCGAGGTGGGCGAGATGGTTCGCGTGAAGGAAGGCCCGTTTGCGGACTTCAACGGCAACGTCGAAGAAGTCAACTACGAAAAGAGCAAGGTGCGTGTATCGGTCACCATCTTTGGCCGCGCCACGCCGGTGGAACTGGATTTCAGCCAGGTCGAAAAGACCTGACTGGCAGTAGCAGTACCCCGATGGCTGTACCCATTAAGCAGTACCTTTATTAACCCCGGGGAGCCCGCCAAGACCGGCGAGCGCTAGAACCCGCAAGGAGCAAAGCATGGCGAAGAAGATCGTCGGCTTTATCAAGCTGCAAGTGCCGGCTGGTAAGGCGAACCCCTCCCCCCCGATCGGCCCGGCCCTGGGTCAGCGCGGCCTGAACATCATGGAATTCTGCAAGGCGTTCAACGCCAAGACGCAGGGCCTGGAGCCCGGCCTGCCGATTCCCGTGGTGATCACGGCGTTCGCCGACAAGAGCTTCACCTTCATCATGAAGACCCCGCCCGCGACGGTCCTCATCAAGAAGGCCGCCGGCGTGCAAAAGGGTTCGCCCAAGCCGCATACCGACAAGGTCGGCACGCTCACCCGCGCCCAGGCTGAAGAAATCGCCAAGACCAAGCAACCCGATCTGACCGCGGCCGATCTCGACGCCGCCGTCCGCACGATCGCTGGCAGCGCCCGCAGCATGGGCATCACCGTCGAGGGGATCTGATCATGGCAAAACTCTCCAAGCGCGCCGTCGCCATCGCTGCGAAGATCGACCGCAACAAGTTCTACCCGGTCGCCGAAGCCCTGACCCTGGTCAAGGAAACCGCCACCGCCAAGTTCGATGAATCCATCGACGTGGCCGTGCAGCTCGGCATCGACCCCAAGAAGTCCGACCAGCTGGTCCGCGGCTCGGTGGTCATGCCTGCCGGTACCGGCAAGAGCGTCCGCGTGGCCGTGTTCGCCCAGGGCGACAAGGCCGAGGCCGCTCGCGCCGCCGGCGCCGACATCGTCGGCATGGAAGACCTGGCCGAGAGCATCAAGGGCGGCACCTTCAACTTCGACGTGGTCATCGCCTCGCCCGACACCATGCGTATCGTCGGTACGCTGGGCCAGATCCTGGGCCCGCGCGGCCTGATGCCGAACCCCAAGGTCGGCACCGTGACCCCCGATGTCGCCACTGCCGTGAAGAACGCCAAGGCCGGTCAGGTGCAATATCGCACCGACAAGGCCGGCATCATTCACGCCACCATCGGCCGCGCCTCGTTTGGCGTGGAACAGCTGCAAACCAACCTGGCCGCGCTGGTCGACGCCCTGCAAAAGGCTCGCCCCGCTGCTGCCAAGGGCATTTATCTGCGCAAGCTCGCCGTGTCGTCCACCATGGGCGGCGGTGCGCGCGTGGAAATTGCCTCGCTGTCGGCCTGATCGCCGCCAGCACGTAACGTACTTTGGGCCGCATCCGGATTTTCCGGGTGCAGCTGTCAAAGACCGCTGGAGCGCCTTCCCCAGGCTGTATCGGGGCCGGTGCTTAATACCGAAACCCAGGGGCAACCCGACGTTCCGGATCCAGCGTAGACGGTGTCCCAGGAAGAATTCTTTACCCGAAGAACTCAACCAGGCGCCGCATTCGGTTGACGCGCAAGGCTTACAAGCAGCACCAAGCCCCAGGCGTCTTTTGATGGAGTGTTCAAACCGTGAGTCTCAATCGTCAAGAGAAGGCGGTCGTAATCGAAGAAGTCGCGGCGCAAGTTGCCAAGGCCCAATCGATCATCGTCGCTGAGTATCGTGGTCTGGACGTCGCCTCCGTCACCGTACTGCGCAAAACTGCGCGTGAATCGGGCGTTTACCTGCGTGTTCTCAAGAACTCGCTAGCCCGTCGTGCCGTTGCGGGCACGGCTTTCGAGCCGTTGACCTCGCAACTGACCGGTCCGCTGATCTACGGTATCAGCACCGACCCGGTCGCGGCGGCCAAGGTACTCGCCGGCTTTGCCAAGAGCAATGACAAGCTCGTCCTGAAGGGCGGTTCGCTGCCCAACAACGTGCTGAACACCGAAGGCGTGAAGGCTTTGGCCTCCCTGCCCTCGCGTGAAGAACTGCTCTCGAAGCTGCTGGGCACCATGCAAGCCCCGATCGCGCAATTCGTGCGTACGCTCAACGAAGTTCCGACCAAGTTTGCCCGCGGCCTCGCTGCCGTGCGCGACCAGAAGGCTGCCGCCTGAATGGGCGACGGTTCGGAAATTCGCTGAACGACCAAGCGACAACCAACCTGGCATTAACCAAATATTTTGGAGTTCTGAAAAATGGCACTTAACAAAGCTGAAATCCTTGACGCCATCGCTGGCCTGACCGTGCTCGAGCTGTCCGAGCTGATCAAGGATCTGGAAGAGAAGTTTGGCGTGTCGGCTGCCGCCGCCGCCGTGGCTGTGGCCGCTCCCGCCGCCGGCGGCGCTGCCGCCGTTGCCGAAGAGCAGACCGAGTTCACCGTCGTGCTGACTGAAACCGGCGCGAACAAGGTCAGCGTCATCAAGGCCGTGCGCGAACTGACGGGCCTCGGCCTGAAGGAAGCCAAGGACCTGGTCGACGGCGCTCCCAAGCCCGTGAAGGAAGGCGTTGCCAAGGCTGACGCCGAAGCCGCCAAGAAGAAGCTGGAAGAAGCCGGCGCCAAGGTCGAAGTCAAGTAAGACTTCGTCCAAGCTGCCCGGGGATAGCGCATTTTGCCGTCCCCGGGCTTTTGCGTTTCCAGGAAACCCTTGTTGCGAAAGGTGTTTTTAGGCCCGGTACCCACCGAGCCGGCCGCGCAGAAGCGTTTCCTGGAGTCGTAACACCTAGGGCCGTGGTTGACGGCCCATGCAACCTCGAGTCGGAGTGCTCATGCCTTACTCGTACACCGAAAAAAAGCGCATCCGCAAAAGCTTCGCCAAGCGTGAAGACGTTCAGAACGTGCCCTTCCTGCTGGCGACTCAGCTTCAATCCTACCTAACGTTCCTGCAATCCGACGTACCCTCCGCGGGACGGGCCAGCGAAGGCCTGCAAGCGGCGTTTTCGTCGATTTTCCCGATTGTCAGCCATAACGGTATGGCGCGCTTGGAGTTCGTCAGCTACGTGCTGGGCGAACCGGTGTTCGACGTCAAGGAATGCCAGCAACGCGGCCTGACCTACGCCTCGCCCCTGCGCGCCAAGGTGCGCCTGGTGCTGATGGACCGCGAGGTCAGCAAACCCACCATCAAGGAAGTGAAGGAACAGGAAGTCTACATGGGCGAAATTCCGCTCATGACCAGCACCGGCTCCTTCGTCATCAACGGCACCGAGCGCGTCATCGTGTCGCAGCTGCACCGCTCGCCCGGCGTGTTCTTCGAGCACGACCGCGGCAAGACCCACAGCTCGGGCAAGCTGCTGTTCTCCGCCCGCGTGATTCCCTACCGCGGTTCGTGGCTGGACTTCGAGTTCGATCCCAAGGACGTTCTCTTCTTCCGCGTCGACCGCCGGCGCAAGATGCCCGTCACGATCCTGCTCAAGGCCATCGGCATGACGCCCGAGACCATCCTGGGCGGGTTCTTCGACTTCGACAACTTCGAGCTGCAGAACGAAGGCGCCATGATGGAAGTGGTGTCCGAGCGCTGGAAGGGCGAGATCGCGCGCTTTGACATCTCCGACCGCTCCGGCAAGGTGCTCGTCGAAAAGGACAAGCGCATCAACGCCAAGCATCTGCGCGACATGGCCACCGCCGGCATCGAGCGCATTTCGGTGCCCGAGGACTTCCTGTTCGGCCGCGTGCTGGCCAAGAACATCGTCGACGCCGAAACGGGTGAAATCGTGGCCCACGCCAATGACGAGATCACCGAATCGGTGCTGTCGGCCATGCGCGAAGCCAAGGTCGCCGGCTTCCAGACCCTGTACACCAACGATCTGGATCGCGGTCCCTACATCTCGCAGACCCTGCGCACCGACGAAACCGTCGACCAGATGGCCGCGCGCGTGGCCATCTACCGCATGATGCGCCCCGGCGAGCCGCCGACCGAAGAAGCGGTCGAGGCTCTGTTCCAGCGCCTGTTCTACAGCGAAGAGACCTACGATCTCTCGCGCGTGGGACGCATGAAGGTCAACAGCCGGCTGGGCCGCGGCGACACCAACGTCGGTCCGATGACGCTGACCAACGACGACATCCTCGAGACCATCAAGGTGCTGGTCGAGCTGCGCAACGGCCGCGGCCAGATCGACGATATCGATCACCTGGGCAACCGCCGCGTGCGTTGCGTGGGCGAACTGGCCGAGAACCAGTTCCGCGCCGGCCTGGTGCGCGTCGAACGCGCGGTCAAGGAGCGTCTCGGCCAGGCCGAAACCGAAAACCTGATGCCGCACGACCTGATCAACTCCAAGCCGATCTCGGCCGCCATCAAGGAGTTTTTCGGTTCGAGCCAGCTGTCGCAGTTCATGGACCAGACCAACCCCCTGTCGGAAATCACGCACAAGCGCCGCGTTTCCGCCCTGGGCCCCGGCGGCCTGACCCGCGAGCGCGCCGGCTTCGAAGTGCGCGACGTGCACCCCACGCACTATGGCCGCGTCTGCCCGATCGAAACGCCTGAAGGCCCGAACATCGGCCTGATCAACTCCATGGCGCTGTACGCGCGCCTGAACGAGTACGGCTTCCTGGAAACGCCCTATCGCAAGATCATCGACGGCAAGGTGAGCGACCAGATCGACTACCTGTCGGCCATCGAGGAAAGCCACTACGTCATCGCCCAGGCCAACGCCGAGCTCGACGAAGAAGGCCGTTTCGTCGACGACCTCGTGGCTTGCCGCGAAGCCGGCGAAACCATGATGACCGCGCCGTCGAACGTGCACTACATGGACGTGGCGCCGTCGCAGATCGTCTCGGTGGCGGCCTCGCTGATTCCGTTCCTGGAACACGACGACGCCAACCGCGCGTTGATGGGCGCCAACATGCAGCGCCAGGCCGTGCCTTGCCCGCGTCCGCAGAAGCCGCTGGTCGGCACCGGCATCGAACGCACCGTGGCCGTCGACTCCGGCACCACCGTGCAGGCCCTGCGCGGCGGCGTGGTCGACCACGTCGACGCCGAGCGCGTGGTGATCCGCGTCAACGACGACGAGAACGTCGCCGGCGAAGTGGGCGTGGACATCTACAACCTCATCAAGTACACCCGTTCCAACCAGAACACCAACATCAACCAGCGTCCCATCGTCAAGCGCGGCGACCGTGTCGCCAAGGGCGATGTGCTGGCCGATGGCGCATCGACCGACCTGGGCGAACTGGCCCTGGGCCAGAACATGCTGATCGCGTTCATGCCCTGGAACGGCTACAACTTCGAAGACTCGATCCTGATCTCCGAGAAGGTCGTGGCCGACGACCGCTATACGTCGGTGCACATCGAAGAGCTGACCGTGGTTGCCCGCGACACCAAGCTCGGACCCGAGGAAATCACCCGCGACATCAGCAACCTGGCCGAAACCCAGCTCAACCGGCTGGATGATTCGGGCATCGTCTACATCGGCGCCGAAGTCAGCGCCGACGACGTGCTGGTGGGCAAGGTCACGCCCAAGGGCGAGACCCAGCTCACGCCGGAAGAAAAGCTGCTGCGCGCGATCTTCGGCGAGAAGGCTTCCGATGTGAAGGACACCTCGCTGCGCGTACCGTCGGGCATGGTCGGCACCGTCATCGACGTGCAGGTGTTCACCCGCGAAGGCATCGTGCGCGACAAGCGCGCCCAGTCCATCATCGACGATGAACTGCGCCGCTATCGCCAGGACCTGAACGACCAGCTGCGCATCGTCGAGAACGACCAGTTCGACCGTCTCGAGAAGATGCTCAACGGCAAGACCGTCAATGGCGGTCCGAAGAAGCTGGCCAAGGGCGCCATCGTCACCAAGGCTTACCTGGCCGACATGGACCGCTGGCAGTGGTTCGATATCCGCCTGGCCGACGAGCAGCACGCCGTCGTCCTGGAACAGGCCAAGGAGTCGCTCGAGCAGAAGCGCCACCAGTTCGACCTGGCCTTCGAAGAAAAGCGCAAGAAGCTCACGCAGGGCGACGAACTGCCGCCGGGCGTGCTCAAGATGATCAAGGTGTACCTGGCCGTCAAGCGCCGCCTGCAGCCTGGCGACAAGATGGCCGGCCGCCACGGCAACAAGGGCGTGGTCTCGCGCATCACCCCGGTCGAGGACATGCCCCACATGGCCGACGGCACCACCGCCGACATCGTTCTGAACCCGCTGGGCGTGCCCTCGCGGATGAACGTCGGCCAGGTGCTGGAAGTCCACCTGGGCTGGGCCGCCAAGGGCGTGGGCCAGCGCATCGCCGACTTGCTGCGCGACGAGCGCACGGCGCAGGTCAAGAACGTCCGCGCCTACCTGGAAAAGGTCTACAACTCGACCGGCACCGGCGCGCGCATCGATGAGCTGACCGACGACGAAGTCATCGAAATGGCGCACAACCTGAGGGACGGCGTGCCCCTGGCCACGCCCGTCTTCGACGGCGCCACCGAGGAAGAAATCGGCGCGATGCTCAAGCTGGCCTACCCCGACGAGATCGCCGAGCGCATGCAGCTCACGCCCTCGCGCGCGCAGGCCTGGCTGTTCGACGGCCGCACCGGCGAGAAGTTCGAGCGTCCCGTCACGGTCGGCTATATGCACTACCTGAAGCTGCACCACTTGGTCGACGACAAGATGCACGCCCGTTCGACCGGTCCGTACTCGCTCGTGACCCAGCAGCCGCTGGGCGGCAAGGCGCAGTTCGGTGGCCAGCGTTTCGGGGAAATGGAAGTGTGGGCGCTGGAAGCCTACGGTGCTTCGTACACGCTGCAGGAAATGTTGACGGTGAAATCCGACGACATCGCCGGCCGTACCAAGGTTTACGAAAACATCGTCAAGGGCGATCACGTCATCGATGCCGGCATGCCGGAATCGTTCAACGTGCTCGTCAAGGAAATCCGTTCCCTGGCCCTCGACATGGATTTGGAGCGTAACTGATGAAAGCGTTACTCGACCTCTTCAAGCAAGTCTCTCAAGACGAGCAATTCGATGCCATCAAGATCGGCATCGCCTCGCCCGAGAAGATCCGTTCGTGGTCCTACGGCGAAGTCCGCAAGCCCGAGACGATCAACTACCGTACCTTCAAGCCCGAGCGCGATGGCCTGTTCTGCGCCAAGATCTTCGGGCCCATCAAGGACTACGAGTGCCTGTGCGGCAAGTACAAGCGCCTCAAGCACCGTGGCGTGATCTGCGAAAAGTGCGGCGTCGAAGTCACCGTCGCCAAGGTGCGCCGCGAGCGCATGGGCCACATCGAGCTGGCCAGCCCCGTCGCGCACATCTGGTTCCTGAAGAGCCTGCCCTCGCGCCTGGGCATGGTGCTCGACATGACGCTGCGCGACATCGAACGCGTGCTGTACTTCGAAGCCTGGTGCGTGATCGAACCCGGCATGACCCCGCTCAAGCGCGGCCAGATCATGTCCGATGACGATTTCCTCGCCAAGACCGAGGAGTACGGCGACGACTTCCGCGCCCTGATGGGCGCCGAGGCCGTGCGCGAACTGCTGCGCACCATCGACATCGACCGCGAAGTCGAGACCCTGCGCGCCGAGCTCAAGGCCACCAGCTCGGAAGCCAAGATCAAGAAGATCTCCAAGCGCCTGAAGGTGCTGGAAGGCTTCCAGAAGTCGGGCATCAAGCCCGAGTGGATGGTCATGGAAGTGCTGCCGGTGCTGCCGCCCGACCTGCGTCCGCTGGTGCCGCTGGACGGCGGCCGTTTCGCCACGTCCGACCTGAACGACCTGTATCGCCGCGTCATCAACCGCAACAACCGCCTCAAGCGCCTGCTGGAACTGAAGGCGCCCGAAATCATTCTGCGCAATGAAAAGCGCATGCTGCAGGAAGCCGTCGACTCGCTGCTCGACAACGGCCGCCGCGGCAAGGCCATGACCGGCGCCAACAAGCGCCAGCTCAAGTCGCTGGCCGACATGATCAAGGGCAAGAGCGGCCGCTTCCGCCAGAACCTGCTGGGCAAGCGCGTCGACTACTCGGGCCGTTCGGTCATCGTGGTGGGCCCGCAGCTCAAGCTGCATCAGTGCGGCCTGCCCAAGCTGATGGCGCTGGAACTGTTCAAGCCCTTCATCTTCAATCGTCTCGAGATGATGGGCCTGGCCACGACCATCAAGGCCGCCAAGAAGCTGGTGGAAAGCCAGGAACCGGTGGTGTGGGACATCCTCGAAGAGGTGATCCGCGAACACCCGGTCATGCTCAACCGCGCGCCGACGCTGCACCGCCTGGGCATCCAGGCGTTCGAGCCGACCCTGATCGAAGGCAAGGCCATCCAGCTGCACCCGCTCGTTTGCGCGGCGTTCAACGCCGACTTCGACGGCGACCAGATGGCCGTCCACGTGCCGCTGTCGCTGGAAGCCCAGCTCGAAGCCCGCACCCTGATGCTGGCCTCGAACAACGTGCTGTTCCCGGCCAACGGCGAGCCCTCGATCGTGCCTTCGCAGGATATCGTGCTGGGCCTGTACTACACGACCCGCGAGCGCATCAACGGCAAGGGCGAAGGCATCTTCTTCACCGACGTGGCCGAGGTGCAGCGCGCCTACGACAACAACGAAGTCACCCTGCAGACCCGCATCACCGTGCGCCTGAAGGAACACGAGCGCGACGCCAACGGCGAGTGGCAGCCGGTCATCCGCCGCCATGAAACCACGGTCGGCCGCGCGCTGCTGTCCGAAATCCTGCCCAAGGGCCTGCCTTTCACGGTGCTCAACAAGGCGCTCAAGAAGAAGGAAATCTCGCGCCTGATCAACCAGTCGTTCCGCCGTTGCGGCCTGCGCGACACGGTGATCTTCGCCGACAAGCTGATGCAGTCGGGCTTCCGCCTGGCCACGCGCGGCGGCATTTCGATCGCCATGGAAGACATGCTGATCCCCAAGGCCAAGGAAGGCATCCTGGCCGAGGCCAGCCGCGAAGTGAAGGAAATCGACAAGCAGTACTCGTCGGGCCTGGTCACTTCGCAAGAGCGCTACAACAACGTCGTGGACATCTGGGGCAAGGCCGGCGACAAGGTCGGCAAGGCCATGATGGAGCAGCTGGCCACCGAGCCGGTGGTCAACCGCCAGGGCGAGAACGTTCGCCAGGAGTCCTTCAACTCCATCTACATGATGGCCGACTCGGGCGCGCGCGGTTCGGCCGCCCAGATCCGCCAGCTGGCCGGCATGCGCGGCCTGATGGCCAAGCCCGATGGCTCGATCATCGAGACGCCCATCACCGCGAACTTCCGCGAAGGCCTGAACGTGCTGCAGTACTTCATCTCGACGCACGGCGCCCGCAAGGGTCTGGCCGATACGGCGCTGAAGACTGCCAACTCGGGCTACCTGACCCGCCGCCTGGTCGACGTGACGCAGGACCTGGTCATCACCGAAGACGATTGCGGCACCTCGCAGGGCTACTTCATGAAAGCCCTGGTCGAGGGCGGCGAAGTCATCGAACCGCTGCGCGACCGCATCCTGGGCCGCGTGGCCGCCACCGACATCGTCAACCCCGACACGCAGGAAACGGCGATCGCCGCCGGCACCCTGCTCGACGAGGACCTGGTCGACGCCATCGACAAGCTGGGCGTGGACGAAGTCAAGGTCCGCACGCCGCTGACCTGCGAAACCCGCCATGGCCTGTGCGCGCACTGCTACGGTCGCGACCTCGGCCGCGGCTACAAGGTCAACACCGGCGAAGCGGTCGGCGTCATCGCGGCCCAGTCGATCGGCGAACCGGGCACGCAGCTCACGATGCGTACCTTCCACATCGGCGGCGCGGCGTCGCGTTCGGCCCTGGCCAGCGCGGTGGAAACCAAGTCGGCCGGTACCGTGGGCTTCACCGGCACGATGCGCTACGTCACCAACGCCAAGGGCGAACGCGTGGCGATCTCGCGCTCGGGCGAACTGGCCATCTTCGACGACAACGGCCGCGAACGCGAACGCCACAAGATCCCCTACGGCGCCACGGTGCTGGTGGGCGATGGCGAGGTCGTCAAGGCTGGCGCGCGCCTGGCCAGCTGGGATCCGCTGACTCGTCCGATCGTGTCCGAATACGGCGGCGCGGTGCGCTTCGAGAACATCGAGGAAGGCGCCACGGTGGCCAAGCAGGTCGATGAAGTCACCGGCTTGTCGACCCTGGTCGTCATCACGCCCAAGACGCGCGGCGGCAAGGTGGCCATGCGTCCGCAGATCAAGCTGGTCAACGATGCGGGCGAGGACGTCAAGATCGCCGGCACCGACCATACCGTGAACATCTCGTTCCCGGTGGGCGCGCTGATCACGGTGCGCGACGGCCAGCAGGTCGCCGTGGGCGAAGTGCTTGCCCGTATCCCGCAGGAATCGCAGAAGACCCGCGACATCACCGGCGGTCTGCCGCGCGTGGCCGAACTGTTCGAAGCCCGCTCGCCCAAGGACGCCGGCATGCTGGCCGAAGTCACCGGCACGGTCTCGTTCGGCAAGGACACCAAGGGCAAGCAGCGCCTGGTCATCACCGACATGGAAGGCGCCAGCCACGAGTTCCTGATTCCGAAGGAAAAGCAGGTGCTGGTGCACGACGGCCAAGTGGTGAACAAGGGCGAAATGATCGTCGACGGCCCCGCCGACCCGCACGACATCCTGCGCCTGCAGGGCATCGAGAAGCTCGCCACCTACATCGTCGACGAAGTGCAGGACGTCTACCGTCTGCAGGGCGTGAAGATCAACGACAAGCACATCGAAGTGATCGTGCGGCAGATGCTGCGCCGCGTGAACATCGTCGATGCCGGCGACACGTCGTTCATCACCGGCGAGCAGGTCGAGCGTTCGGAACTGCTCAACGAGAACGATCGCGTCGTGGCCGAGGAGAAGCGCCCGGCCATATTCGAGAACGTGCTGCTGGGCATCACCAAGGCCTCGCTGTCGACCGATTCGTTCATCTCCGCGGCTTCCTTCCAGGAAACCACCCGCGTGCTGACCGAAGCGGCCATCATGGGCAAGCGCGACGACCTGCGCGGCTTGAAGGAAAACGTCATCGTCGGCCGCCTCATCCCGGCGGGTACCGGCCTGGCTTACCACTTGGCCCGCAAGGAAAAGGACGCATGGGAAGCCGAAGAGCGTACCGCCTTGCTGGAATCGGAAAAAGCGGCCCGTGCCGCCGATACGGCAGCCCAGACTGTGGCCATTTTCGGCAACCCGGACGATGATCACGGCAGCGAGAACGACAGCGCCGAGTAATTCGGCTGGTTGCCTGCCGGTTGGGAATAGGCAGCAATAGACAAGGCGGCGCCGGGATGTTTCCGGCGCCGCTTTT
>DASWPO010000019.1:0-8374 GCA_036404015.1 Bordetella sp. | reverse complement strand
AGCGGAAGCCCGAGCGGTCGAAGGCAACCAGCTCGATGCCGGCGGCCTTGGCCTTCTCGGCAACGCGCTTGCCCACCAATGCGGCAGCGGCAGTGTTGCCGCCCAGGCCGGTCTTGCCGGCCAGTTCGGCGCGCACTTCGGCTTCCAGCGTCGAGGCGCTGACCAGCACACGGTCGCCTTCCGGCGAAATAATGTTGGCGTAGATGTGCTGGTTCGAGCGGAAGATCGAGAGGCGGTGTACGCGCAGCTCGGCGATCTTGCGACGGGTCGGAACCGCACGACGCAAACGGGTAACTTTCTTGTCCATGATTCGTCCTTGCGTGCGCCGTTATTTCTTCTTGGTCTCTTTGATGACCACGCGCTCGTCCGCATAGCGCACGCCCTTGCCCTTGTAGGGTTCGGGTTCGCGGTAGGCGCGGATCTCAGCAGCCACCTGGCCGACGACCTGCTTGTCGGAGCCCTTGATGATGATTTCCGTCTGGGTGGGGCACTCGGCCTTCACGCCAGTGGGCAACGCATGCACGACGTCATGCGAGAAGCCCAGCTGCAGCTTCACGGCGTCGCCTTGCACGGAGGCGCGGTAACCCACGCCAACCAGCGTCAGCTTGCGCTCGAAGCCCTTGCTCACGCCGGTGACCATGTTGTTGACCAGGGCGCGCAGGGTGCCCGACATGGCGTTGGCGTGACGGCTCTCGTCCAGGACGGCGAACGTCAGCTTGCTGTCTTCCTGGCGAATGGCGACTTCGCCAGTCAGCGTTTGCGACAGCGTGCCCAGCGGGCCCTTGACCGTGATCTGGCCGGCGCTGATGTTGGCCTCGACGCCCTTGGGCAGCTCGACCGGATATTTAGCGATACGTGACATGAGAATTTCTCCTTAGGCCACGTAGCACAGGACTTCGCCGCCCACGCCGTTGGCGCGAGCCTTGCGGTCGGTCATCACGCCGCGCGAGGTCGAAACGATAGCCACGCCCAGGCCGTTCATGACGGTGGGGATGGCGCTACGGCCCTTGTAGATGCGCAGGCCGGGCTTCGAGACGCGTTCGATGCGCTCGATGACCGGACGGCCGGCGTAGTACTTCAGGGTGATCTCGAGCTCAGGCTTGGCCTGGTCGCCCTTGATCTGGAAGCTGTCGATGTAGCCTTCGTCTTTCAGCACGGCGGCAATGGCCACCTTCAGCTTCGACGAGGGCATGGCCACCGTGACCTTGTCCACTTGCTGCGCATTGCGAATGCGGGTCAGCATATCGGCGATAGGATCGCTCATGCTCATGTTCTATTCTCCTTACCAGCTGGCCTTGGTCATGCCGGGGATTTCGCCCTTCATGGCCATTTCACGCAGTTTGTGGCGGGTAAGGCCAAACTTGCTGAACACGCCGCGAGGACGGCCGGTGACCACGCAGCGATTGCGCTGGCGCGTGGGGTTGGCATTGCGCGGAAGCTGCTGCAGCTTCAGGCGAGCCTGGTAACGCTCTTCGTCGGTCTTCGATTGATCGTCGATGGTCGCTTTCAGCTCGGCACGCTTGGCCGAGAACTTCTCGGCCAGCTTGGCGCGCTTGATGTCGCGATTGATGAGGGAAAGTTTAGCCACGTCCTCAGCCCCTTAGTTACGGAACGGGAAGCTGAAGGCGGTCAGGAGCGCCTTGGCTTCTTCGTCGGTCTTGGCGGTGGTGGTGATGCTGATGTTCAGCCCACGCAGCGCGTCGATCTTGTCGTACTCGATTTCGGGGAAAATGATCTGCTCTTTCACCCCGATGTTGTAGTTGCCGCGGCCGTCGAAGGCACGGCCCGAGATACCGCGGAAGTCACGCACGCGAGGCAGCGCAACCGCAACCAGGCGATCGAGAAATTCGTACATGCGCTGGCCACGCAGGGTCACCATGCAACCGATCGGGTAGTTTTCGCGGATCTTGAAACCGGCGATAGCCTTCTTGGTCTTGGTGATCACGGGCTTCTGGCCGGCGATCTTGGTCAGGTCGGACACGGCGTGCTCGATGACCTTCTTGTCGGCCACGGCTTCCGAAACGCCCATGTTCAGCGTGATCTTGGTGATGCGGGGCACCTCCATGAGACTCTTGTAGCCGAACTTGGCCTGCAGGTCGCCGACGACCTGGTTCTTGTAGAAATCTTGCAAACGAGTCATGTCTATCGCTCCTTACGCCTTGGCGCCGACAACGGCACCACTGGAACGGAACACGCGCACCTTCTTGCCGTCCACTTCCGTGAAACCGACGCGGTCGCCCTTGCCGGTGGCGGGGTTGAACAGCGCGATGTTCGAGACGTGGATGGGCAGCGTCTTTTCGACGATGCCGCCGGGGATGCCGGCCATGGGGTTGGGCTTGGCGTGCTTCTTGACGACGTTGACGCCCTCGACCAGCACGTGGTCGGCGTCGATACGCGACAGCACGGTACCGCGGCGGGTTTTGTCGCGGCCGGTCAGGACGATGACTTCGTCGCCTTTACGGATCTTGTTCATCGTAGGGCTCCTTACAGCACTTCGGGGGCCAGCGACACGATCTTCATGAACTTCTCGGTACGCAGTTCGCGCGTAACGGGTCCGAAGATGCGGGTGCCGATGGGCTCCAGCTTGGCATTGAGCAGCACGGCGGCGTTGCCGCCGAAACGGATCAGCGAGCCGTCCTTGCGGCGCACGCCCTTGGCGGTGCGAACCACCACGGCGTTGTAGATTTCGCCTTTCTTGACGCGGCCGCGGGGGGCGGCGTCCTTGACGCTGACTTTGATGACATCGCCGATGCCGGCATAACGGCGCTTGGAGCCGCCGAGCACCTTGATGCACATCACGCGGCGTGCACCAGTGTTGTCGGCCACGTCCAGCGTGGTCTGCATTTGGATCATGATTTTTCCTGTTCCAACTTAATGAAGGCCTTCCCCCGGCAACGCCCCTCTAGGAGGAGTGGATTCGGGTAAAACCCTTCATCAGTTTTGGTCCCGTAAGGCCCCTGGCGCGGCTTGTGCCGCCCCAGCAACCTGGGTTGAAATCTTGCGGAAATTCCTGTGTTTTCAGGCTACTGGCGCATTCGACCATACAAGTTCAAACACCGCCGCAACCATCCCGCACACCCTCCCCGATACCTCTCGGGGAAAGAGCTAAGCATTCTAGCCCGCCTCTACAGGTTTGCGCAAGCGTTTTTTTCGCGCTTTCCGCAAGTCATGCCCCCTGTTCCCGATTCACCACGGACAGTTAAAGGGGTCGCATCATGGCCGCGTTCGCCGCATCCAGGGGCCTGCCGGACGAGCGCCATGCCGGCAGCGGGCCATGGGCTGGCGGGCCCAGGCTGGTTTAGACTGGCAATGCTTAGCTTCGAACGCGGCTTTCCCGTCCCGCGCTCGCCCATTTCCCGGAGCCAGACCGCATCATGTACGAATCCCTAGCCCTCTATATCAACGGCGAATTCATCGGCGGCGACGGCCGCAAGACGGAAGACGTCGTCAACCCCGCCACCGGGGAAATCCTGGGCCAACTGCCCCACGCCACCCAGGCCGACCTGGACCACGCCCTGGAATCCTCGCAGCGCGCCTTCGAATCCTGGAAGCGCACCTCGCCGCTGGAGCGTTCCGCCATCCTGCGCAAGGTCGCCCAGCTCTCGCGCGAGCGCGCCCAGGAAATCGGCCGCAACATCACGCTCGACCAGGGCAAGCCCGTGGCCGAAGCCGCCCTCGAGATCACCTCCTGCTCCGAGCACCTGGACTGGGCCGCCGAAGAGTGCCGCCGCATCTACGGCCGCGTGATCCCGTCGCGCAACCCGGACGTGCGCCAGTTCGTCGTGCGCGAGCCGGTGGGCGTGTGCGCCGCCTTCACGCCCTGGAACTTCCCTTATAACCAGGCCATCCGCAAGATCGCCGCCGCCCTGGGCTCGGGCTGCACCATGGTGCTCAAGGGCCCGGAAGATTCGCCCAGCGCCATCATGGCGATCGCCCGCATGTTCCATGAGGCCGGCCTGCCCAAGGGCTGCCTGAACATCGTCTGGGGCAAGCCGGCCGAAGTGTCCGACTACCTGATCCGCTCGCCCATCGTGCGCAAGGTCAGCTTCACCGGCTCGGTGCCGGTCGGCAAGCAGCTGGCGGCGCTGGCCGGCCAGTACATGAAGCGCGGCACCTGGGAGCTGGGCGGCCATTCGCCCGTGCTGGTGTTCGACGATGCCGACATCGACCGCGCCGCGACCATGCTGGCCAAGTTCAAGGTCCGCAACGCCGGCCAGGTGTGCGTGTCGCCGACGCGCTTCTACGTGCAGAAGGGCGCCTACGACCAGTTCGTCGCCAAGTTCACCGACGTGCTCAAGGGCATCAAGGTGGGCAATGGCCTGGAAGCCGGCACCGAGATGGGCCCGCTGGCCCACGCGCGCCGCGTCCCCGCCATCGAGAAGTTCGTCGACGACTCGATCAAGCGCGGCGGCAAGATCCTGACCGGCGGCGAGGCGCCCAGCGGCAAGGGTTTCTTCTTCAGCCCGACCGTCATCACCGGCCTGCCGGACGACTCGATGCTGATGACCGAAGAGCCCTTCGGCCCGATCGCGCCGGTGGTGCCCTTCACCGACGCCGACGAGGTGCTCAAGCGCGCCAACAACCTGCCCTTCGGCCTGTCGTCGTACGTCTTCACCAACTCGCTGCAGACGGCGACCAAGGTGTCCAACGGCCTGGAGGCCGGCATGGTGAACATCAACCACTTCGGCAGCGCGCTGGCCGAAACGCCTTTCGGCGGCGTGAAGGACAGCGGCATCGGCAGCGAAGGCGGCACCGAGATGTTCGATGGCTACGTGGTGACCAAGTTCATCACGCACATCTGACCGGGCAAGGCGGTGATGGAAGGCCTGTGATTCATGGACGATTCGTCCGCGAACCACGCCCCCCCGCCGCCGATCATTTGGGCAGGCGGTCCGCGCGAAATGCCCGGGCCGACACGCCGAAGTGGCGCTTGAACAGGCGGCTGAAATGCGAGGGGTGGACGAACCCCGCCCGATAGGCCAGCTCCGCGATGCTGCGATGCGCATGCCGCGCGCTGGCCAGCAGGTCGCGGCAATACAGCAGGCGCTGTTCGTAGAGATAGGCCTCCACGCCCGTGCCGTGGAATATGCGGTGCAGATAGCTCGGTGAAATGCCGCAGGCCTGGGCAATGGCCTCGGGCCGCAGCGCCGGGTCGCCCAGGTGGCGCTTGATATAGGCTTCGATGCGTTCGCGATGGGCCAGCGTGACGCTGCTGTCGGCCTCGGAAGCCTGGGCCCGGCCCGGTTCGACCAGGAACAACACGATCAGATCGATCAGGCGCTCGCCGAGCTCGGCCACCTCGGCATCGGACCAGTCGTGCAGGCCCTTGAACACCTGCTCCAGGTATTGCGCCAGCAACGCTCCGCGCGGCGAACCGTCGCCGATGGCCAGCTTGTAGAAAGGCTCGATGCGCGCATGGCGCCGTTCCAGCGCCTCGCGGGGAAACGAGATGCTCAGGCTGCGGTAGCCCTGCGTGCCCTGGGCGGCCGCGCGATAGGGGGCGCTCTGGTTCATCAGGTACACGCACCCGGGCTCCACCTGGAACTGCCGCCCCGAGCGGGAGACCTCCAGCGGTCCGGACAGGGGCAGGCCGAAGGTGTAGAACTCTTCTGACAAGAGCGATACGTTGTGCGAGGTGCGCTCGATCTGCTGGCCCTGGTAGTGCAGGTCGTTGAACTGCAGCCCGGCGCGGCGCACATAGCGCACGCGGCCGGCAAAATCGGCCGGCGGACCGCAATGCACCTCGAACGGCCCGAAGGCGTCGTTCAAGGCCTCGCGCCATTGTTCGTAGCCTTGCCGCCCGCCGTCGGGCATGCCGTCTGGGACGGTATGCCCGCAACCCATTGCTGTCATGGCGATGTCTCCCGGGGAACTGCGCCGTCTGGACTTTACCCAGGCTCCACATTCTATTGACTCAGCCTGCACCAGGCGAGCGATGTATTGCGCGCGCATTTTCCGCACGTCTATAGTCGGAGGATACCCGTAGAACGATACATACGATACGTCAGGCCCGCGCCTGCGCCTTCGGGAGGAGACCATGCACGACACCCCCTTGTCCGAATCGACCGGCAATGCCCGCGCCTGGCCGGTTTCGCACTATGCCAGCTGCCTGGGCCGGGAACTGCACTTTCTCGAATGGGGCCAGCCTGCGGCGCCCGCCGTGTTCCTGTGGCACGGGCTGGCCCGCACCAGCCGCGACTTCGACGACCTGGCCCAGGTCCTGGCCGCCCGGTACCGCGTCATTTGCCCCGACACCATCGGCCGCGGCCTGTCGCAGTGGAGCGCCAACCCCGTCGAGGACTACCGGCTGGACGCCCACGCCCGCCTGGCCGCCGCGCTGGCCGATGCCCTGCACCTGTCCCAATTGCGCTGGGTCGGCACGTCCATGGGCGGCGCCACCGGGCTGGTCGCCGCCGCCACGACGCTGCGCGGCCGGATCTCGCACCTGGTGCTCAACGACATCGGTCCCGAGCTGCCCGCCCCGGCCGCGCAGCGCATCTCGGCCTATGTCGGCAATCCGCCCGTCTTCGATACCGTGACCGAGCTGGAGGCCTGGCTGCGCCAGGCCTACCGGCCCTACGGCTGGCAGAGCGACGCGCAATGGCGCCGCATGGCGGAAACCTCGGTGCGCCGCCTGCCCGACGGCCGCGTCACGCTGCATTACGACCCGGCCATCGTCGGCCAGTTCCAGCATCACCCGCGCGACTACGACCGCTGGGAGGAATACGACTCCCTGCGCCTGCCCGTGCTGCTGCTGCGCGGCGCCGAGTCCGACCTCCTGCTCGAGGACGTGGCCGACGCCATGACGCGGCGCGGTCCCCGCGCGCAGCGCATCGACTTCGAAGGCTGCGGCCATGCGCCGGCCTTGAACGTCCCCCCCCAAATCGACGCCGTGGCCGGCTTCCTGGCCCAACCCGGCGCGCTCTAAGAACCGCGAGGAAGGAGAGACCCATGAAAAAACTGCTGCTGGCCGCCCTGGCCGCCCTGGCCATGCACGCCCCGGCCTGGTCGGCCGACTTCGTCATCGCCCATGTCTACGACAAGACGGGCCCGCTCGAAGCCTATGCCAAGCAAACCCAGACCGGCTTCATGATGGGGCTGGAATACGCGACCCACGGCACCATGGAGGTCGCCGGCCGGAAGATCCGCGTCATTGAAAAAGACGACCAGGGCAAGCCCGACGTGGGCCGCGCCCAGCTCGCCTCGGCCTACGCCGACGACCAGGCCGACATCGCCGTCGGCCCGACCTCGTCGGGCGTCGCACTGGCCATGCTGCCCATCGCCGAGGAATACGAGAAGATCCTGCTGGTGGAGCCGGCCGTCGCCGATTCGATCACCGGCGACAAGTGGAACCGCTACATCTTCCGCACCGGCCGCAACTCCTCGCAGGACGCCATCGCCAATGCCGTGGCCTTCGACCAGGACGGCACGTCCATCGCCATGCTGGCGCAGGACTACGCCTTCGGCCGCGACGGGGTCAAGGCGTTCAAGAGCGCGCTCAAGCACGCCAAGATCGTCCATGAAGAGTACCTGCCGGTCGACACCACCGACTTCACCGCCGGCGCGCAGCGCCTCTTCGACGCCTTGAAGGACAAGCCGGGCCGCAAGATCATCTTCATCCTGTGGGCCGGCGCGGGCAATCCCTTCAAGATCGCCGACCTCGACCCGAAGCGCTACGGCATCGAGATCGCCACGGGCGGCAACATCCTGCCGGCCACGGCGCCGCTCAAGGCCCTGCCCGGCATGGAAGGCGCCACGTACTACTACTACGGCATGCCCAAGAACCCCATCAACGACTGGTTCGTCGCCGAGCACCAGAAGCGCTTCGGCCAGCCGCCGGACTTCTTCACCGCCGGCGGCATGTCGGCGGCGCTGGCCATCGTCGCGGCCCTGCAGAAAACCCAGGGCAAGTCCGACACCGACACGCTGATCAAGGCCATGGAAGGCATGAGCTTCGACACGCCCAAGGGCCGCATGACCTTCCGCCCGCAGGACCACCAGGCCATGCAGTCCATGTACCACTTCCGCATCAGCAACGATGCGTCGATGCCCTGGGCCGTGCAGGACCTGGTCAAGGAAATCACGCCCGACCAGATGGACGTCCCCATCCTCAACAAGCGCTGACAGACACGCTTTCATCGTCCATGCTGGAAACCCGCGACCTCACCATCCGCTTCGGCGGGCACACGGCCGTCGACCAGGTCAGCTGCCGGTACGAGCCCGGCACGCTGACCTCCATCGTCGGCCCCAACGGCGCCGGCAAGACAACCTATTTCAACCTCATCTCGGGGCAGTTGCGCGCCAGCGCGGGCTCCGTGCACCTGGACGGCCGCAACATTACCGCCCTGGGCGCGGCGGCCCGCATGCATGCCGG
>DASWPO010000018.1:0-13200 GCA_036404015.1 Bordetella sp. | reverse complement strand
ATCGCCGCCCAGAAGCTCGGCCAGCCGGTGCGGCTGTCGAACTTGGTTGCGGACGAGAACAGCGGCAGGCCGCAGCCGGCGCAGGCGAAGGTGCCGGCCCGGTGCTCGTCGTCCAGCGGGCTGCTGTACGGCCGTTCCGTGCCCGAGTCGCGCAGGACGGCGTATTGCGCGGGCGTCAGCAGCGCGTGCCATTCGGCCTCGGTATGCGTGACCTCGAACGGGCCGTCCGCGGCTTCCGGGGCCGCGGAGGCCGTGCCGGCCAGGATCCGGGGCAGCACGCCCGCCGCCAGCAGGGCGCCGCCGCCCAGGTAGAAGAATTGTCGTCGTGTCAGCATGGAAATCTCCCGAGGGTCATGACAGGATGGGCGTAGCGTAGCGGCGCGGCGGTCCCGGAGTCCTCACGCAGACTTAAACAAATCGTGATAACTTGGCCTGCCGGAAAAGCCCACAATGTCGCGATCGCGCCACCAGCGCGGCACCTGAACTTCCCGCCGATGGATCAGCCCAGACGCGTCCTCGTGGTCGAGGACGACATGCAAATCGCCGACCTGCTCGCGCTCAACCTGCGCGACGAGGGCTATGACGTGACCCACTGCGCCCACGGCGAGGATGGCCTGCGGCAGCTCGAGCAGGGCGGTTGGGACGCGCTCATCCTCGACCTGATGCTGCCCGGCATCGACGGCCTTGAGATCTGCCGCCGCGCCCGCGCCATGCCGCGCTATATCCCCATCATCATCCTCAGCGCGCGCGCCAGCGAGGTGCACCGCATCCTCGGCCTGGAGCTCGGCGCCGACGACTACCTGGCCAAGCCGTTCTCGGTGCTGGAGCTGATCGCGCGCGTCAAGGCGCTGCTGCGCCGCGTCGATGCCTTGTCGCAGAATGCCCGCATCGAGGCCGGCAGCCTGTCGGTGGGCGGCCTGTTCATCGACCCGATCGCGCGCGAGGCCCTGCTTGCGGGCCGCCGGCTCGATCTCACCCCGCGCGAATTCGACCTGCTGTATTTCTTCGCGCGCCAGCCCGGCAAGGTGTTTTCGCGCATGGACTTGCTCAACGCCGTCTGGGGCTATAGCCACGATGGCTACGAGCACACGGTCAATACGCACATCAACCGGCTGCGCGCCAAGATCGAGGTGGATCCGGCGCAGCCCGAGCACATCCTGACGGTATGGGGGCGCGGCTACAAGTTTGCCGTGCCCGAGGGCAAGCCCTCGTGAAACTGCTGCGCCGGTTGACCCTCACCCAGCGTTTGGCGCTGGTGTTTGCGCTGCTGTTGGCCGTGTGCAGCGGCACTTCGGCATGGCTGCAGATACGCTCCAATCGCATGCATGCGCTGGAGGTCGTCCAGGCCCTGTCGCGCGACCTGGCCGAGCACATCGCGCGCGACGGCCAACTGGCCGACGGCAGCGGACTGAAGCCGGACGCCGTGCGCCAGCTGTTTCGCCAGCTCATGGTGGTCAACCCCAGCGTCGAGGTCTATTTGCTGGACCAGGACGGCCGCATCACCGGCCATGCCGCGCCGGCCAACCGGATCATGCGCGACCATGTCGACCTGGGGCCGGTCCGCGCGCTGCTGGCCGGCGCGCCCCTGCCGGTGCTGGGCGACGACCCGCGCAGCGAACGCGGTCGCAAAGTGTTCAGCGCCGCGCCGCTGCGCGTCGACGGACGCGAGATGGGCTATGTCTACGTGGTGCTGCTGAGCGAGGCGCACGACCGCCTCGATGCCAGCGAGGCCACGTCCACGGCGCTGGACGTCGGGCTCTGGTCGATCGGGCTGGTGGCCTTGCTGTGCCTGGTGGCGGGCCTGGCGGCTTTCGGGTTGATCACCCGGCCGCTGCGGCGCCTGACCGATACGGTCAAGGGGTTCGACATCGATGGCGCGCCGGCCGCGCTGCCGCCGGCCGCCGAGCCGCCGGGCGCCGGGGGCGACGAGATCGCCGTGCTCGATGGGGCCTTTCGCCAGATGGCCGGCCGCCTGGGCGAGCAATGGCGCGCGCTGACGCGGCAGGACCAGGACCGGCGCGAACTGATCGCCAATATCTCGCACGACCTGCGCACGCCCTTGACCTCGATACACGGCTATCTGGAGACGCTGGTCTTGAAAGACGCTACGCTGGCGCCGTCCGAGCGCCGCCGCTATCTCGGCATCGCGCTGGATCAGAGCGGCAAGGTGAGCCGGCTGGCGCAGTCGCTGTTCGAGCTGGCGCGCCTCGAATACGGCGCGGTGCGGCCCGAGATCGAGCCGTTCTCGCTGGTCGACCTGGTGCAGGACGTGTTCGAGAAATTCGAGCTGCCGGCCCAGTCGCGCCAGATTGCGTTGCGGGCCCGTTTCACCGAGCGGGTGCCGCCCGTGCGCGCCGACCTGGGCATGATCGAGCGCGTGTTGACCAACCTGCTGGACAACGCATTGCGCTACGTTCCGGCCGGCGGCGAGATCGAGGTCGCGCTGGCGGTGCGGGATGCGTTCGTGGACGTCACGGTCAGCGACACCGGGCCCGGCATCCCGGCCGAGTTGCGCGCGGGCCTGTTTCGCCAGCCTTTCGAGGTGGGCGGCGCGCGGCGCGGCGGCGGGCTGGGCTTGCGCATCGTGCACCGCATCCTGGCGCTGCACGGCTGCGGGATCGCGCTGATCGACCTGCCGGGCCGCGGCGCGGCCTTGCGTTTTTCGCTGCCGGCCGTGGAGGGCCGCAGGCCGGCAGGGCTGGATGCAAGGCCTTCAGGAACCGCCTAAGTACCGCGCGCCACAGGCCTCGCAGCTTCTTGCCGCGGGCGCCTACCGCGGGAACAACTGGTCATACACCCCGCCGGCCAGGTGCTGCAATTCGGCCGCCGGCAGGTCGCCGTTCAGCGCATAGCCATAGCCGTTGTCCACCCAGTAGAAGGCGACGCCGCTGGCGGACGAGACGGAACGGAATGCGGTCTCGCGCGGCGCGACATCGGGTGCAAAGACCGCCACGTAGAGCGTGACGCGGCGGCCGTGCGTGTCTTCGTACATGAACTGCGCGCGCGCGGCGGGGTTGCCGGAAGCGCCGGCATCGCTCGCCGCCGAGGCGGGCGCGGCCGTGCCGGCCGGTTCGCCCGGCAATAGCCGGCCGCCCAGCAGGTGAAAGCCCTGGCCCTGCAAATCGGGCGCGACCAATGGCCGGCCCAGCCGGCGGCTGAGCCATTGGACCAGGTGCGCTTCTTCCTGCGCCGTGACTTCCACGGGGTGGCGCACCTCCGGCGCATAGACCGCGTAGGCCGTCGTCGCGTCCTGCACGAATTGCGGCGCGGTGGCGGCGACGGTGGCCGCCGCAGGGGTGGTCGCCACTTGCCATGCCTGCGTGCCGGCCGCGCCCGCGGCGACCAGCAGCATCGCGGCGGCGGCCTGCGTCCAGGGGTTCCAGCGGGACCGCCGGCGGCGCAGGACCGTCTGCGTGAGCGCATCGGGCGTCGGGCCCGGATCGGCGGCGCGCCGCAAGCGGCGCAGGGCGAGGCGCTGCGCATGCCACTGGGCCGCGCGCACCGCGGCCTCGGGATGCTGCTGCAGGTGCTGCAGCACGGCTGCGATCCGCGCGGCGTCGAGTTGGCCGTCGACGAACGCGTGCAGTTCGTCGTCGGTGACCAAGGCATCGGTATCGGTCATCGTTTCACCAGATGCAGGGGCGTCGGCGCGGCGGCATCGGCCGCGCCGTTCATTGATAGCCGTACTGCCTCGCGCGCGCGGTGCAGCCGGGACATGACCGTGCCGATGGGGATCTGCAGGATCTCGGCGGCTTCGGCATAGGTGTACTCTTCCACGCCCACCAGCAGCAGTACCGTGCGCAGCATGGGCGAGAGCCGCGCCAGGGCGCGTTCCAGGTCCAGCAGTTCCGGGGCATGCGCCAGCGGTTCATGGGTGGGGCCCGAGGCTTCGTCCCAGATGTCGTGGTTGTCGTCCCGGCCCCAGTCGCGCACCCGGTTCAGGTAGAGGTTGTGCATCAGCGTCATCAGCCAGGCGCGCAGCGCCGTACCCGGTTTCCAGAGCGACCATTTGGTGCAGGCGCGTTCCAGCGTGTCCTGCACAAGGTCGTCCGCGCTGGCCGCGTCGCCCGCCAGGAGGCGGGCATAGCGGCGCAGCGCGGGGATGTGGGCGAGGATCTGGTCTACGCCCTCGGCCGATGGCATGGCGCGGATCAGGGCTTGATGATGTGCCAAACCCCGACGACGCCGTCGCCGGTCTTGTCGCCGGGCTTCGCGTCCTTGAACCAGTAATACACCGGCTTGCCCTGGTAGGCCCATTGCTTGCTGCCGTCGTCGCGCGTGACCACGGTCCAGGCGCCGTCGGCCTGGGCGCTGGCCGGCGCGGCGAAGGGCGGCCACTTGGTGGCGCAGTCGCCGTTGCAGACGCTCTTGCCGGTGTTGGCGGCGTCCTTGTCGAAGGTGTAGAGCGTCATGCCCTTGTCGCCGACCAGCACGCCATTGCTGGCCATGCCGGGGGCGGCATAGGCGTGTCCGGCGATCGCCAGGGCGGCGGTGCCCAGGATGGAAAGAGTCAGTTTGCGAACCATAATGCCTCCGTAAGGTGGGTTCATGGGAGTGAACACGGTAAGCACCTGGTTTATTCCATTCCCGGCGGCGAGACTGTGCGCTGGCGTTCCATTCCGGCTGTCAGGCCGCCGCCGCCGCCGCCGCGGCGCGGACGCGCTTGTACACCGGCAGGTCCACCGTCGGGCGTTTCGCGGGAATCTGCGTCAGCAGGTCGGAGACGAAGCCGCGGTGATACGAACCGTGGTTGACCGCGTGCAGCAGGATCTCCGCGCAGCTCATGCTGCCGGTATTGCCGCCGATCAGTTCGTAGCGCTTGTCCTCGGCCAGGCCGGCTTCGGTCAGCTGCGCCGCCCAGGCTATATACCAGTCGTCCATGGCCTGCTGCGCTTCCCATAGCGCGCCGATTTCCTCGTGCGTCGCCGTGTTCAGCGCGGCAATGCCGTGCGGCCGTCCCTCGACGTGGGCTTGCCAGATCAGGTCGACCACGTAGATGTGGTTGAGCGTGCGGGCAATGTTCTTGAACAGGCTGACACGCTCCTTATAGATTTCTTCGGGAGGCAGCGCCAGCACGATGGCGTAGGTTTCCTGGTTCGCCCACTTTTTGTAGTCGGCAAGCATGCGTGCTGCATCGGGGGTAAGCATGGGGGTTCTCCGGTAGGCTTTATCGGGTTAAGACCGGGGTGGACGCGTTTGGTTTCTGCCAAGTATGAACCAGGCTTGTCCGGGCGGGATGCCAGGGGACGGCTTCGAGTACAATCCGGGGCTTTGCGAAGCATGTCGGGGCGTAGCGCAGCCTGGTAGCGCATCTGCTTTGGGAGCAGAGGGTCGCGAGTTCGAATCCCGCCGCCCCGACCAAGAAAATCAAGGGCTTGCAGATCCCGGTCTGTAAGCCCTTTTCCTTGATGATGTCCAAGGCCTGGACCCAGGCCTGAATTGGCACCTCCCACGGTCGGTCGCGCCCGCCCCCGCCGTAACATGGGCATTGCCGCCGCCGCGTGGTCCAATTTGTACGCCGCCCGGGCGTCGGCTTTTCAGGGAATCCAATATGTCTCCCCACCCCATATTGCAATTGATCCCGTCGTGCCTGGCCGCCGGCCTGAACCTGCTGCTCGTGCTGCTGGGAATGCCCAACCGGCTCGGGCTGCGCACCCTAGGCCGGTGCGCAGCATTCGCGCTGCTGACCGTGGCGATGCTTCATGATGACATCGTCCCTACGCAGGTGCTCTACCATGCGGCCGAGCCGGAAATCCGCTTTATCTGGGGGATGCTGGAAGTTGCCTGGTGGATGCTGGCGGCGTCCACCGTGACGGCAGTGGTGCGTACTTACTATACGCTTGGCGGCCGTCTGCGCGAGCGCCGCTTCATGTTGGACGTGATCGGCACGCTTTTGTATCTGAGCGCGGTGCTGGCCATCATTACCGACGTCTTCCATATCCCGCTGCGGGGCGTTCTGGCCACCTCGGGCGTACTGGCCATCGTGCTGGGGCTGGCGCTCCAGAGCACGCTGTCGGACCTGTTCTCGGGGCTGTTGATCAACGCCACCGCGCCGTATCGGGTGGGCGACTCGATTTCCCTGGACGGCGGCACGGAAGGAACGGTCGTTGAAATTACCTGGCGCGCGACGCATCTCGCGAGGGCGAATCGCGACTTGATCGTCGTCCCGAACAGCACGATCGCCAAGTCGCGGATCGTGAACGCCAGCGTGCCGAGCGGACCTCATACGACGGTCGCCCGGTTCCAGGCGCCCTCGCAATACCGGCCATCCGATGTGGTGCAGGCCTTGCAGCTTGCCGCCAACACTTGCGTCGGCATTGCCGCCTATCCCAAACCCGTGATCGTCACCAAGTCGATCGGGTTCGAGGCCACCGATTACGAAGTCAGTTTCTTCGCCTTGGCGCGCTGGCAGGCGGAGGACGTGCTCAACAGCTTTTACGATGCCGCGCATCGGCATCTGGAATCGATTCATACGTTGATCGCGCCGATCGTGCCGGCCCGTGGCATTGGCACGCAAACGCTGGAGTACCAGCTCGTCGAAGGCGTCCGGGTCTTCGGCCTGCTTTCCAAGGACGACCGGGTAAAGCTCGCGGCAGCCCTCGTCAGGCGAGAACTGACCGAGGGAGACCAGTTGCTGGCGGCCGGCGAGCTGCCCCGGGCGATTACGATCGTCGGCTACGGGATTCTGGCGGCGACGATGAACACGGGGGATCCGTCGTCCGACATTCTGCGATTCGGGCCGCGTGAGTATCTCGGAGAAAGCGGTCCGATCATGGGCGTGCCCATCAAACTCGCCATTGTTGCCCGGACCAACGCCATTGTGTACGACCTGCCGGGCGAGGCGGTCGCAGGGCTGTTGCAAGCGCATCCCGATGTAGCGCACGCCTTGTCGGCGAGGCTTGCGGACAGGGAGCGCGAAGGCCAGGCATTGATGCAGCCCCAGGCGGAAATTCCCGTAACCAGGCACGGCTTGGCCCGCTGGATAGCCCAGTGCATCCAGTCGCTGCACCGCGGGCGGCCATTGCCGTAGCAAGACCCGAATGGTGGCCGGATGCGTTGTGGCCGGCTCCGGCTATGCACCGATTCAACCATGTCCCCCAAACGAACCTTCGCTGCATGGAGTGGATTGCATGCCGAATTCCATCTGATGGTGTACGGTTTTGATTGACTGATCGCATCCCGGCAGCCCGGTCCGGGCCCCCGGGGCCGACAGGCCATCTTATTTTCCCAGAGGAATACGACCATGACCCAGACGATCTATGACATTCCGGTGAAATCCATTGACGGGGCGGCGCTGACATTGGCAGCCTACCGAGGCAAGGTATTGCTGATCGTGAACGTTGCCTCCAAATGCGGGCTGACGCCGCAGTACGAAGGCCTGGAAACGCTCTACGAGGACAAGCGCGGCCAGGGGCTGGAGGTGCTGGGTTTTCCCGCCAACAACTTCAAGGGACAGGAACCAGGCAGCGACGAGGAGATCCGGCAGTTCTGCAGCACGACCTATGACGTGACGTTCCCGTTGTTTTCGAAAATATCGGTCGTCGGCGACGACCAGCATTCGCTCTATCAAGCGCTGACCGCAGCGCAGCCCGATGCGACCGGCGACGGCCCGTTCCGCGAGCGGCTCAAGGGATATGGGATGGCGCCGAATCCGGCGCCGCAAGTCCTGTGGAACTTCGAGAAATTCCTGGTCGGCCGGGATGGCCGCGTGGTGGGGCGTTTTGCCCCGGACGTCGCCGCCGACGATCCCCGTCTGCTGCAGGCGATCGACGCGGCGTTGCTCGGGCAGGCATGAAGGGGCTGGCATGCCATTTCCGCCCGCATGATGCGACTCCGTGGGCCAACGCACAGACCTGACGGATGACTGGGCGCATCCTGGTGTTTCTTCAAACCCTTATCAGGATGTGAACCATGAAAACCGACACACAGATTCAGCGGGACGTGCTCGAAGAACTGAAATGGGAGCCTTCGCTGCCAGCCGCCGGGATAGGCGTCGAGGTCAACGATGGGGTGGTCACGCTCGCCGGCCATGTCGGCAGTTACGCGGAAAAGCTCGCGGCGCAACGTGCCGCCCGTCGCGTGGCGGGCGTCAAAACCCTCGCGGTGGAAGTCGACATCAGGCTGATCGATACGCACACGCGCAATGACACCGAAATCGCAAGCGCGGTCGACAACGCACTGCGCTGGAGCACGGTCATTCCGGACGGCTGCATCAACGTCACGGTCGAAAAAGGCTGGATCACCCTGGATGGCCAAGTCGATTGGGACTACGAACGTCAGTCTGCGACGAAGGCGGTGCGCTACCTGATGGGAGTGACCGGGGTCAGCAATCAGATCGAGATCAAGCCCAAGGTGTCCGTGTCCGCCGTCAAGGCGGACATCGAGGCCGCGCTGAAGCGCCGGTTCCATGACGAGACGGCCGCTATTTCGGTCACTGTCGCCGGCAATCAGGTCACGTTGACGGGTCGAGTACACAGTTGGCCGGAGCGCAAACTCGCGGAGAACGCGGCGTGGACGGCACCCGGCGTCTATCATGTCGACGACCAGATCGAGGTCGTCTAATACCGCGCTGCGCATGCATCTTCTGATCCGGACCGCGCAGCCGGGCGGTCACACTATCGCAAGACGGCGGAACAGCACTTGCTTGAGCGTGTCCAGGATGAAGGCCAGGATCACGGCGGCGGCCAGGAAGCCCGCGATCATGTCCAGCGGCAATGCCGCCATGAGAATGCCGTTGATCGCGAGGACGCCGATGATCGCCACATCGGCTATCGACGAGACGACGAGCCAGCGCCCCGGCGGCGAGCTCCACAGGTGCTGCCGTTCCCGCGCGACGTAGAACACGGCCTGGCCGCTGAACACCAGCGTGACGACGGCGACGGTGCGCAGCGCATCGGTGCCGAGGCCGAGCGCGAATTTTCCCGTCGCGAGGCACGCCACGCAGAACAGCAGGTCGATCATGCCCATCGCGATGCCGGCGAGGGTCAGGTTGCGGATGCGCCAGATATTCGGCCGCGGCGAGGGCCGGACGTTGTCGGTGGACGAAGACATGGCCAGGAAGTCTCCGGTCACCATCATCAGCACCATGAGCGTGGGCGTGAGGATCGCGTGGCCCGTCATGACCAGGCCGGCGGCGAGGAACAGCACCTGCACGGTCTTGTGGATGATCGAACGCAGCGTGTAGGTGAGAATGCGCTGAAAAGTGGTGCGGCCTTCCTTGACCAGCGCGACGATGCCGCCCAGGCCCGGTTCGGTCAGCACCACGCCCGCCGCCGATTTGGCCACGTCGGTCGCCGTGGATACGGCAATGCCCATCTGCGCCTGGCGCAGCGCCGGCGCGTCGTTCGCGCCGTCGCCGCACATCCCGACGATATGTCCGCGCTGCTGCAGGGACTTGACCAGCTGATACTTGTCCTCGGGCAGCACGCCCGCGAAAATTGAATAGGGTTGCACGTCCAGATCGCCGGGCAGGGGCGTCGCGGCCCAGACCGTTCCGCTGATGCCGACGGAGGCCGCCACGGTCTCGGCCGTCTTGCGCGCGTCTCCGGTCACCATGACGGTGCGCACGCCCATGTCGCGCAGCTCGGTGACGAGCGCCGCGGAATCGCTGCGGGGCGGGTCGCTGAGCGCGATCAGGCCGGCCAGCGCGAGGTCGTTGGCACTGCCTTCGGCGACGGCCAGCACCCTGAAGCCCGATCCTTCCATCTCGGCCACGATGGCGGCCGCGCTCGGGCACGGCCTGGACAATGCCGCGATGGTGGCGAACGCGCCCTTGAGCACGCGCCGCTCCTCGCCATTCGCATGGCGCAGCGTGGCCTCGGCGCGCTTGAGCGCCGGATCGAAGGGCACGAACGCCACGAGCGCCGGTTGGTCCGCGATCGGCTTGCCGGCGGATGCGCCGCGGATGGCGCTGTCGACGGGGTCCTGGCCGCCGTCGGAACTGGCGAGCGCGGCGAAGGCGAGGACGTGGGCCTCGTCGAACGGCGGCATCGGGCGGACCGACATCACCGCCAGTTCGTTGCGCGTCAGGGTGCCGGTCTTGTCGGAGCAGAGGATATCGATGCCCGCGGCTTCGTCGACCGCGGAGAGGCGGGTCGGCAGTACGCCCCGGCTCGCCAGCGAGCGGGCGCCCACCGCCGCCGCCAGCGTGAACATGGAGGGCAGGGCGACCGGAATCGAGGAAAGAATCGCCACCAGCAGCAATGGCACGATCTCGTCGAGCGGCATCGAGACCAGCAACGCATAGGCGCCAAGCAGGATCGTTACCGCGCCATTGAACAGCACCAGATTGCGCACGACCCGCAGCACGGTTTTCTGTTGCGAGCTTTCCACCTTGGCCGTGCGCACCAGTTCCGCGGTCCGGCCGAACTTGGTGCGCTCGCCCGTCGCGACGACCTCGGCCACCGCTTCGCCGCGGCGCACGAGCGCGCCGGCAAACGCCTGCGAGTCCGCGCCTGATTCGGTCGCGGCCGATTCGCCGGTCAGCATCGACTGGTCGAGCAGCACGGAGCCGCTGATCAGGCGGACGTCCGCGGCGACCACGGAGCCCAGCGACAGCTTGACGATGTCGCCCGCCACCAGCTCGGCCGCGGGCACGGTGGCCCATGCGCCATCGCGGAGCACGGGGGAGACCAAGGCGAGGCGCGACTTGAGCGCATCGACGGTCGCCTGCGCCTGGCCTTCCTGGAAGAGCCCGAGTCCGGCATTGAAGAGCAGCAGAAAGAGGACGATGCACGCGCTGATATAGTCGCCCAGGCCCACCTGCAGGACGATGGCGGCCTCGAGCATCCACGGCACGGGCGCCCAGAGCTTCTTGACGGCGCGCCACAGCGGATGCGGCTTTACGTCGACGATGGCGTTCGCGCCATCGCGCTTCAGCCGGAGGCCGGCTTCGGTTGAACTCAAGCCGGATGGGGAAGGGGTCAATAGAGGCTCCTGGCGCGCGTGGACAAGCGGGCTGCCTGCGCCGCTCGCTGGCAGCACCGCGCGCCAATGACAACGCATGGCAAGGCGCCGCGTCTGTTCGACATCGTACAGAGGAGCGGGCGCTTTGTGCCGTTTTACTCGGCCGTCAATCGAGATGGATGTGCGCCTGGGTCGTGACGGTATGCCAGCGGGCGACGTCGGCCTTGAGCATGGCGCTGAAGTGCTGCGGCGTGTCGATGTCGACTTCCAGTCCCTGGTTGGTCATGAGTTGCTGCGCCTCGGGTTGGGCGAAGGCGTGTTGCAGCGCCTTGTACAGGCGCTGTGTGGTGTCGGGATCGAGCTTGCTCGGGCCGAACAGGCCGAACCAGGCGGTCGCCTCGTAGCCGGGGACGCCTTGCTCCTGGATCGTCGGCAGATCCGGCAGCGCCTGGGCGCGGCGGGCGCTGGTCACGCCCAGGGCATGCAGTTGGCCGCTCCGTATGAAAGGCATGGATGACGGCAAGGTGTCGAAGTAGGCGGAAACGCGGCCGCCGAGCAGATCGGTGATGGCCGGGCTGCTGCCTTTGTAGGGGATGTGCGACAGGTTGCGGGTGTCGGTCGAAAGAATGAACAGTTCGGCCGCCATATGGGTGATGTTGCCGTTGCCCGCCGACGCGAAATACACCGGGCCATTGTGCTGTTTCACGTAGTGGATGAAGTCCGGCACGGACTTGACGGGCATGGAAGGCGATACGACGAGCACCAGGGGCGTGGAGCCGACTTCGCTGATGGGCGTGAAGTCGCGGATCGGGTCGTAGGGCAGCTTGGAGTAGAGATTGGGGTTGATCGACTGCGTGGCGGTGACGCCCAGCAGCAGGGTATGGCCGTCCGGGGCGGCATGGGCCACTTCGGTGGCGGCGATGATGCCGTTGGCGCCGGGCTTGTTTTCGACGATGACGCTCTGGCTGAGCTCCTGGGTCAGGTAGCGGGCGACTTGCCGGGCCACGTAATCCGCGCCGCCGCCGGGCGGAAAGCCCACCACCAGGCGTATGGGGCCTTCGGGCTCGGCCGCATGCAGGGGCAGGGCCAGCGCCAAGGCCAACAGGGTCCAGCTCAGGCGCGCGAAGCGGTGTTTCCATGAAGCAAGCATTGCAGTCTCCTCCGATGATGGCCTCTGTCGGGCCTTGCCGTGGTGTCAGTGTGGGGTGCAGCTATTGGGTGTTCTCAGGGCGTGCGGGCATCCTGGCTCCGTACGGGCGCCCAGGCGAAGTCTCCTTGCTTGACGGCCAGGGCCGCGCCGCTGGCCAGCAGCGCGTCGCACGCTTGGGGCGACAGGCCCGCCGAGCGCAGGACTGCCACGGTGTGCTCGCCCAATTCGGGCGGCGGCTGTGGCGTTCCAGTGTCGGTTGCATGCAGCCGGGGAAATTCCGGGATGTCGAAATCGAGTTCGCGGTAGCGCACGGATCGAAGCTTGCCCGGGTGGCGCGCCTGGGGCGCGTCCAGTACGCGCTCCAGGGGCAGGACTTCGGTGCATCCCACGCCGGCCGCCTTCAAGCGGGCCTGCACCTCGTCGAAGGTGTGCGCCGCGATGGCTGCGCGCACGGCCTCCTCGACCTGTTCCCGCACCTTCTTGCGGTTGCGCAGCAAGGCCAGGTGTTCGTCGTGGGCTTGCGGCAGGTGCATGGCCTGGCAGAACTTCAGCCAATGCGCGTCGGTGAGCATGAGCAGGTAGATCCAGCGCTTGTCCGCGGTGAGATAGGCGCCGTAGCCCGGCATGCTGAACTCGCCGTTGGGCTCGCGCTCCGGACGTCCCAGCAGTTGCGTCTTGAGTTGCACGCCGACCAGGTCGCGTGCGGCGACGTGCAGCCCGGTCTCGTAGAGCCCCACCTCGACTTGCTCGCCGTGCTGGTCCATGGCTTTGGCCTGCAGCATGGCCGCTAGGACGCCGATGACGGCATAGGCGCCGGCGAACTGATCGTGATAGGACGGTCCCAGCCGGCTGGGACGGCCGTCGATGCGATTGCTTTCCATGACGCCCGTGGCGGCCTCCGCCACGGGATTCGATGCGAGGTCATCGGCCTGGGGGCCGGCGGCGTAGCCGCGGATGTGGCAGTAGATCAGGCGCGGATTGATGGCGGCGCAGTCTTCCCGCGACAGGCGCAGCTTGCGCGCGGCCTTGGGCGCCAGGTTGTGGACCAGCACGTCGGCCGTGGCCAGCAGTTTGCAAAAGGCCGCATGGCCGTCCGGGCGGGCCAGGTCCAGGCAGACGCTTTTTTTGCCGTGGCTGTAGGCGAT
>DASWPO010000017.1:0-5439 GCA_036404015.1 Bordetella sp. | reverse complement strand
CTTCTAGCATTTGTTATCCCTTGCAGCGGGCCTGTTGCCCGTTCTTGTTTGCCGCTTTTCGCAAGGCGGGCGGGCTTGCGCCACCCGGCGCAGGACCGCCCGCCTTCACCGGTTTACTGCCACTTGAAGGGCAGTTCGGGCAGCGCCTTGTTGGTGCGGTAGGCTTCAGGCCAGACGGTCTGGTAGCCGGGACCCTTCATCTGCAGGATCAGGCCGGCGCCCTTGGTGTTCTGGCCCTTGTCGTCGAACTTCACGCCAGCCCAGGGCATGACGACCTGTTCCGCGCTCAGGTCGGTGGCGGCGATGGCCTTGCGGATGGCCTCGGGATCGGTGGAGCCGGCACGGTTGATCGCGTCGGCCAGCACCAGGATGGCCTGCAGCTCGCGGGCGTTGTTGCCGTTCAGGTCCTTGCCGTACTTGGCCTTGAACAGGTCGTTGACGGTCTTCAACGCGGGCTTGGCGCCGGCCACGTCGGTGCCCCACACGTCGCGGGTGAGCACGCCCTGCACCTGCGGGCCCATTTCCTGGATGAAGCGCGTGTCGATGAAGCCGGCGTCGTTGGCCATGAACACGGGCGGCGCGTACTTGGCCTCTTTCATCGTGCGGATGAACAGCATGGCGTCGGACACGTAGCTGGCGAAGATGGCCACGTCCGGCTTGGCGCCGGCCAGCTTCTGCACCTCGGCGGTCACCGAGGCCGAGTTGGCGCTGTAGGCGATGTTGGCGACGATCTCGCGGTGGTACTGCTTGGCGAACTTCTCGATGGCCTTGTAGGTGTTCACGCCGAAGTCGGTGTTTTCATACACCACGGCGATCTTGGCGGTGGGCACGGCCTTGATGCCGTCGAGGAACTGCATCATGTTCTCGACGAAGGTTTCGTCGTTGGGCGTGGTGCGGAAGAACCACTTGTAGTCGCGCTCGGTGAGGTCCGGGCTGCTCGACTCGCCGTTCAGGTAGGGAATGCCGCGCTGCTCGGCGATGCGGCTGGCGGTCTTGGTGACGGCCGACTGGTAGGCGCCGGTCAGGGCCACGACGTGCTCCTGGTCGATGAGGCGCTGGGCGTCGGCCAAGGCCACTTCGGGCTTGCCCTGGGAGTCGTCGTACACGACCTCGAGCTTGGCGCCGCCCAGGTTGGGCAGGCCGCTGCCCGCGGCCAGCGGGATGCCGGCAAGATCCGGATGCGGGTTGTTGATGATGTCGAGGGCCACGTCGATGGCCTGCTTCATCTCGTCACCGGTCGAGGCCAGCGCGCCGGTCAGCGGATAGATCGCGCCGATGCGGATGGTCTTGTCCGCGGCGTGCGCGGGCAGCGTTGCGGCCAGGGCCAGGCTGGCCAATGCGCCAGCGAGGAATTTCTTGTTCATGCGTCGACTCCTGGAAAATCCGGTTGTGGAAACAATGGACTGGCTATGGACAAATAGACTGCGAAATGGCCGTGGAAAGCAGTGCGGCCTGTGTGTGAAACCAGTGAAAAGCAAATGTGATCACGTTGATCCGCGACGGATCGACCCGATGATTAAAGCACGGCCATCCGGCTGTTGAGCAGATCGGTTACCAGCATATGGCCCGGCGCATGCGTGATGCAGAACTCCGGTTTTACCGAGGCCACCACCGACTGCGGCGTGACGCCGCAGGCCCAGAAAACCGGGATTTCTCCCTCGCGGATCTCGACCGGATCGCCGTAGTCGGGCTTGCCGATATCGGCGATGCCGATCTCGGCCGGATTGCCCAGGTGCACCGGCGCGCCGTGCACCGAGGGAAAACGCGAAGTGACCTGGATGGCCCGGATGGCATCGGCCGCCTTCAGCGGACGCATCGACACGACCAGCGGGCCGTTGAAGGCGCCGGCCGGGTTGGTGGGCACCCGGGTGCGGTACATGGGCACATTGCAGCCCTGCTCGATATGCCGCACCGGCAGGCCGTTCTCGATCATGGCTTCTTCGAACGAGAAAGAGCAGCCGATCAGGAAGGACACCAGGTCGTCGCGCCAGAATTCGCGCACGTCCAGCGGCTCGGCTACCAGCTCGCCGTGGCGCCAGACCCGGTAGCGCGGGATGTCGGTGCGGATGTCGATGTCGCGGCCCAGCGCGGGCAATGCCGGGCAGCCCGGTTCGGACATGGCCAGCAAGGGACAAGGCTTGGGATTGCGCTGGCAGAAATGCAGGAAATCGGCCGCCAGCGCGCGCGGCAGAATGGCCAGGTTGGCCTGCACGCGGCCTGGCGCCAGGTTGGCCGTGGGACCGGTGTATTGGCCGCTGCGTGCATCCAGGCGCGCCTGGTAGGCAAGATCGGCGAGTGCGTTCGACGCCATCGAAAAACCCCTTGAACTCTCTTTACATTCATTGCCGTTGATCGGCTATGGGGCTTATTGCAACGGAATCGGCGCAACGCGTCCAATCACATGTTGCGATAGGCTCTTATCAAAATTTTTTATCAGGGTTCTACCTGATGCTTGGCGTCTTCTTCGCGGGCAATGCGTTGCGCCACCTCGGCCACCATGCGGGCCATGTGGCTGTCGGGCCCTTGCATCCAGCAGGCGGTGTAGTGCAGCGGCGGCAAGGGCGGCGCCTTGACATTGAGCAGCCGCAATTCGCCGCGCTCCAGCTCCTTGGACAGGAACACCGTGGCCAGCACGCCGGTGCCGATGCCGTCCTGCACCATGCGCACGATGACGCTCACCGCCGAGCTGCCGTACATGCGCGGCTGCTTGATGCCGGCCTGCTGCATCATCTCGCGCACCGCGCGATGCGGATCGGTGGCCGACGAATAGGTGATGATGGGCCATTGCGACAGGCGCTGCAGCGAGACGGGCTGGCGCCCCACCTTGAGCGCCGGCCCCGCGATCCAATGCAGCGGGTACTGGCACAGGTACAGGTTCTCGATACGCGGGTCGTCCACCGGGCCGAGCAGAAAGGCCAGGTCGATCTGGTGCGCGCCCAGCGCCGTCTTGAGCGAGGTGGTGGTGTCGACCTGGATCTCCACCATGAGCGCCGGATAGGCGTCGGAGAGCCGCTCCATCAGGCGCGGCAGCCAGGTATGCACGATGGTCTCGGAAACCCCCAGGCGCAAGGTGCCGCTCATGACGCTGCGGGCCCGCGCCGCGACCTGCATGTCCTGGCGCATCTGCAGCATGCGCTCGGCGTGCGAGAGCAGTTCGGCGCCCTTGGCCGTGAGCGATACGCCGCGCGTATCGCGCTCCAGGAGGCGCACCCCCAGGTCCGATTCGAGGGAAGCGATGCGTTGCGAGATGGCCGGCTGCGTGGCGTTGAGCTTTTCGGCGGCCGCGCGAAAGCCGCCCAGCGTGGCCACCCAGAAAAAGGTCTCGATATTGCGCAGGTCGATCATGGCACGGCAAGCATACCCCAGGGCCCGCAGCCCATGTGGCGTGGGCGTATCATGGCGGCCTGTTTCGAGGAGACTCCATGCAACGGGCCCAGCCCAGCCTGGCGACTGCGGGAAGCCAGGCTCCGGATCAAAAAACAAGCCCACGCGCTGTCACCCCGCCTACCCGCCTGATGTGGGGCATCGGACTGCTGTTCGCGTCGATGTGGGTCCTGCCCTTTCTGGACGCCTCGGGCAAATGGCTCGTGGGCCATGGCGTCGCGGTGATCTTCCTGTCGTGGATGCGCTATGTCGTGCATCTGCTCGTCATGCTGGCCGCCATGGTGCCCGGCCGCGGGTTGCGGGTGCTGCGCAGCCGCCGCCCGCGCGACCAGATCCTGCGCGGGGCCAGCATGCTGGGCGGCACGCTGATGTTCTTCAGCACCCTGCACTATCTGCCGCAGTCGGAAGCGACGGCCATCAATTTCCTGTCGCCGCTGATCCTGCTGCTGGTCGCGCCCTGGGTATTGCGGGAGCCTTCGCGTCCGTCGCGCTGGATCGCGGCGGGCTGCGCGTTCGCGGGCGTGCTGGTCATCATCCGGCCGGGCAGCGGGCTGGACCCGGTGGGCGTCACGCTGGGGCTGCTGAGCGCATTCTGCTTTGCCGCCCAATATATCTTCACCCGCCGCGTGGCCAGCGACGATCCGTATACCTCGATCATCTGGAGCGGGGCCGTGGGCGCCTTGGTGCTGACGCCTATGCTGCTGCTGCCTTCGGCCGACGATTGGTCGGCCTTGCGCGAGATCGGGCCAGGGACCTGGCTGCTGCTGTGCTCGACGGGGTTGACGGGGGCCCTGGGGCATCTGCTGCAGATCGCCGCCTACCGCAATGCGCCGGCGTCGGCCCTGGCGCCTTTTACGTATTTTTCGGTGATCACGGCCACGGTGGTGGGATGGCTCGTCACCGGGCATTTTCCGGACGCGGTGACCTGGATCGGGATCGGGGTGATCTTCGTCAGCGGCGTGGGGACGGGGATCTACGAGTGGCGGATGCCCCGGAAGGCGCAGGCTTGAGTTCCTGGGCCGCCACGGCTTGCGTTCTTGAGCCGCCACGGCTGCCCTGCGGCATGCCGGTGCGCGCCCCCGGAAAGGGGCTGTGCGTCGGATGCCTCCGGGGGCCGCGGCTCAAGGCATCAATTTGCCGCCGGACAAGACCAACTGCTGCCCGCACCGCGCGGCCAGTTGCGGGTCATGCGTGACCAGGATCAAGGTCGCGCCTTGTTCCTTGTGCATGGCGAACATCAAATCGATGATCTTTTCCCCCGTGGCGGCGTCCAGGCTGCCGGTGGGCTCATCGGCGAAGAACAGGCTGGGTTGCGCGACGAAGGCCCGGGCCAGGGAAACGCGCTGCTGCTCGCCGCCGGAGAGCGTGCGGGGATAATGGTGCAGGCGCGCGCTCAGGCCCACGCGTTCGAGCATGGCTTCGGCGGCTTCGCGCGCCGGCTTGCCGGCGAGTTCCAGCGGCAGCATGACGTTTTCGAGCGCGGTCAGGTTGGGCAGCAGCTGGAAGGACTGGAACACGAAGCCGACATGGCGGGCCCGCAGCTGGGCGCGGGCGTCCTCGTCCAGGGAGAACAGATCCTGCCCGGCCAGCGTGACGCTGCCGGAACTGGGCGCGTCCAGGCCGGCAAGCAAGCCCAGCAAGGTGGATTTGCCCGAACCGGAACTGCCTGTAATGGCCACGGCGCTACCGGCCTTTACTGTGAATTCGATACCATCCAATATGGCTAGCTCGCCGCCGGCGTCGGCCACGCGCTTACCCAGTCCTCGTACCTCGATCGAATTGATGCTTTCCATGCGCTCATTATTCCGTTTGCTTGACCGTTTTGCCGTCCGGTCCATAGGCCTGTCCGCCCTGCTCTGCCTGGCCGCGCTGGGGTCGCCAGCTCCCGCGCGGGCCGATGCCGGCGCTGCGCCGGCCGCGAAGACCGTGTTGGTGGTGGGCGACAGCCTGTCCGCCGAGTACGGCATTGCGCGCGGCACGGGCTGGGTGCCGCTGCTGGGCCGAAGGCTAGCCGAACGATACCCTAATTACCGTGTCATCAACGCCAGCATCAGC
>DASWPO010000016.1:0-3673 GCA_036404015.1 Bordetella sp. | reverse complement strand
GCGGCCCCTGGACACGCCGCTGCCCGCGGCCTGGCAGGCGCGCGTGGGCACGCACTGGACGCTCGGGAACGAATCGCCCGAGTCGGTGACCTGGCTGCTGGACCCGAAGCAGGACTACACCCTCGACGTGCTGCCCGGACTGCCGGGCTACCTCATGTGGTGCGGCGGGCAGTTGCTGCAGCCCTTGTCGGACACGCGCGCCGGCATGACGGTGCGCGTGCCCGTGAATAACGGCCGGGACCTGAACGAGCTGGTCGTCGACGCGCAGGACGGCCAGGAGACGCTGTGGCTGGGCGGCTCGCGCCTGGTGCGCCGGGCCTGAGCCGGCGCCCTGCCGCCCGGACGGTCAATACTTGTTCAACTGCACGTTCGAGAGGCCCTTGACGTAGTTCGTCCCGCCTTCGGCGGGCTCGGTTTTCGCGGGCGCCTCGGCTTGGGGAACCGGCGCTGCCGGCGCCGGCGCCTGGGCCGGCAAGGTCTGCACCGGCGCATCCTGGCCGGTTTGCCGGCGGGTCTGCAGGCGCTGCGCGATCAGGGTGTGCAACTCGTCGGAGAGCGCATAGGCCTTGCCCTGCCTGGCCCAATCGGCGGCGTCCTGGTTCTTGGCGTCCTGCACCAGGGGGTCGGCGCCGGCGGTCAGCAGCAGTTGCACGGCCGGGCGGCTGCCGGCGTAGGCCGCCATCATCAGCGGCGTGATGCCGTCGGGCGCCGGCGCATTGGGCATGGCATCGCGCGCCAGCAGCAGCTTGGCCATGTCGAGCTGGCCCTTGGAGACGGCGTAATGTAGCGGCGTCCAGCCCAGCTTGTTGACCTGGGCGCCGCGCGCCAGCAGCGCCTGGGCGCGCGCGGTGTCGCCGGCGATGGCCACGTACATGAGCGGAGTCTCGCCCATGGGGTTCTCGGCGTTGACGTCGGTGCGCGGGTCGGCGAGCAGCGCGTCGAAGGCTTTCCACGAATCGGAAGCCACGGCGCGCAGCAGCGCGGGCTGGCCGTTGGACGCCTTCAGGTTGGGATCGACGCCCTGGGCGAGTTCGCTGCGGATCTTGTCGGCGCGGTCGTTTTCGATGTCCACCCACCAGTCGGGCGGCGTCGCCTGGGCGTGCGCGACCGAACCCGCCCAGATCGGCGCGGCCAGGCACAAGGCGGCCAGCGCGGCACGCAGGCGGCGGCGGAAAGCGGGCTGGGTCATCATGGCACGAACCTCGCAACTTGCTTCAGATAAAACACTTTAAATAAATTACTTCAAATAAACCAGATGAGATTATTTTTCTATCTTATTGAATAATTTGAAGAAATTTTCGGAGGTTTGTTTCGCTATGTCGGCTGAGCCCAGGCCTTTCAGGTCGGCCACTTTTTCAGCGACGTACACCACCTTGGCCGGGTCGTTGAGCTTGCCCCGGTACGGCACGGGCGCCAAGTAAGGCGAGTCGGTCTCGATCAGCAGGCGGTCGAGCGGCGTGCGGGTGGCCACGTCCTGCACCACCTGGGCATTCTTGAAGGTGACGATGCCCGACATCGAAATATAGAAGTTCAGGTCCAGCGCCTGCTGGGCGATCTCCCAGGTTTCGGTAAAGCAATGCATCACGCCGCCGATTTCCTCGGCGCCCTCCTCGGCCAGGATGCGCACGGTGTCGGCGGCCGAGTTGCGGGTGTGGATGATGAGCGGCAGCTTCGCCTGCCTGGCGGCGCGGATGTGGCGGCGAAAGCGCTCGCGCTGCCAGTCCAGCGGCTCGCTCAGGCGGTAGTAGTCCAGCCCGGTTTCGCCGATGGCCACCACCTTGGGGTGCCGGGCCAGCCGCACCAGCTCGTCCACATCGGGCTCGGGGGTGTTTTCTTCGTCGGGATGCACGCCGACCGAGCCCCACAGGTTGGGCGTGGACTCCACGATCTCCATTAGGCCCGGCCAGGACGGCATGGTGACGCTGGCCAGGAGCGCGTGGGTGACCTGGTTCTGGCGCATGCGCTCGAGCACGCCGGGCAGGTCCTGCGCCAGGTCGGGAAAGTTGAGGTGGCAGTGCGAATCGACGTACATGAAAATCTCAGGCTAGGGCAAGCGCCACCCGCTGCAGCGTGGCATGGATGAAGAGCTTGGGGTTGAGCGGGTGCCCGGCCACGGCGCGCTGGCTGACCAGCCAGTGCGCGGTATCGGCCAGGCGGGCGATTTGCACGCGCGCCGCGGTGTGGGCCGTCAATTCGGCCAGCGCCGGGAAATACCGCACCGACAGGCCGTTGGCCGCCAGCATCAGGTCGGTGAAGACACGCTGCAGGGCGTCCAGCCACTCGGGCGCCGCCACTTTTTCCAGTGTTTCGGTCAGGCTGCCCACGTCGGGCCGGTGTCCCTGGGCCAATGGCGTCAGCAACTGGCCCAGCCAGCCGGGGCAAGGTTCGTCCTGCTTTTGCGACAGGCGCAAGGCCGACAGCGGCGTGCCGCCGGCCGCCGCCAGCCAGTCGGCCGGCTGCTTGACGCCCTGCCCGGCCAGCCATTGCAAGGCGGTCTCGGCGGGCGGCGCCGCGAGCGGCAGGCGCCGGCAGCGCGACACCAGCGTGGGCAGGAGCCGGTCGGGCGCATCGCTCACCAGCAGGAACACGGTGTGCGCCGGCGGCTCTTCCAGCACCTTGAGCAAGGCATTGGCCGCGATGGTGTTCAAGGCCTGGGCCGGATAGAGCAAGGCCACGCGCCAGCCGCCGCGGTGGGTGGCGGTGTTGAACCAGGGCTCGAGGCTGCGTATCTGGTCGATGCGGATGTCCTTGGACGGCGCGCGCTTGCTGCCCGCCGCCGCCGTTTCCGCCTCGTCCGATTCGCTGGCTTGCGCGCCTTCGGTCAGCGCCACGGCCTCGGGACGGATGCGGCGCAGGTCGGGATGGTTGCCCGAGGCGAACCAGCCGCAAGCGATGCAATGGCCGCAGGCCAGGCCCTGCTGCGGGGTTTCGCACAGGAGGCTGGCGGCCGCGGCGACGGCGAAGTCCTGCTTGCCGATGCCGGCCTCGCCGTGCAGCAGCCAGGCATGGGCGAAACGGTCGCGCTGGGCCAGCCAGGCGCGGGCCGTCTCCAGGTGCCAGGGCAGAAAGCCGCTCATGCGCCGGGTCCTTGCCGCAGCAGTTCGCGCAGGTCGACCTCGAGCCGGGCGCGCACGTCGGCCATGGGCTGGCTGCCGTCGATGACCCGCACGCGCTCGGGATGGGCCTGGGCGCGCGCCTGGTAGGCCGCCCGCACGCGTTCGAAGAAGGCGCCGGCCTCGCGCTCGAAGCGGTCCGGGTCGCGGCTGGCGGCCAGGCGCGCGCGCGCGACCGCCAGCGGCACGTCGAACAGCCAGGTGCGGTCGGGCTGGGGCGCGCCGATCCAGGCTTCGAGCGCGGCCACGGGGGCGGCGCCCAGTTCCCGGCCGCCGCCCTGGTAGGCATAGCTGGCATCGGTGAAACGGTCGCACACGACCCACTCGCCGCGCGCCAGGGCGGGCTCGATCACGGTGCGCAGGTGCTCGCAGCGCGCCGCGAACATGATGAGGGTTTCGGTCTCGAGCCGCATGGGTTCGTGCAGCACCAGCTCGCGCAGCTTTTCACCGATGGGCGTGCCGCCCGGCTCGCGCGTGGCCAGCACGGTGTGGCCGGCCGCGCGGATGGCCTCGACCAGCCAGCCGGCATGCGTGCTCTTGCCCGCGCCGTCCACGCCCTC
>DASWPO010000015.1:0-15949 GCA_036404015.1 Bordetella sp. | reverse complement strand
GGCGTCGGTCAGCGTAACGCTATCGGGGTCGGGCTTCTGCCCGCGACCGGCGGTGTCCTTGGCCTTGGCCATGCGCAGCTGGCCGTCCACCCAGGCCTGGCGGATGCCTTCCTCGTCGGCCTGCGGATCGGCGCGGCCGATGACGTCCATCTTCAGCGCGGGGCGGTCGGTCAGCGCCTTGACCAGGGTGCCGACGCTGGTCTTGGCCTTGTCGTCGAGCACGGCGCTGCCGGGCGGGAAGTCGATGTACGACAGGTCCGCGTCGCCGCCCCCGAAGAGCGAGCCCAGCAGTTGGAAGGGCGAGGTCACCGCCTTGACCAGCAGGTTCATCACCACGTGGATGATGATGCCGCCCACCGAGAACTGCGGGTCGTCCAGCGAGCCGGAAATGGGCAGGTCGATATCGATGTTGCCCCTGCTGTCCTTCAGCAAGGCCACGGCCAGCAGCACCGGCAGCTTGACGGCATCGGGGCTGTTGGACTGCTTGCCGAAGGTGAGCTGGTTGAGCAGCACCTTGTTGCTGGCCTGCAGGGCGCGGTCCTTGATCTGGTATCGCAGGTCGACCGACAGCTTGCCGCGCTGGATGGCATAGCCCACGTACTTGGACGAATAGGTGGTGAACTTGGGCAGGTCCACGCCCTTGGCCGACGCCTTGATGTCCAGCGCCAGGTATTGCGCGAAAGGCTGCACCGTGCCCGACACCGACAGGGGCGCCGTGCCGTACACCCGGCCCGTGATGTTGACCTTGGCCGGCACCGGCTTGGTCGACGACACCGCGGTGAGCGTGCCTTCGACGGCCGACAGTTCGGCGCGGTAGTTGGGCCGCACGAAATGGTCGTTGAAGGTCATGCGGCCGCGCTTGAGCGTGACGCTGGCGATCGAGATGTCGGGCTCGTTGCCGGTAGGCTTGGGCGCCGGCTTGGCCTCGGCCTTGGCGGCGGGCTTGGCTTCGGCGGGCTGGGGCGCGTCGCTGCGGCGCGTCTGCGTGTCCTGCGTGATGGAACCGGCGGCCCGGCCCTTGTCCACCATGAGGTCCATGACGTTCAGGCGCGCGTCGTTGTTGAGCAGGATGTCGCCGTAGAAGTCTTCCAGCAGGATGTCGCCCAACCCCAGGCCGAGCTTTTCGCCCGCCATCGAGATATTCATGTTGGTCAGGCCCAGGTGCTTCCAGTTGAGGAACTCGGCCTTGTTGACGCGGTCTTCGAGATCGAGGTTGCTGACGTCGACGGCGCCGCGCCAGCCCACCTGCATGGGCGCGTTGCCCTCTGCCGCGGTAAATTCGGCATCGCCGCGCGCGCCCACGGCCACGCTGCGCACCGTGGCGTTCAGGCTGGAGGCGATATAGGGCGCCAGCGAGGCCACGTCGAAATCGGCCAGGTCCACCGAGGTCTTCACCGACAGCGGCTGCGGCACGAACGAGCCCTTGAGCGCCAGCGTGCCCTGCTTCTGGATGCCGTCGGCCTGCAGCGTGAAGTTGGCCGGCGTGGCATCCATGGCCAGCCGGTCGGCGGCCAGCGCCAGCGAGCCGACGGAAAAATCCACGCCGGGCTTGACGGCCTCGTCATGCACGGCGAGCTTTTGCAGGTCGAGCTGCACGTCGCGCGCCTCGACCTGCGAACCCGCCACGTTGACCTTGCCCTTCACGCCCAGCCGGCCGTCCTGCACGACCATGGGCGCGACGTGGCGCACCGCCGCCGCGAAGGGCGCCAGGGCCAGGTTGCTCAGTTCGACCTGCGCGTTCACCGCCAGGGGCTGCAAGACCACGGGCGCCTTGGCTCGCAGCCAGCTGCCGTCGAAATCGTTGTCCATGTTCAGCCACACATGCATGGGCTGGCCTGCGGCCTGCGGCATGGCGATGTTCTCGGCCTCGGCGGCCAGGCCGCGCAGCGGGTAGTCCAGGCCGGTCGGGTCGTCGCGCAGGTGGATCTCGCCGGCGTTGAGCTTGACGTCGTCGACGGAGACTTTCCAGCCGGGCTGGGCGGCAGCGGGCGCCGCCGCAGAAGCGGAAGCCGGCGCGGCGGCCGCAGGGGTGGGCGCGGCGGCGGGCGCCCCGCCCAGCTTGGCGAAGCCGTCGGCCACGCGCTGCCAGTTCAGCTGCTGGGCGTCGCGGTGCACGTCCACGCGCGGCCCCGTCAGGGTCACCGCCCCGACATAGGCCGTCTGCGCGCCCGGATCGACCGCGATGCGCTCGACCTGCAGGGAGTCCCAGTCCAGCAGCGGCGCCCCCGAGGCCTCGGTCACGTCGAGCTGGCGCAGGCCCAGGTCGCCTTGCACGCGGATGCGCGGCGCCGCGTCGGGCGGCTGCTCGAACAGCACCTGCAGATTGGAGTCGAGCAGGGCGCGCTTGACCTTGACGGGCAGCGGCATGGGCCAGACGTCGGCCCACTTCTCGAGCTCCAGCCCGGAAAACACCACGTTCAGGGTGGAAGTGGGCACCTTGTCGAAGGGCCGCGCCGTGCCGGTCATGTCGAAGGGGCTGCCGTTGATGCGCATGTGCACCTTGGGCTGCACGTCGACGTGCGTGGCATAGCCGAACGAGGAAATGAACGGCACGCCCAGCGCGAGTTCGTCGACCACCTGCCGGCGGCCGGTGACGTGGTCGTCCAGGCTGATGACGCCGCCGGTCAGCGACATATTGTTCAGGGAAAAGCGCGGCAGCGCCGTCTTGGCCGGCTCGGGCTCGACCGGCTTGTCGGCCGACAGCTTGGCAAGCTTGTCGACGATGTCGGAAAAATTGAAATGCGTGGCGTCCTGGCGCACCAGCGTGAGCTTGGGCTGGTCGATGTGGATCATGTCGACCACCGGCGCGAACAGCACGATGGACCGCCAGGCCACGCTGAGGTCGAGCTCGCCGAGCTGCAGCAAGGGCGGCGACTGGGGCTGGTCGATGGTGAGTTCGTGCGCGCGCAGCGTCAGCGTGAAGGGGTTGAAACTGATCTTGCCCACCGCCACCTGGCGGCCCAGCAGCCCGGAGACATTCTGGGTGAGCGCGTTGCGCACCAGCCTGGGCACCTGCCAGGCGGCCACGCCGGCCAGCACCAGCAGAACCAGCATGATGCCGAGCAGTATCTTTCCCGCCCGTCGGCTGAGTTTCAGAACCGGCATCCTCAGCTGCATTGCACACCCTCCCGACTAGGTTTTGCGCCCCGTGTGCGCCTCACATTGGCGCCGCCGCAATGCCTCGGGCGGCTTTGGCCCTCATTATCACCGTCTCGCCCCGGGCTCGTCTATCATAGGCTTTTGCGACATAGTCACTATTCTTTACTCATGACGTCCCCCCTCCCCGCGCTGAGCCACCTGGACGAATCCGGCCAGATCCGCATGGTCGACGTCGGCGCCAAGGCCGACACCGAACGGGTCGCCATCGCCAGCGGCCGGGTGCGCATGAACGCCCAGGCCTATGGCCTGCTCACCGCCCCCGGACAGGGCAAGGGCGAGGTGCTCAACACCGCCCGGGTGGCCGCCGTGCTGGCTGCCAAGCGCTGCGCCGACCTCATCCCCCTGTGCCACAGCCTGCCGCTGGCTTTCGTGGGCGTGGAGTTCAGCCTGCTCGACGACGAACATGCCATCGAGGTGCGCGCCACCTGCCGCACCCACTACAAGACCGGCGTCGAGATGGAAGCGATGACGGCCTGCAGCGTTGCGGCGCTCACCATTTATGACATGTGCAAGGCCGCCGATAAAGGTATCGTGATCGAGGACATCCACCTGGAATACAAGGCCGGCGGCAAGAGCGGCGAGTGGCGCAAAAGGAGCACCCCATGAAAATGTCCCCCTTCGCCTTCGACACCACCGATTGGTCCGCCGTCGAGAAAACCGAACACCAAGGCGAAACCGGCATGGCCTATTGGCGCACGCGCCATGTCGGCGACCAAGCCAATCCCATCCGCGTGCGCATGGTCGAGTACAGCCCCGGCTACCTGGCCGATCACTGGTGCAGCAAGGGCCACATCCTTTTCTGCCTGGAAGGCGAACTGGAAACGACGCTTGCAGATGGCCGCAAGTTCGTGCTGCGGCCAGGCATGAGCTACCAGGTAGGCGACAACGCCGAAGCGCACCAGTCCCGCACGCATACCGGCGCGAAGCTCTTCATCGTCGACTGAGGCGCGTCCCGCGGCGCGCGACGGCGCCCGCATCGAGCCCTGTTACACTCGTCCGAAGAGCGGCAAGCTGCGCAAGGAGAATTGACATCATGGCGATCATCCGCAATGCGGCGGTGTGCGCATCCCTGCTGGCCCTGGCCGGCTGCGTGGCGGTTCCGGTCGATCAGGGGGGCTATTACCCTGCCCAGCCGGTCTATGCCGCGCCTGAGCCCGCGCCCGCCCTCATCTACTCGCCGCCACCGGTGTATATAGGCCCGTCCGACCCGGTTTTCGTGTCGCCGCGGCGCCGCTACTACGGACCGGCGCCGCGCCACTACGACCCGCCACGCCACTACGACCCGCCACGCCACTACAACGCACCGCGACGCTCGGGCCCGCCCGAGGGCCGTCCGCGCCCGAGCAACCCGCGGCCCAACAACAACAACCGTCCGCAACCCCGTTTCGTTCCCGACCGCGGGAGCGGCGGCAGCGGCCAGCCATGAGCGCCGCCGTCAACCTGCTGTACTTCGCCCGCGTGGCGGAGCTGGTGGGCAAGCGCACCGAGGCGTGGCCCTTGGCCGCCGACACCACCGGCGGACATCTGCTCGCCGAGTTGCGCGCGCGCTACCCGCGCCTGGCCGAGGCCCGGCGCCTGCGCCTGGCCGTCAACCAGGAACATGCCACCCCCACGGCGCGCGTGCAGCCCGGCGACGAAGTGGCGATCTTCGAACCCGTGACCGGCGGTTGAACGCGGGAGCCGAGCCATGATCATCGTCCAGGAAGCCGATTTCGACACCGCGGCGCTGACGGCCGCCCTGCGCGAGCGCGTGGGTAGCCAGGCCGGCGCCATCGTCACCTTTACCGGCTATGTGCGCGACTACGCGCCCGGCGAACCGACCGAGACGCTGACCCTGGAGCATTACCCGGGCATGTGCGAGCGCGAGCTCGAAGACATCGCCGCCACGGCGCACCTGCGCTGGAACCTGGCCGGCACCGTGATCGCCCATCGCGTCGGCGCCCTGCGGCGCGAAGCGCAGATCGTTTTCGTGGCCGCGGCCAGCGCGCATCGCGGCGAGGCCTTTCGCGGCTGCGAATACATGATCGACGCGCTCAAGACCCGGGCGCCCTTCTGGAAGCGCGAGACCCTGGCTTCGGGGCAGGCGTTCTGGGTCGAGCAGCGACAGGCCGACGCGGACCGCACCCAATCCTGGAGCGCCACGGAGTCGCCCAAGGAAACACTGTCCAAGGAAACCCCATGAGCAGCCATACCAACGACACCATCTCGCTTGCCTGCGCCATTCTCACCGTGAGCGACACGCGCACCGCGGGCGACGACACCTCGGGCAACCTGCTGGCCGAAAACGTGGCGCAGGCCGGCCACGTCTGCGCCAAGCGCGAGATCGTGCGCGACGACATCTACCAGATCCGCCGCGTGATGAGCGACTGGATCGCCAACCCGCACATCCAGGTGATCCTCGCCACGGGCGGCACGGGCTTCTCGCACAAGGATTCCGTGCCCGAAGCCGTCAAGCCCCTGTTCGACAAGGAAATCGACGGCTTCGGCGAACTGTTCCGCCAGCTGTCGTATGCCGAGATCGGCAGCTCCACCATCCAGTCGCGCGCGCTGGCGGGCTATGCCAACAACACCGTGGTCTTCTGCATGCCGGGCTCCAACAACGCGTGCCAGATGGCCTGGACGCACATCATCCGCGAGCAGCTCGACAGCCGCTACAAGCCCTGCAATTTCGCCACCCACCTGCACCGCAACCGCGCCCCGGCCTGATGCCCGGGCCTGACTCTCCAACCAGACTCTCCATGCTCGAATTCGACGAGGCCCAGTCGCAGCTCACCGCAGCCGCCCCCGTTCCCGCCCGCACCGAAACCGTTTCCCTGGCCCAGGCCGCCGGCCGCGTGCTGGCGGCCGGCCTCACGGCCACGGTCGACCTGCCCTCCGCCGACAACAGCGCCATGGACGGCTATGCCATCCATCATTCCGACTACCAGCCCGGCGCCAGGCTGCCCATCCAGCAACGCTGCTACGCGGGCGAACAACCCGCGCCGCTGATCGCCGGCCAGGCCACGCGCCTGTTCACCGGCAGCCTGATGCCGCAGGGCGCCGACACCGTGATCATGCAGGAAGACACGCGCGAGGCCGACGGCACGGTCGAGATCACCGCGGCGCCGAGCACCGGCCAGCACGTGCGCAAGCTGGGCGAGGACGTGCGCGCCGGCACGCCGCTGCTGAGCGCCGGCGCCTTGCTGCAGGCCGCGCATATCGCGCTGCTGGCTTCGCAGGGCCTGGCCCAGGTCGAGGTCTACCCGCGCCTGCGCGTGGGCATCCTGACCACCGGCGACGAATTGGCGGTGCCTGGCCAGCCGCGCCAGCCTGGCCAGGTCTACAACTCCAACGGCCCCATGCTGGCCGCCCTGGCGCAAGGCCTGGGCGCGGACGTCGTGCGCGTGCTGCACGCGCGCGACGACATGGCCGACCTGCAGGCGGCCCTGCGCACGCTGCAATCGTCCTGCGATCTCGTCGTCAGCGTGGGCGGCGTGTCGGTGGGCGACCACGACCTGGTCAAGCCGGCCATCGAGTCGCTGGGCGGCGAACTGGCGCTCTGGAAGGTGCGCATGAAGCCGGGCAAGCCCGTGGCCATGGCCCGGCTGGACAGCAAGCTCATCGTCTGCCTGCCGGGCAATCCGGTGTCGGCCTACGCGGTGTTCACCGTGCTGGTCTCGCCCATGATCCGCCGCATGCAGGGCCGCGCGCAGGTCTATCCACCGGTGCTGCGCGCCGCGCTGCGCACGGAAAAAACCCGCCAGGACAGCCGCGAAGAATTCCTGCGCGTGCAATACCACCCGCTGGCCAATGGCAGCGCCGACCTGACGCCCTACGGGCACCAGGGCTCGGGCGTGATCAGCTCGCTGCCCTGGGCCGACGGCCTGGCGCGCCTGCCGGCCGGCGTGCCGGTCAACGACGGCGACATCGTGGCCTACTACGATTTGAAGCGCTGGCAGACCTGATTGCCCGCAGGCGCAAATAAAAGAAGCCGTCCGGCATCCGGACGGCTTCTTTGCTATCGGCGGCGATCACGCCGGCCGATCACTCCTTGACGCGGAACACCAGCGTGGCGACGGCGGACAGCGTCAGCACCTTGGCCGTGACGCTGCCCAGCAGCAGGCGCGACAGGCCGCTGCGGCCATGGCTGCCGATGAAGATCAGGTCGCAGTGCTCGTCCGCCGCGGCCTGCACGATGCCGTCGGCCACGTTGAAGTTGGACACGGCGCGCGTGGTGGCTTTCACGCCCGCGGTGCTGGCGCGGTCGCTGATTTGCTTGAGGTACTTTTCGGCCTGCTCGGCCGAGGCCTTTTCGTAGTCTTCGTCGGTGATGGCATAGGCCGCCGCCATGCCATCGAAGCCGATGGTGGCCGCGAAGGGCTGCGTCACGTACAGCCCCACCACCTCGGCGCCCACGGAGCGCGCGAAAGTGATGCCGGCATTGACGGCCTGGGCCGACAGCGGCGAACCGTCGGTGGGAATCAGTATCTTCTTGAACATGGTCCAACTCCTTATGAGCAGTGTTTCCATGCTACCGGAAAAGGTCGCGCTGCGTCACACCTGATACACGCCGCAAAACAGGCCTCAGGAATGCATGAATGCCGCTGCCGCGTCAGCCCAGTTGCTGGGCGTTGGCGTAGAGGTTGGTGCAGCGCGTGCCGGTGCGGCAATAGGCCAGGACGGGACCGGGCAGCGTGCGCAGCAGTTCGGCAAAACGCGTCACGTCGTCCATGGTCATGGCGCCGCTGACCACGGGCTGGTATTGAACCTTCAGGCCCAGCGCCTCGGCCGCGCGCGTGACGTCGGCCGCGGTGGGCTGGTCGGCGCCGCCTTCGTAGTCGGGGCGGTTGATGATGACGCTCTTGTACCCGGCCGCCGCGACATCGGCCATGTCTTCGGGCGCGAGCTGGGGGGCAACGGCAAAGGTCGGGGAAAGCGGACGGATGGCAGCGGACATGATGGCTTCCTGAAAGGCGGCTCGAATGGGAAACGTTCGAATGGGGAAAGTATATGCCGGCTAGGCCGTCCGCCCGCGCCGCAGGGCCGCCAGCTCGCGCCAGCTCTTGGCATCGTCGACCATGGACACGGCAAAGCGCAGCATGGTCGACGGCGCCTGCGCCGGCGAGAACAGCGAGCCCGGCACCAGCAGCATGCCGCGCCCGGCCGCCTCGCGCGCCATGACCTCGGAATCGCGGCCGCAATCGGCCCAGACGAACATGCCCGCGTAGGGTTCGTGCGGCACGGTAAAGCCCAGCTTGAGCAAAGCCTTCACGCAGCGCTCGCGCGCCTCGTCCACGCGCTGGCGCACGCGCTCCACATGGCGGCGGTACTGCCCCTCCATCAGCACGCGGTGCACGACGCGCTCGCCCACTTCGCAGGACGTGAGCCCGGCCATCAGCTTGAGGTCGGTCAATTTCTGCACGGTGTCGGCATCGGCGGCCAGGTAGCCCACCCGCAGGCTGGCGGCCAGCATCTTGGAAAAGCCGCCCACCAGGACGACGCGGTTGAGCCGGTCGAGCTCGGCCAGCTTGATGGCGCTGCCCGGGTGCATTTCGCCGTAGGTGACGTCCTCGACCACCAGGAAGTCGTGCCGCTCGGCCACGCGCAGGATGTCGTAGGCCGCCCCCGCCGACAGGGTGTGCCCGGTGGGGTTGTGCACGGCGCTGTTGATGAGGAAGAGCTTGGGCTTGTGCTCGGCGGCCGCCTTCTCCAGCCAGGCGATGTCGGGGCCCTGCGGGCCGCGCGGTATGCCGATCAGGCGCGCGCCCATCGAGGCCAGGCGGCCGAAGATCACGAACCAGGCCGGGTCTTCGACCAGCACGGTATCGCCCGGCCGCACGAAATGGCGCGCCACCAGGTCCAGCCCATGCGTGACGCCGTTGGTGGTGAGCAGGTTGCGCTCGGGGTGCGCGGGCAGGCCCTGCTCCTGCAGCAGGGCGGCGATCTGCTGGCGCAGGGGCTCGTAGCCCTGCGGATGGCCGTAGGCCAGCAAGTGCCCGCGCGCCGAACGGCCCACGGCGCGCACGGCGGCAGCCACCATCTCGGCGTCCAGCCAGTCGGGCGGCAAGAGGCCCATGCTGCCCGGCATGTCGGGCGCCGAACCCGGGCCGAACATGCTGCGCAGCAGCCACACCGGATCGATGCGCGTGGGCGCCTGCAAACCGGCCTGCGCGGCTTGCGCGGTGGCCTGCCGGTCCCGGGCCCTGACGAAGAACCCGGCGCCGCGGCGCGACTGCACCAGGCCACGCGCCACCAGGCGGTCGTAGGCTTCGACGACCGTGAAGCGGCTCACGCCGGCCTGTTCGGCCATCTTGCGGATGGAGGGCAGGCGCGTGCCGGGGCGCAGGCCCTGGTCGTCGATGCGGCGGGCCAGGTCGTCGGTCAACTGGCTGACCAGGGTGGCATCGGCCTCGCGTACCGGCTGCCAACCGGCCGCGGGCATGGCGGCGTGAACTGTCATGGCGTTTCTACCGGGCCAGTGTTGAAAGTGAACTGGATAATTGTACCGGTACTGTATCGTTAACTATGCATACAGTGGCAGAAATCATCACAACGGGCAAGCATCCGCCTGCCCCCTTGCCGTCGCCGCATCATGAATTCCCTGCTTGCCCTGCCGCTGACCTCCCCCGCCCTGCTGGGCCCGCTGGTCCTGTTCGCCCTGGTCAGTTCGATCACGCCCGGCCCCAACAACGCCATGCTGGCCTCGTCCGGCCTGACCTTCGGCCTGCAGCGCACCGTGCCGCACCTGCTGGGAGTGAGCCTGGGCTTTTCCATCATGGTGCTGTTGGTGGGCGTCGGCCTGGGCGCGGTGTTCGCGCGCCAACCCCTGGTGTACGAGGCCCTCAAGTACCTCGGCGCCGCATACCTGCTGTTCCTGGCCTGGAAGATCGCCAACGCCGGCCCCATGCGGGAAGGCGCGGCGCGCGCCCGGCCCATCACCTTCCTGCAGGCCGCGATGTTCCAGTGGGTCAATCCCAAGGCATGGGTGATGGCGGTGGGCGTGATCGCCACCTATACGCCGCAACAGGGGTTCTTCGGCAACCTGCTGATCGCCGCCCTGGTGTGCTGCCTGGTCAATCTGCCTTGCGTAGGCCTGTGGGCCGTCTTCGGCAGCGCCCTGCGCCGCTGGCTGCACCGCCCGGACATCGTGCGCGGCTTCAATATCGCGATGGCGCTGCTGCTGGCGGCCTCGCTCTACCCGGTGGCGCTGGAACTGCTGGGGCGCTGACGCGAAGCCCCGCCCCTCAGAGCGACATCAGGCCGTACACCACATAGGGCGTGACCAGCACATTGAACAGCCCGGCCATCACCATGACCAGGCCGGCCACGGCCCCCTCGTCGGCCGCCAGTTCGCGGGCCTTGGCCGTGCCGGCGCCATGCGCGCCCATGCCGAACAGCGCGCCGCGCGCCAGGGATGACCGCAGCGGCAGCCAGGCGCGCAGCCATTGGCCGATGCTGGCGCCCAGCACGCCGGTGACGATCACGAACACGGCGGTCAGGTCGGGGGTGCCGCCCACGTGCGAGGACACCGACATGGCGAACGGCGTGGCCATGGAGCGCGGCAGCAGGCTCAGCCTGAGGCCGGTCGGCAGGTCGAGCAGGCTGCCCAGCAGCCAGGCGCTCACGCCGGCGATCACGCTGCCCACCACGATGCCCGCCGCCAGGATGGGCCAATAGCGCAGGATCATGGCGCGCTGCTCGTACAGGGGCAGCGCGAAAGCCACCAGCACCGGGCCCAGCATCAGCATCAACCAGTGCGAGCCCAGCATGTAGTCGCTATAGCCCACGTGCAGCCAGATCGCCAGGGCCAGCAGCAGGGCCGGGGCCATGACCAGGGTGGACGTCCAGAGGCAAGGGCGGCGGCTGTACAGCCAACGCGCCAGCACATAGGCCAGCACCGTGGCCACCGGCCAGAAATAGAGTTCAAACTCGGGGCGCATGATCAGGCCTGGACTCAAACCGAGTGGCGGTTCATCCAGCGATAGCCCAGGTCGATGGTGAGCGCGGTGCCCACCATGACCATGGCCGTGCCCGCCACGATGGCGGCCAGCAGCTTGAGCCCCAGCACGCCCAGGAATTCATGGTGATCGAGCACGGACATTACCGCCGGCACGAAGAACAGCAGCATCTCGGCCAGCAGCCAGCTGGCGCCGCGGCGCACGGCATGCACCTGCAGCCTGCCGCTGGCCAGCAGGCCCAGCACCAAGACCAGGCCCAGCACCCCGCCGGGGATCGACAGGCCCAGCGCACCGGCGATTTCCTGGCCGACCAGCGAGAACAGGACGATCAGGCCGATCTGCAGCAGCCTGCTGTGGCGCAGCAAGCTACGAAATCGGATGGAAACGGTGCGGGTCACGGGGGATACTCCTGGGCGGTGAGCCATGCTTGGCTCGCCTTATGTTGTACGCCTGCCCGGCTTATAGATAAAATGAATTGTTTGAATTTTTAGTATTCTTCTTTGGAATGCATGGGGAACAAGCCGACAGCTTTGGCTGGATTCCGATGCCGCACCGCAACATGGAGCCCTAGCTCATGGAACTACGTACCCTGCGCGCCCTGGTGGAAGTCGTCCGCCAGGGCGGCTTCTCCCAGGCGGCCCGGGTGGTTTTCGCCACCCAGCCCACCGTCAGCAAGGCCGTCAAGCAGCTCGAAGACGAGCTGGGCATGATATTGCTGGACCGCCAATCCCAGCCGCCCAAGCTCACCCAGGCCGGGGAAATCGTGTACCGGCGCGCGCTCACCATGTTGGCGGAACGCGACGATCTGAAGGCCGAGCTCGACGAAATCCGCGGCCTCAAGCGCGGCACCTTGCGCCTGGGCCTGCCGCCCCTGGGCAGCAGTTCGCTGTTCGCCCCGCTCTTTGCGCGCTTTCGCAGCCGCTACCCTTCCATCGAGATCAGCCTGGTCGAGCACGGCAGCCGGCGCCTCGAAGAAATGCTGATGACCGGGGAGCTGGAGCTGGCCGCCTCGCTCACCCCCGTGCCGCCGGACTTCGAATGGCAACCCGTCGCGCGCGAACCGCTCATGGCCCTGCTGCCGCCCGACCACCCGCATGCCGACGCCATGCACGTGAGCCTGTGGCAGCTGCGGCAGTCGCCCTTCATCCTCTTCGAAGAAGGCTTCGCGCTGAATCATGTACTGGACGACGCCTGCCGGCGCGCCGGCGTCACGCCCATCGTGGCGGCCCGCAGCGGCCAGATCGACTTCATCATCGCCCTGGTGGCGGCCGGCCTGGGCGTGGCCTTCCTGCCGCGCCTGGAACTGCGGGCGCGCTCGTTCACCGGCGTCACCTGCGTGCCGCTGGACGATCCGGAAACCGACTGGGACATGGGCCTGGTGTGGCGCCGCGGCGGCTACCTGTCGCACGCCGCGCAAGCCTGGCTGGCCCTGGCGCGCGAACTGCGTCCGGGCGCCGCGCGCTGACGCGCCGCGCTTCAGGCCGGCAGCGGCGCAATGCGGCTGAGCCGCTCCACGCGCAGGCCCTGGGCCTGCAGCCAGCGGGGCATGTCTTCGTTCGACAGCACGTCGAACTCGGCGGCGCGCTGCCGCATGAGCGCGTCGCTCTCGCCCGGCGCGACCGCCCGGGCGGGATGGCACATCATCAGGTCGCCGTCCCGGGCCGCCTCGAACCAGCAGCGCAGCAGCTGCGCATAATGCGCCGACCCGCCGCTCAGGCTGTAGACCCCCAGGAAGCGCTCATTGCTGCGCCAGCCGTGCCGGCGCACGGCCCGGTGCAGGGCGTGGCCACCCAGCATGCCGATGACTTGCGCCTTGAAGGCATTGGCCGCCCCCACGCCGGGCTGGCTGCGCGGCAAGGTGCAGCGCAGCCAGGGCATGCGCTGGCCGTAGCGGCGCTGCAGGATCTCGATCACCCGCGGCAGCACCCCTGGCAATTGATGCACGTGCTGATGCCCATCCAGATAGGCCGGCGCCGCGCCGTAGAGCCGCTCGAAGGCATCGAGCTGGCGTTCCAGCCGGCCGTCCACCCAGGTCGGCGCCAGGCGCCCAAGATAGGCGCGCGCGATGAGATGCCTGAGCGGAATGGCGGGCTCTTGCCCGCCCACGCCTTCGGTGAGATCGAAATGCAGGCCCGCGTCGACATCCGCGCCACGCAGGGCCTCGGCCTGCCCGGCAAACGACGGACCCAGCGCCATGCAGCTCACCGCGCCCAGGCGCCCGGCCTGCGCCAGATACAGGATGCCGCCATCCACAGCCGAATTCATGCCAAAATCGTCGGCGCAAATGACGATGCGGCGCCGCCCCTGTGGGTTGGCTTGTTGCCCGTTTTCCTGGTTTTCCACGCTTGATGCACCCGCTGTTAAAACAACTCGCCTGGTTTGTCGTCGTCGGCTGCGCCGCCGCCGCGACCCATTGGAGCGTGGTCGTACTGCTGGTCGAACACGCCGGCCTGCCGCCCGTGCTGGCCAATGTCGCCGGATGGCTGATCGCTTTCGTGGTCTCGTTTTCCGGCCACTACCGCCTTACCTTCCAGCACGCCGGCGCGCCCTTGCTGCCCGCCGCGGGACGCTTCTTCCTCGTCTCGGCCATGGGCTTCGCCGTCAACGAGGCCGCCTATGCCTGGCTGCTGCATGCCACGCCGCTGCCCTACGACCTGCTGCTGGCGGCCGTGCTCCTCGGCATGGCCGTCCTGACTTTCATCGCTAGCCGGCTGTGGGCGTTTCGCCACAAACCCGCTGCTTGAATGCCGCGTCGGCCTCCAGGCGCCACATCACGTTGCGCTTGGTCGATGCAAACGGCTGGGCGCCCGCCAGCAAGGGATAGCGGCCCGCGTCCTGCGCCTCGCCCCAGACCCAATAGCGCGCGCCGTCCGGGCCCGCGCAGACGCGCCGCTTCCATTCCTGATCCGAGATCAGCACCTTGACGGCCGGATTGAATTCGGAGGCATCGAGCAGTTCCTTGCGCCAGCTGTCGGTGCGCAGGATCGCCGGATCGTCCCAATTGTCGACCACCCAGGCCGGCTGGCGCTTGTAGGCATAGAACGGCAAGTCGAAGGCATAGGTGTGCAGCATGACCAGCGTGTCGTCCGGCCCGGCCGCCTCGCGCATGGCCACGCCCGCCGGCTTGGCGCTGCGGTTGAACGTGCTGATCGCGGCCACGGTCAGCGTGATCAGGCAAAGCGCCACGGCCGCCACGGAAGTGATCGAGGCGCGCCGGCCGTAGCGCGCGGAAGACGCGCCATCGCGCTCGACCGCCTCGCGCACCACCTCGGCCAGGAGGAAGGCCAGGGGCGGCAGGGCCGGCAGGATGTAGCCCACCAGCTTGGATGCCGGGATCGAGAAGAACACCAGCACCACCAGCCCCCACAGGGCCATGAGGCGGCGTATGCCGTCGGGGTCGCGGTCGGCCTTCCAGAAGGGCTTGCGAAACAGGCTCAGGCCCCACAGCGTCCAGGGCAGGGCCGTGCCGATCAGCACCGGCACGTAGAAGAGCCAGGGCTCCCGGTTGTTGAAGCCCGAGCCAGCAAAGCGCTGGAAGTGCTGGTAGATGAAGAAGTAGTGGAAGAACTCCGGATAGCGCGACTGCATCAGCCAGCACCAGGGCACGGCCACCACGGCAAAGGCCAGCAACGCCGGCGGCGACAACAGCGCGAGAAAACCGCGCCCGTCGCGCCGCATCGCCAGCCAGAACACCAGCACGGCGCCAGGCAGCACCAGGCCGATCAGGCCCTTGGCCAGGATGGCCAGCCCGGCCAGCGCGCCCGCCAGTATCGACATGGCGCGCCAGGGTTCGCCGCGGGCACGCCGCAACACCGTGTCGGCCCCGGCCAGCACGCAGGCCGAGATCAGGCCGGCCACCAGCATGTCGAGGTTGGCGAACTGCGCCGCGCCGAAGAACAGCGGCATGGTGGCCATGACCAGCACGGTCACGCGCGCCGCCGCCACGCCGCGGTTGCGGCGCACGAAGGCGTAGGTCGAGAACAGCGCCAGCCAGGCGCCCAGCACGGAAGGCACGCGCACGGCCCACTCGTTCATGCCGAAGAGCTGCATGCAGATCGCATCCAGCCAATAGAACAGGGGCGGCTTGTGGAAATACGGCAGGCCGTTGAGCAGCGGCGTGGAGAGGTCGCCATGGCGCAGCATGTCCCAGGCCACGCCGGTGTAGCGCCCCTCGTCGGGCAGCGTCAGCAGCCGTATCCAGTTGAGAAAGAGCAGCCAGACGGCGGCCAGGCCCAGCAGCAGGGCGTCGCCGGACAGGCGCCGGCGCGCCGGCTGCGCAGTAGTGTCGATCAAGGAACTCATATGGGTTTACTCAGTTCCGGCCGGGCGCGTCGGACGGCGGATCGCGGCGCGGCCGCGCCTGCCCGAGCCGCTGGCCGGCGATGAACAGCGGCCGGCCCTTGACCTCGTCGAAGATGCGCGCCACGTACTCGCCCATCACCCCCAGCGAAAGCAGGTTGATGCCCGAGAAGAACAGCAGCGCCGTCACGATGGTCGTCCAGCCCGAGGTCTCGTTGCCGTAGAGCAGGTACTGCGCCACCAGGAAGACGCCGTAGGCAAACGACAGCACGGCAAAGGCCGCGCCCACCAGGCCCACCAGCCGCAGCGGCCAGGTCGTGAATGCCGTGATGCCGGCGGTGGCCAGGCCGAACAAGCGCCAGAAGCCGAAGCGGCTGGTGCCGTGCAGGCGCTCCTTGGGCACATACGGCAAGGGCTCGGAACGAAAGCCCACCCAGGCGTACAGGCCTTTCATGAAGCGCGTGCGCTCGGGCAGGTTGACGAACGCGTCGACCACCTTGCGGTCCATCAGGCGGAAGTCGCCCGCATGCGGCGGCACCCGCATGCGGCGCGTG
>DASWPO010000014.1:0-6853 GCA_036404015.1 Bordetella sp. | reverse complement strand
GATCCCCGACGCGGCCTCGCGCGCGGCCGCCTTCGAATCGGGCAAGGTCGACGTGGTGCCCGGCGGCGCGGTCGAGTTCTTCGACGTGGCGCGCCTGGCCAAGCTGCCCGGCGCGGCCGTCACCACCAAGGGCTGGGAGTTCTTCGCGCCGCACTCCTGGCTGTGCCTGAACAACCGCAACAAGCCGCTGGACAACGTCAAGGTGCGCCAGGCCATCATGACCGCGATCGACCACGAGAGCATCGCCAAGATCGCCTGGCAAGGCTATGCCAAGCCCGCCATCGGCCCGTTCAACAGCCACATCAAGTACTACACCGACAAGGTCGCCAAATATCCCCACGACATTGCCAAGGCCAAACAGCTGCTCAAGGATGGCGGCTACGCCGGCCAGACCCTGCGCCTGCTGCCCCTGCCCTACGGCGAGAGCTGGCAGCGCCAGGCCGAGATCGTGCGCCAGAACCTGACGCAGGCGGGCGTCAAGGTGGACATGGTGGCCACCGACGTGGCCGGCTGGAACCAGCGCCTGAGCCAATGGGACTACGACCTGGCCTTCAACTATGTGTACCAGTATGGCGACCCGGCCCTGGGGGTGGCGCGCAACTACACCGCCAGCAACATCGCGAAGGGCTCGCCCTTCAACAATGTCGAGGGCTACGCCAATCCCAAGGTCGACGAGCTGTTCGACAGCGCGGGCCGGGAAGTCGACACGGCCAAGCGCACGGCCCTCTACGAAGAAGTGCAGAAGATCCTGGTCGACGATGTGCCGGTGGCCTGGCTGCATGAAATCAACTTCCCGACCCTGTACCGCACCAAGGTCTACAACCTGATCAGCTCCGGCATCGGCCTGAACGACGGCCTCGGCTACGCCAAGCTCACCGCCTGACGCCAACCCCCCGGCACGACGGCTGCCGCGCCCGCGGCGGCCGAACCGTCCTGCAAGACCCCGTCTTTCCTGAGTACATAGATGAAGCGGTTCCAGTTCATGCTCACGCGCCTGGCGCAGGGAATCGTGGCGATCCTGGCCATCGCCACGGTCAATTTCCTGCTGGTGCACGCGGCCCCGGGCGATCCGGTGTCGGTGATGGCCGGCGAAGCCGGCACCGCCGACCCGCAATTCGTCGCCCAGCTCAAGCGCCAGTTCGGCCTCGACCAGCCGATCGGCGTGCAGCTTGGCCACTACCTCGATCACATCGTCCACCTCGACCTCGGCTACTCCTACCGCCAGCAGCAGCCGGTGCTCGACCTGATCCTGCACCGCCTGCCCGCCACGCTGCTGCTGACCGGCAGCGCCTTCGTCCTGTCGCTGGTCTTCGGCGTGGCGCTGGGCGCCTGGGCCAGCCGCAAGGCCGGCAGCTGGGTCGACAGCGCGATCACCGTGGTGGCCCTGGTGTTCTATGCCACGCCGCTGTACTGGCTGGCGATGATGGCCGTGCTGCTGTTCTCGATCAAGCTCGACTGGCTGCCGGGCTTCGGCTATTTCACGGTGGGCGCCGGCCTGAGCGGCCTGGCGCAAGCCTGGGACATCTTCGAGCACCTGGTGCTGCCTTCGCTCACGCTGGCGCTGTTCTACATGGCCGTCTACGCCCGCATGACGCGCGCCTCGATGCTGGAAGTGGCGCAGATGGATTTCGTCAAGACGGCGCGCGCCAAGGGCCTGCGCCCGCCGCGCATCCAGCGCGCGCACATCCTGCGCAACGCCCTGCTGCCGGTGGTCACGCTGGCCGGCATCCAGGCCGGCGGCATGATAGGCGGCGCCGTGCTCACCGAAACCGTGTTCGCCTGGCCCGGCATCGGCCGGCTGATGTTCGACGCGCTGCTGCAGCGCGACTACACCCTGCTGCTGGGCTGCTTCCTGGTGACCTCGGCCATGGCCGTGCTCCTCAACCTCGTTACCGATCTCGTCTACACGCTCGTGGATCCGCGCATCGAATTGTCGTGACACCATGCAACACGCAACCCAAGACCAGTCATGAACCATAGTTTCTGGCGGCGCTTTCGCCGCAATCGGGGCGCGACCCTGGGGCTCGCCTTCCTCATCTTCATCGTGCTGCTGGCGGCCTTCGGCCCCTTCTTCGCCGCCAACGACCCTTGGGACATGGTCTCCTCGCCCTTCGTGCCGCCGATGGGCGAGCCCCACCTGCTCATGGGCACCGACACGCTGGGCCGCGATGTGCTCTCCGGGGTGATCTACGGCGCCCGCGTATCGCTGCTGATCGGCGTGATCTCCACCGTGGTCTCGCTGCTGATCGGCGTGAGCCTGGGCGCCATCGCCGGCTATTTCGGCGGCTGGGTCGACGCGTCGCTGATGCGCTTTACCGAGATGTTCCAGGCCGTGCCCAGCTTCGCGCTGGCCATCGTGCTGGTGGCCATTTTCGAGCCGAGCATCTATTCCATCGTGGCGGCCATCGCGGTGGTCTCGTGGCAGCCGGTGGCCCGCCTGGTGCGCGGCGAGTTCCTCACGCTGCGCCAGCGCGACTTCGTCTCCGCGGCGCTGCTGGCCGGCGAATCGACGCCGCGCGTGATCCTCACGCAGATCCTGCCCAACGCGCTGTCGCCCATCGTGGTGATGGCCTCGCTGATGATCGCCACCGCCATCCTGCTGGAATCCTCGCTGAGCTTCATGGGGCTGGGCGATCCCAATATGATGAGCTGGGGCTACATGATCGGCGCGGCCCGCACCGTGCTGCGCAATGCCTGGTGGATGGCGGCCTTCCCCGGCCTGGCCATCGTGCTCACGGTGCTGGCGCTCAACCTGGTGGGCGAGGGCCTGAACGACGGGCTCAACGCCAGTGCCGGAGGACGCGGACGATGAACGCGCGCGCATCCGGCCAAGCCGCCCAGTTGTCCGGCCCCGCCGGGACCGCCCCCGTGCTGGACGTCCGCGGCCTGAGCATCAAGCTGCCCGACGGCGGCGACCGGCGGCTGGCCGTGGACTCGGTCAGCTTCAGCCTGCCGCCGGGACGCACGCTGTGCATCGTGGGCGAATCCGGCTCCGGCAAGTCCATGATCGCCAACGCCGTCATGGGGCTGCTGCCCCGCCCCGCGGTGGCGCCCGTGGCGGGCGAAATCCTGTTCGGCGGCCAGGACCTGCTCAAGCTCGACGAGGCCGGCATGCGCGAACTGCGCGGCCGGCGCATCGGCATGATCTTCCAGGAGCCCATGACGGCGCTCAACCCCGTCATGCGCATCGGCACCCAGCTGGCCGAGGTGTTCGACGCGCACCTGACGCTGCCCGCCGCCGAGAAGCGCCGGCGCATCATCGCGGCGCTGACCGATGTCGGCCTTCCCGACCCGCACCTGCTGGTCGACAGCTATCCCTTCCGGCTCTCGGGCGGCCAGCGCCAGCGCGTGATGATCGCCTGCGCCCTGCTGCTGGAGCCGCACCTGCTGATCGCCGACGAACCCACCACCGCGCTGGACGTCACCACCCAGGCCCAGATCCTCAAGCTGATCCGCGACCTGCAGCAGCGCCGCGGCACCGCCGTGCTCTTCATCACGCACGACTTCGGCGTCGTGGCCGAGATCGCCGACCACGTCATCGTGATGCAGACGGGCAATATGGTCGAGGCCGGCCCGGCCTCGCAGGTGCTGCAGCAGCCGCGGCACGCCTACACCCGCAAGCTGCTGGCGGCCATCCCCTCGGGCCGGATACGCCAGCCGCCCGACCAGCGCGAACTGCAGCGCGCGCTCGAGGTGCAGGACCTGGACAAGACCTACGCCTCCGGCGGCGGCCTGTTCCGCAAGGGCCGCCGGGTGCACGCGGCCGACGGCGTCAATATCGACCTGCGGCGCGGCGAAACGCTGGGCCTGGTGGGCGAATCGGGCTCGGGCAAGTCCACGGTCGGCCGCTGCCTGGTCGGCCTGACGCCCTACGACGGCGGCCGCATCCTGTTCAAGGGGCAGATCATGCCGTCCGGCCCGGGCTTCCGGACCCTGGCGCAAGGCAAGATCCAGATGGTGTTCCAGGACCCCTACGCCTCGCTCAACCCACGCCACCGCGTCGGCGCCGCCATCGCCGCGGGGCCCATCGCGCAAGGCGTCGCGCCGGACGAGGCGCGCGCGCGCGCCTTGCGCCTGCTCGAGCTGGTCGGCCTGGGCAAAGAGGCCGCCGCGCGCTTTCCGCATGAGTTCTCCGGCGGCCAGCGCCAGCGCATCGGCATCGCCCGCGCCCTGGCGATGGAGCCGGAACTGCTGGTGGCCGACGAGCCCGTGTCGGCGCTGGACGTCTCGGTCCAGGCCCAGGTGCTCGAACTGTTCGCCCAGGTGCGCGATGAATTCAAGCTGTCCATGGTGTTCATCACGCACGACCTGCGCGTGGCCGGACAGATGTGCGACCACATCGCCGTCATGCAGCGCGGCCGCATCGTCGAATACGGCCCGACCGCCGAGGTCCTGGCCAACCCGCAACACGCCTATACCCGTTCCCTGATCGACGCCATTCCCAAACTGGCGCGCCCCGCCGGCAAGGAGGCCGCCGATGCCTGACCCCACCATCGCCCTGCTCAGCAGCCAGATCGACACGGACTACCTGCTGGAGGCCTTCCGCGCCGAATTCCCCGGCGCCCGGCTGGTGCTGGGCGGCCGCAGCCAGGCCGAAGCGGACCTGGGCGAGCTCGGCGCCATCGACCTCGTGGTGTGCTGGATGCCGCAGCACGGGCTCATGCACCGCCTGCCCAATCTCAAAATGGTGCAGTCGGTGGGCGCCGGCATCGACCACATCACCGCCGACCCGCTCCTGCCCGGCGTGCCCATCTGCCGCATCATCGACCCCGAGATGGCCAGCGGCATGGCGGCCTATGTGTGCTGGGCCGTCACGCACCGCCAATGCAGCATCCCCGCCTACCTGGAAAGCCAGCGCCGCGGCGCCTGGGAAGAACAGCCCATCGTGCCGGCCCGCCGGCACCGCGTGGGGATCGCCGGCCTGGGCACGCTGGGCCTGCAATGCGCCCGCGCGCTGGCGGCCATCGGCTACGCCGTGTCGGGCTGGAGCCGCACGCCCAAGCCGCAGCTTGCCGAAGGCATCCAGGCCTGGCACGGCGACGATCAGCTCGACGACTTCCTCGCGCAATGCGACACCCTGGTCTGCCTGCTGCCGCTCACCGGCCGCACGCGCGGCATCCTCGATGCCCGGCTCTTCAGCAAGCTGCCGCGCGGCGCCCACCTGATCAACGTGGGACGCGGCGACCACCTGGTCGAACGCGACCTGCTGGCCGCGCTCGACGCCGGCCAGCTGGGCGCGGCCACGCTCGACGCCTTCTCGGCCGAACCCCTGCCGGCGGACCATCCCTTCTGGACGCACCCGCGCGTCACGGTGACGCCGCACATCGCCACGCGCACCCCGCCGTCGACCATCGCCCGGCAGACCCGCGCCAACTACGAGGCCCTGCTGGCCGGCCGCACGCCCGCCGGCGCGATGGACCGCGCACGAGGGTACTGAACATGACCCGCTCCGCCGCCGCCGACGCCTTCACCTCGATCCGGTCGCCCGACCTGGTCGACATCGCCGAAGCGCAGATCCAGGCCGCCATCCTCAACGGCCAGTTCGCGCCCGGCGAGCGCATCATCGAGGCCGAGCTGGCGCGCCGCATGGGCATCAGCCGCGCGCCGGTGCGCGAGGCGGCCCGCCGCCTGGAAAGCGCGGGCCTGCTGACCTCGCGGCCGCGCCACGGCTTCTTCGTCAAGACGCTGTCCGTGCGCGAAGTGGACGACCTCTACCAGGTGCGCATCGACCTCGAACTGCTGGGCGTCCGGCTGGCCTGCGCGCAGGCCAGCGACGGGCAGCTCGCCCGGCTGGTGACCATGGTCGACCACATGGTCGAACAAAGCAGCCGCCTGAACCGCGCCGAACGGGTGGCGCTGGACCTGGGCTTTCATGCCTACATCGCGGAAATCTCCGGCAACCTGTACCTGCAGCGGCTGTTCGACAACATGCAGGCCGAGGTGCGCATGTTCCAGTCGCTGAACGAACCCGGCTACGAAGACCCGCACTTCGTCGCCGAAAGCCACCGGCCCATCGTCAAGGCATTCATCCGGCGCGATGCCGAGGCCACGCAAGCCGCGCTGCGCTTCCACCTGGAAGCCGCGCACGAACAGACCCGCGTCTGCGTGGCCCGGGCCGGCTTGAATCCATCCGGACCCCTCCAAGGAACCCAGACATGAAAGTCGTCTATAGCGATCGGCACCAGGGACACGACCCGCAGTACTTCATCGTCCGCGGCCGCATGAAGCGCAGCAACGAGCAGCCCGAGCGCGCCCTGCTGCTGCTCGAGGCGGCGCGCGCGCAAGGCCACGACATCGTCATGGCCGAGGATTTCGGCGCCGCGCCGCGCGCCGCCATCCACACCCCGGAATACCTGCACTTTCTGGAAACCGTCTGGGAAGGCTGGCAGCAGCTCGAGGACGCCTCCGACGAAGTGCTGCCCAACGTGCATCCCTTCCCCGGCCAGCCCTTTACCTATCCCGACAGCCTGGTGGGCCGCGCCGGCTACCACATGGGCGACATGGCCTGCTCGATCGGCCCGCACACCTGGGAAGCCGCGATCTGGTCGGCCCACGCCGCCACCCACGCGGCCGACCTGGTGCTGGGCGGCGAGCGCGCCGTCTACGCCCTGTGCCGTCCGCCCGGCCACCATGCCTACGCCGACCGCGCCAACGGCTTCACCTACCTCAACAACGCCGCCATCGCCGCGCAATACCTGCGGCGCCGGCACGAGCGCGTCGCCATCCTGGACGTCGACGTGCACCATGGCAACGGCACCCAGGGCATCTTCTGGCGCCGCAAGGACGTGCTGACCGTCTCGCTGCACGGCGACCCGCACTTCTGCACGCCCTTCTTCACCGGCCATGCGCACGA
>DASWPO010000013.1:0-11021 GCA_036404015.1 Bordetella sp. | reverse complement strand
GCGGTGTTCGGCATGCTGGCCGACAAGGATCTCGCCGGCGTGGTTGCCAAGCTGGGCAGCCGCATCGACCACTGGTTCTGCACGGGCCTGCCGGGGCCGCGCGGCACGAGCGGCGAGGCGCTGGCCGAACAAGTGCGGGCCGCCTTGCCGAACGCGCCCGCCGATGGCGAGGCGCCGGGCGTGCAAGCCTTTCCGGACCCGGTCGCGGCCTATGCCGCCGCCCGGGAAAGGGCGGGGGAGAATGATAGAATCGTGGTGTTCGGGTCCTTCCTGACCGTGTCGGCGGTATTGCAGGCACTGGGTCGGGTTTGAGCGGGCAATGATGGAACGACATCGGGCGCCATAATGGGCTTATTCACACGCAAAGATTCTGCCGCGGCCAGGAAAGGCAACAATGGCGTGCGTCCACGCCCCTCCGTGTCCGGCGAGGCCCAGGCGGCCGAATTGCGCGCCCGCGCCCGCCGGCGCTTGGCCGGTGCGGTGATCCTGGTGCTGGCCGCCGTGATCATCCTGCCCATGGTGCTCGATTCCCGGCCCATCCCGGTCGCCAGCGACATCCCGGTGCGCATCCCCGAGAAGGATGCGCCTTACCAGCCCACCGTCTCCGAGCCGCAGGCCCAGCCTCCGGTTCAACAGCCTGCCCAGGCAGCGCCCGCCGCGCCCGTGCCGGCCGCGCCGCCTGCGCCGCTTGCCTCCAATCCCGCGCCGTCCACCGCTGCCCCGGCGGCAGCGGGCCACGTCGCGCCGCCAGCAGTCCTGGCGCCGGTGCCCGTGCCCGAGGCGCCGGCAGCCGTGCCGCGTCCTGCCGCCAAGCCGGAAGCCAAGCCCGCCGAGAACAAGCCCGAACCCAAGCCGGCGCCCGCGGCGCGTACCGATGACGGTTCGGTCGCCCTGGCCCTGCTCGAAGGCCGCAAGCCGGCCGGCGCCGCGCCGGCCAAGACGACGCCGGGGGGCGGCAACGCCAGCGGCAATGCGGGTGGCAACTACGTGCTGCAGATCGCGGCGTACGGCACGCAGGCCGATGCCCAGGCGCGCAATACGCAGCTGCACCAGTCGGGCATCACCAACGCCTATGTCGAGCCATCGAATGCGGGCGGCAAGTCGCAGTACCGGTTGCGCGTGGGGCCGTTCCCTTCGCGCGAGGCGGCTCAGGCGGCACAGGCGCGCCTGCGGGCGCTGGGTTATGACAACGGCTTCATCGCTGCACAGTGACCGGGTTTGACTTTGTCGTGCTGGCGATCCTGGGCATCTCCTGCGTGCTGGGGCTGGTGCGCGGCTTGCTGAAGGAATTGCTGTCGCTGGTGGCGTACGTGCTGGCTTTCGTCGCGGCGATATGGTGGGGGCCCGTCGTGTATGGCTGGTTGGCTCCCTATATACAAACGACGCTGTTGCGCATGGGCGTGGCCTATGCGGCGGTATTCATCGGCGCCTTGCTGGCCGTGGGCCTGGTCAACATGACCCTGTCGGCGCTGGTTCGCGTGACGGGCCTGTCGCCCGCCGATCACGGCCTGGGCGGCCTGTTCGGACTGGCCCGGGGCCTGGTCATCATCCTGGCGCTGGTGGTGGTGGGCGGTTATACCCCGCTGCCCAAGGAGCCCTGGTGGCAGAACGCCATGTTTTCGCAGTCGGCCGTCCAGGCGGTAAAGCATATCAAGTCGTGGTTGCCGCCGTCGCTGGCGACGTGGCTGCCGTATTGAGCAGTATCAGGCTTCAATCAAGGAACTCACCATGTGTGGAATCGTCGGGGTCATCGGGCGCGGGCCGGTCAACCAGTTGATCTATGACAGCCTGCTGCTGCTGCAGCATCGCGGCCAGGACGCGGCGGGCATTGCCACGTCGCACGGCAATCACTTCAACATGTTCAAGGCGCACGGCCTGGTGCGCGACGTGTTCCGCACCCGCAATATGCGTTCGCTGCCCGGCACCAGCGGCATCGGCCAGGTGCGCTATCCCACGGCCGGTTCCAGCGACAGCGAGGAAGAGGCCCAGCCCTTCTACGTGAACGCGCCCTTCGGCATCATGTTCGCCCACAACGGCAACCTGACCAACTGGCGCGAACTGCGCGAGTCGCTCTACCGCGTCGACCGCCGCCACATCAATACCAACTCCGACTCCGAGGTGCTGCTCAATGTGCTGGCGCACGAGCTGCAGTCGGCGGCCAATGGCACCTCGCTGGACGACAACGCGATCTTCCGCGCCGTGTCCATGGTGCACAAGCGCGCGCGCGGCGCCTACGCCGTGGTGGCGCAGATCTCGGGCTACGGCCTGCTGGCCTTCCGCGACCCCTTCGGCATCCGCCCGCTGTGCCTCGGCAGGCTGGAAACCGAAGAGGGCGTGGAGTGGATGGCGGCCTCCGAATCGGTGGCGCTGGAAGGCAGCGGCTTTACCTTCGTGCGCGACGTGCAGCCGGGCGAGGCGGTGTTCATCGACCTGGACGGCCACCTGACCAGCCGCCAGTGCGCCGAGAATCCGCAGCTGGTGCCCTGTATTTTCGAATACGTGTACTTTGCCCGCCCCGATTCGCTGATCGACGGCGTGTCGGTGTATGACGCCCGCCTGCGCATGGGCGAGTACCTGGCCGACAAGGTGGCGCGCACCATGCGCCTGGGCGACATCGACGTGGTCATGCCGATTCCCGATTCATCGCGCCCGGCCGCCATGCAGCTGGCCTCGCGCCTGAACCTGAACTACCGCGAAGGCCTCATCAAGAACCGCTATGTGGGCCGCACCTTCATCATGCCGGGCCAGGCCATGCGCAAGAAGTCCGTGCGCCAGAAGCTCAACACCATCGGCATGGAGTTCAAGGGCAAGAACGTGCTGCTGATCGACGACTCCATCGTGCGCGGCACCACCAGCCGCGAGATCGTCGACATGGCGCGCGCCGCCGGCGCGAACAAGGTGTACTTCGCCTCGGCCGCGCCGCCGGTGCGCTATCCCAATGTGTACGGCATCGACATGCCCACGCAGCAGGAACTCATCGCCACCGGCCGCAGCGACGAAGAGATCGCCCGCACCATCGGCGTGGACGGCCTGATCTACCAGGACCTGCACGACATGCAGCAGTCGGTGCGCGATCTCAACCCCGAGCTGTCGCGCTTCGAGGCCTCGTGCTTCAACGGCGAGTACGTCACCGGCGACATCACGCCCGAATACCTGGCCCGGCTGGGCCAGTCGCGCGGCGGCAGCTCCGGCGATGAAGAGACTTCGGGCGGCCTGCAGTTCAATATGGGCTACGTGGCCAACGACCTCTGATGCGATCAGCGGCGCTTGAACAGCGCCGTCAACGACGCCAGCAGGATCAGCACGAACAGCGCCAGGCTCCACAGGGCGTATTCCACGCCCAGCACCTTCACCATGGCGTCGGCGCAGGTCGCGTAGATGCCGAACAGCCAGGGCACCATGGCGTCGAGCCCCGTGGCGCCCATGAACCGGTCGGCAAAGGTCTGCGCGCACGACATCATGTGCGAGGCCACGCTGTACTGATACCAGGCGGCGGCAATGCCGCCGGCCGACAGCAGCACGCCCAGCAGGGCCGCTAAGCGGGCCAGGAACCGGCCGCCAGTCAAACTACCAAGCAGGCCGATCAGGGCCAGCACGCCGATCGCCAGATACAGCAGGCGCTGGAACACGCACCAGGCGCAGGGCTGCATGTCGAATCCGTATTGCGAGATCAGCGCCACGGCCAGGGCGCCGAAGGAAAACAGGGCGATCAGGCCCAGCGGGCGGTTGCTGCGGGAGTGAGACGTGTAGGTCATGGATGCATGCTCTGAAAGGGTAGGCGGCCGGGTTACGAGGCCGAGGGAGTAGCCAGGGGAAGGTGCCGGGCATCCTGGATCAGGTCCAGCAGCAGGTCGTGGGCGCCGTCCCAGCAGATCTGGACGCCCAGGCACAGCAGCACGAAAGCCGACAGCCGCATGAAGACCGCCGTGCCGTTGGCGCCCAGCTTGTCCATGAGCGATTCGGCAAAGCGCAGGCAGAGAAACAGCACCAGCGCCACCAGCAGCAGGCCGGGCAGGGCGCCGGCGTACTGGATGGCGCTGATGAGCGGCGAGGGGTGCTGGCTGCGCAGCGAGGCGCCCACGGTGATCGCGGCGGAAATGCAGCCCGGGCCCACGCTGATGGGAAAGGTCAGCGGATAGAAGGCGCGCGCCCGCGCCATTTCGGGGGTGAAGACCTCGGCCATCTGGGCCTTGCGGCCGGTGTCGGCGTCGGCCGAGTTCACCAGCCGCCAGCCGCTGTAGATCACCAGCAGGCCGCCGCCCACGCGCACGGCCGCCAGCGAAATGCCGAAAAAGCTGAGCAGGATATTGCCCGCGATCAGCGAGCCGATCATCAGCAGCGCGGCATTGATGGCCACGCGGCGCGACAGGTCGATGCGCGTGCCGTGCGAGGCGCCGTCGGTCAGCGTCCAGAAAATGGGCGTGCACGCGGGCGGGTTCAGGATAGGCAGCAGGGTGGCGAAGGCCAGGAAAAAGCTGCGTCCGAACGCGGAGGCGTAATCGTAGAAGGCCATGCAGGCGGCGCCGGGAAAAAGATTTCCGCGATTGTACTCAGGCCGCCTGCGCCTGGGGCTCTTCGCCGGCCAGGGCCTGCAGCACGCCGCGCTCGAACTGCATCTGGCTGCGCGGGCGCTCGAGCACGGGGCCCGACACGATGAAGACGTCTTCCACGCGATCGCCCAGCGTCATGACCTTGGCCATGATGAGGCTGACCCCGTTCATGGCGAAGACCTGCGCCAGCGCATGCAGCAGGCCGGGCCGGTCGGTGGCGGTCACCGTCAGCCGCCACGACTGGCTGCCTTCGTCGGGCTGCAGTTCGGCCTGGGGCACGATGGGGAAGGCCTTGGACCGGCGCGATTGCCGGACATGGGGGCCGTTGTGCTGCGTTGCGCCCGGGCTGGCCAGCCTTTCGGCCAGTTCGTGCTCGACCAGGGCGGCCAGCGAGCGCAGGTCGCTGCCGTTCTCGGGGGGCAGGACGATATAGCTGTCCAGCGCCCAGCCGTGCCGGGTGGTGTGCACGCGGGCATCCTGGATGCTGAGCGACTTGCTGTCGAAATATCCGCAGGTATTGACGAAGAGCTGCGGCACGTCGCGGGTATAGACCATGACCTGCAGGCCTTCGCCTTGCTCGGTGGGGCGGGCGCGCACCACCGGCCTGGCGGGATCGTGCTGGCGGTACAGGTGGCGCGTGTGCCAGGCGATTTCCGAAGCCTCGTGGCGCAGGAAGTACGCCACGTCGAGCTGCTTCCAGAACTGGTCGCGGTCGGCGTCGGAAATGCCGGCCAGGCGGATCAGGCGCGTGGCTTCTTCCTGGCGCTGGGCCAGGACGGTGCCGGCGTCGACATGGCCGCCGCCCAGGCGGGCCAGGGTCAGCCGGTAGAGGTCCTCGAGCAGCTTGCCCTTCCAGGCGTTCCACACCTTGGGGCTGGTGCCGCGGATGTCGGCCACGGTCAGCAGGTAGAGCGCGGTGAGGTGCCGTTCGTCGCGCACCTGCCGGGTGAATTCTTCGATGACGGCCGGGTCGGAGAGGTCGCGCTTTTGCGACACGGCCGACATCAGCAGGTGATGGCGCACCAGGAACTCCACCAGTTCGCTGTCCTCGGCGCTCAGGCCGTGCTGCTTGGCGAAGCGGCGCACTTCGATGGCGCCCAGCTGCGAGTGGTCGCCGCCGCGGCCCTTGGCGATGTCGTGAAAGAGCGCCGCCACGTACAGCAGCCAGTGCTTGTCCAGGTTGGCGATCAGCTGGCTCGCCAGCGGGTATTCCTGCGCGTGCTCGGGCATGGTGAAGCGGCGCACATTGCGCAGCACCATCAGCGTGTGCTGGTCGACCGTGTACACATGGAACAGGTCGTGCTGCATCTGGCCCACGATGCGCTTGAACACCGGCAGGTAGCGCGGCAGCACGTCGAGCATGGCCATGCGGCGCAGCTCGTGCACGATGCCGTGCGGCTGGCGCAGGATCTCGATGAACAGGCGGTGGTTGGCCGGGTCCTTGCGGAAGGCCGCGTCGATGCGGCCGCGCGCGTGCCAGATGGCGCGCATGGTGCGCGCCGACATGCCGGTCAGCTCCACATGCTGCTGCATCACCAGGAAGGCGCGCAGCATCAGGCTGGGATTGCGCTCGAAGGCGTCGTCGCGGACGATGTCCAGGCGCTCGTGCAGCTTGCGGAAGTCGCCGTCGATGGCGCGCGCCTCGCTTTCCGGGCGGGGAAAGAGGCGCTCTTCGATGTTCTGCACCAGGATCACGTTGAGCTGCGTCACCTGTCCCGCGGCGCGGTAGTAGCGCTGCATGAGCAGTTCGCTGGCGCGGCGCGTGGCCGTGTCGGCGATGCCGTACACGGCGGCCAGGCCGGGCTGCAGGTCGAACAGCAGCCGGTCTTCGCGGCGGTTGGTGAGCAGGTGCAGCTCGATGCGCAGGCGCTTGAAGACCTGTTCGGCGTTGCGCAGCGTGTGCGCCTCGGTCGGCGTCAGCAGGCCGGCCTGCGCGATCTGGTTCCAGCTGTGGCCGAAGTTGGCCGCGCGCGCCATCCACAGGATCACCTGCAGGTCGCGCAGGCCGCCGGGCGACTCCTTGCAGTTGGGTTCCAGCGCATAGGGCGTGTCGCGATGGCGCGCATGGCGCTGCTGCATCTCCACGCGCTTGGCCAGGAAGAAGGCGCGCGCGTCCAGGCGGGCATCCATGGCGGTCTCGAAGCGCTTGAAGAGGCGCCGGTTGCCGGCCAGCCAGCGCGATTCGAGCAGGGCCGTTTCCACCGTGATGTCGGCCTGGGCTTCCTGTTCGCACTGCTCGATGGTGCGCACGCTGTGGCCGGGCTCCAGGCCCAGGTCCCAGAGCGAGGTGACGAGCGTCTCGATGGCGCTTTCGTCGGCGGGCGACGGCGCGGGGCCGCCGCCGGACCGCCCCGGGGCGGCTCCGGCCCCTTCGGGGGGCAGCGCAGCGCGGGGGGCCTGATCCGGCAGCAGGATGAGCAGGTCGACGTCGGAGTGCGGGTACAGTTCGCCGCGGCCATAGCCGCCCACGGCCGCCAGCGCGGCGCCTTCGGGCAGGGGGTGCAGTTCGAGCAGCTCGCGCAGGGCCCGGTCGACGATGCGGCGCAGTTCGGTGAGCAGCGTGTCGGGGCGCGCGTGATCGCGGAAGCCGGCAATCGCGGCGCCGCGCGCCGCCTGCATCCGGGTCTTGATCTGGGTCAGCTCGGCAAAACTCATGCAGCGAATAGGTCGGATGTGGGGTCAGGCGGCGGCCGGGATGGCCAGCGGCTCGGTGATGAAGGCCGGGGGCTGCTGCACGCCAGGCGAAAGGGTCAGCACTTCGTAGCCGGTCTCGGTAACCAGCACGCTGTGCTCCCACTGCGCGGACAGGCTGTGGTCGCGGGTGACCACCGTCCAGCCGTCGGCCAGGTTGCGGATCTCCTTGCGGCCGGCGTTGACCATGGGCTCGATGGTGAAGATCATGCCGGGCACCAGCGTGAGGCCGGTGCCCGGCTTGCCGTAGTGCAGCACCTGCGGGTCCTGGTGGAAGCGGCGGCCCACGCCGTGGCCGCAGTATTCACGCACGATCGAGAAGCCCTGGGCTTCGCCGTGCTTCTGGATGGCATGGCCGATGTCGCCCAGCGTGGCGCCGGGGCGCACCTGCTGGATGCCTTTCCACATGCATTCGAACGTGGTGTCGATCAGGCGGCGCGACAGGATGGACTGCTCGCCCACGGCATACATCCGGCTGGTGTCGCCGAACCAGCCGTCCTTGATGATGGTGACGTCCAGATTGATGGAGTCCCCGTTTTTGAGGACTTTGTCGCCCGGGATGCCATGGCAGATCACGTGGTTGACCGAGGTGCAGATGTAGCCGGGGTAGGGGGGGTAGCCCGGGGGGGCGTAGCCCGCGGTGGCCGACTTCACCTTGAGTTCGTCGAGGACGTATTCCTTGCACAGGCGGTCGATCTCGCCGGTGGTGATCCCCGGTTTGACGAAGGGAGTGAGGTAGTCCAGGATGCGGGCGGCGTCCTGGCAGGCGGCGCGCATCTTGTCCAGGTCGATGGGGTCGGTAACGATTTCCATGGCGTTGTCCAGCGTGAATTCGGTGGTTTTGTCCCGGTTTTCCGGGGCAGTGGGCAGGCTACTTGAGGGCTTGCCCTGAAAAATAGTAGAATTATAGGCTTTCCGACATTTCTTTCCGAGAAAACCCATCCCGGGAGTGATGCGGAAGCAGGCAGCGGTTCGGCTTTTTTGCCCGTGCGCTGCCAAATCGCGCGCCTTGCCAACCAGGGTGCCCGCGGCTTGAGTCAAGCCTTGCGGGTGCTGGCAAGAGCGCCAGTCCAAACCCTAGGAGAATATTATGTCCCTGATGCGCGAAATGCTTGAAGCCGGCGTCCACTTCGGCCACCAGACCCGTTACTGGAACCCGAAGATGGCTCCCTACATCTTCGGCAGCCGTAACAAAATCCACATCGTCAACCTCGAAAAGACGGTTGAAAAGTACCTCGAAGCCACCAAGTTCGTGAAGCAGCTGGCTGCCCGCGGCGGCAACGTGCTCTTCGTCGGCACCAAGCGCGCCGCCCGCGAGCTGGTTGCCACCGAGGCCGCCCGCGCCGGCATGCCTTTCGTGGACGCTCGCTGGCTCGGCGGCATGCTGACCAACTTCAAGACGGTCAAGACCTCGATCAAGCGCCTGAAGGACATGGAAGTCGTCGTGTCCGAGGGCGGCGCCGAGCGCATGATCAAGAAGGAAGGCCTGCTGTTCCAGCGCGAACTCGACAAGCTGAACAAGTCGATCGGCGGCATCAAGGACATGACCACGCTGCCCGAGGCCCTGTTCGTGATCGACGTGGGCTACCACAAGATCGCCGTGGCTGAAGCCCGCACGCTGGGCATCCCGGTGGTGGCCGTGGTCGATACCAACCATTCGCCCGACGGCATCGACTACATCATCCCCGGCAACGACGACTCGGCCAAGGCCATCGCGCTGTACACCAAGGGCATCGCCGACGCCGTCATCGAAGGCCGCCAGCAAAACCTGAACGGCGTCGTTGAAGAGCTGGGCGAAGGCCAGGAAGAGTTCGTCGAAGTGCAGGACAGCCAGGCCTGATGCCTGTCATGTCCGGCGGCCAGCCTGTCCAGGCGGGCCGCCGGGACGGGTGCCGAGCGGGGGCAACCCCGCCGACGGCTCCGTCCCAGCAACCCCATTTCTTGCCCCGGCCCGACCGGGGCATGTCTTACCAAATTTGGAGCAAACATGGCTGAAATTACCGCCTCCCTGGTCAAGGAACTGCGCGAAAAGACCGACGCCCCCATGATGGAATGCAAGAAGGCCCTGACCGAGGCCGAAGGCGACCTGGCCCGCGCCGAGGAAATCCTGCGCGTCAAGCTGGGCAACAAGGCCAGCAAGGCCGCCGCCCGCGTCACCGCCGAAGGCCTGATCGGCCTGTTCATCTCCGCCGACGGCAAGCAGGGCGCGGTGATCGAAGTCAACTGCGAAACCGACTTCGTGGGCAAGAACAATGACTTCGTGGCTTTCGTCAACGGCCTGGCCAAGCTGGTCGCCGAGAAAAACCCCGCCAATGTGGACGCCCTGTCGGCGCTGCCCTATGGCGAAGGCACGGTCGAGACCACCCGCACCGCCCTGATCGGCAAGATCGGCGAAAACATGTCCATCCGCCGCTTCGAGCGCATCCAGACGCCCAATGCGCTGGCCAGCTACGTGCACGGCGGGCGCATTGGCGTGCTGGTCGAGTTCACCGGCGCCGACGAAGTGGGCAAGGACCTGGCCATGCACATCGCCGCCACCAAGCCCAAGGCCTTGAGCGCGGACGGCGTGCCCGCCGCCGACATCGCCACCGAACGCTCGGTCGCCGAGCAGAAGGCCGCCGAATCGGGCAAGCCCGCCGAAATCGTCGCCAAGATGGTCGACGGCTCGATCGCCAAGTTCCTGAAGGAAGTCACGCTGCTGTCGCAGCCCTTCGTCAAGAACGACAAGCAGACCATCGAGCAGATGCTCAAGGAAAAGAACGCCTCGATCAGCAAGTTCGTGCTGTTCGTGGTGGGCGAGGGCATCGAGAAGAAGGTCACCGATTTCGCCGCCGAAGTGGCTGCCGCCGCTGCCGGCCAGGCCTGATCTCCTGGCGATGCCGAGGCCGGCGCGGGGTCTGCGATAAAGACCCGGCTCCGGCCTTTTTGCCGCCCCAGGGCGAAAACGGCCCCCTCGGGGGGGCAGCAAGCCGAAGGCGCAGCGTGGGGCATTTCATTTCTCTTTCTTGTCTTACACTTTCGTCGGAACAGTTCCCAGGGGCATGCCCATGACCAGCAGCAGATCGTACAAACGGGTTCTACTCAAGCTTTCCGGCGAGGCCTTGATGGGCGAGGATGCCTACGGCATCAATCGCGGCACCATCATCCGCATGACCCAGGAAATCGCCGAGGTCGCGGCCACCGGTATCGAGCTGGCCATCGTCATCGGCGGGGGCAATATCTTCCGCGGCGTGGCGCCGGGTGCCCAGGGCATGGACCGCGCCACGGCCGACTACATGGGCATGATGGCCACCATCATGAATTCGCTGGCCCTGCAGGACGCGCTCAAGCACCAGGGTGTCGACGCCCGCGTGCAATCGGCCCTGAACATCGAGCAGGTGGTCGAGCCCTACATCCGTCCCAAGGCGCTGCGCTATCTCGAGGAAGGCAAGGTCGTGATCTTCGCGGCCGGCACGGGCAACCCCTTCTTCACCACGGATACCGCCGCGGCGCTGCGCGGCGCCGAGATCGGCGCCGAGATCGTGCTCAAGGCCACCAAGGTCGACGGCATCTACAGCGCCGATCCCAACAAGGACCCCACCGCCACGCGCTACGCGCGCATCAGCTTCGACGAAGCCATCGTGCGCCGCCTCGAAGTGATGGACGCCACTGCGTTCGCGCTGTGCCGCGACCAGAAACTGCCCATCAAGGTGTTTTCGATCAACAAGCCGGGCGCGCTCAAGCGCGCTGTGGCCGGTGAAGACGAAGGCACGCTGGTACACGTATAAAACAAGGAAATCT
>DASWPO010000012.1:0-3518 GCA_036404015.1 Bordetella sp. | reverse complement strand
GGCTATATCCGCAAGCTGATGAACGAAGGCCCGGTCACCTTGCGCCAGCTGTACGAAATCTATGCGCTGGCGCGCGGCGGCAACTTCATCGTGGGCACGCCGAAGGACATTGCCGACATGATGGAGGAGTGGTTCGTCGGCAAGGCCGCGGACGGCTTCATGATCGGCCTGGCGCACGTGCCGAGCGACGCCCAGGCCTTCGTCGAGGGCGTCGTGCCGGCGCTGCGCAAGCGCGGACTGTTCCGGCTGGCCTACGAAGGCACGACGCTGCGCGATCACCTCGGCCTGGCCAGGCCGGCTTCGCCATATGCTTGAACGCTGCCCTGACCGCGGCAAACCAATAAGGAGACAACCATGAGCCTGGAATTCATACTGCCCGAGGGCTGGTCCCGCCCACGCGGGTTCACGCACGGTGTCACGGGGCAAGACCGGCGCGTGCTGTGCGTTGCCGGCCAACTGGCCGGCGCGACCGGGGCCGACGCCCCGCCGGCAGGCATGAGCCTGCCCGCTCAATTCGGCGCCTCGCTCGCCAACGTGGTTCGCGTCGTGCAGGCCGCCGGCGGCCAGGCCGGCGATATCGCCGCCTTGCGGGTTTTCGTCACCGATATCCAGGCCTTCAAGCAGGGGCAGGCGGAAATCGCGGCCGCATGGGGCAAGCTGCTGGGGCGGCATTTCCCGGCCATGACCTTGGTTGAAGTCCGCGCGCTCTTTGAAGAAACCGCCCAAGTGGAAATCGAAGCCCAGGCGCTGCTGCCCGGGCAAGGCTGAGAAAGATATGGGATATGCCCTTGATTTTCATGATATGAGGGCGCCCGGAGCACGGGTTAATATGTGCGGGAACACTCGCGCCAAAAAAGAAGGACAGAGACACTTATGACGGCAGTTACCGAGCGAAGGGTCCCACAAAAACGCAAACCCTCGCGCATTGCGGAAGAACGACGCCGCAACCTGATCGATGCCGCCATACGGAATATTTCGTCACAAGGCTACAACGCCGTCACCATTGCCACGATCTGCGAAGAAGCCGGCTTTTCCCGGGGCCTGATCGGCCACTATTTCTCGGGCAAGGACGCGCTGCTGCTCGAGGCGGTCAAGAGCGTGGCCGCGGAATTGGGCCAGGCCATCCGCGACTCCGTTCATGCCGCGCCGGATCCCGAAGCCAAGCTGCATGCCGTGGTCAAGGCCAGCTTCACGCCGCCCGGCTTCACCTCCGACAAGGTTGCCGTGTGGGTGTCGCTGGCCGGCGCCGCGCGCTGGTCCACGCCCTTGGGCGAAATCTACCGCGAGATCTGGCACGACTACCGGGCAGGCGTCGGCCGGCTTTTCGAACGCGCTGCCCAAGCCGCGAAAACCGACCTGGATCCCATCGCCAGCGCGCTCACCTTTTCGCAAATGATCGAGGGTTTCTGGATAGGCTGGGCCGCCGACCCCAAGGCCGTGACGCCCAAGGCCGCCGCCCATTGCTGCCACGCCTATCTCGATTTGCTGCTGCGCAAGTAGTGCGCCGCAATGTCCGTCGTTCCCCCGCGGCGTAAATCGCTCGATGCGCCCGGCGCCAGCCTGCTGCTGGTGCTGTGCCTGTGCTGGAGCCTGCAGCAAATTGCCGTCAAGGTCGCCGCGCCCGACATTACGCCCGCGCTGCAAATCGTCCTGCGCTCACTGCTGACGAGCCTCGCGCTTGGCGCCCTGGTGCTGCGGCGCGAGGGCTGGCGCGCTTTCGGCGACGGCACCCTGGTCCCCGGCTTGTTGGCCGGCCTGCTGTGCGCGGGAGAATTCCTGCTGATGTCCCAGGCCGTGCTCTACACCACCGCTGGGCACAGCATTGCCTTTATCTACACCTCGCCCATTTTCGCGGCGCTCGGCCTGCACTTCCTGGTTCCCGAAGAACACATGAGCGGCAGGCAATGGTGCGGCGTAGCCCTGGCCTTCGCCGGCATCGTGCTGGCTTTCCTGGGCAAGCGGGGCGCAGCCCCGGACGCCGGCAACATGCTGCTGGGCGACTTGTTCAGCCTCGCGGCGGGGGCCCTATGGGGCTTTACCACGGTCGTTATACGCGGCTCGTCGCTGTCCGACGCGGCGCCCGACAAGACGCTGTTCTACCAGATGCTGGTGACCAGCCTGGCCGCGACGGCCCTGTACCTGGCCGGCGGCGCGCCGCGTCCCGTCTGGTCGACGGCCGCCCTGCTCAGCCTGGCCTACCTGACGCTCATCGTCAGCCTGTGGAGCTTCCTGATGTGGTTCTGGATGATGCGCCGCTACCTGGCCACGCAGATGTCGGCGATGTCCTTCCTCGCGCCGATAGTCGGCGTGATCTTCGGAGCGCTGCTGCTCGACGAGCCGCTGGAAGCCAATTTTGTGGGCGGCTCGCTGCTGGCGCTGGCAGGCATTCTGGTCGTGACCAGGACCAGGGGCGCCGCCCCGAAGGCCGCGGCGGCGGATTAGCCTGCCGCCCCGGGCAAATCGACAGCGCCGCCGGCACCGCCACGCTCACCGGCCCGCGTCGCCTGAGTGTCCCAGTTGGCGCGAGAGCCTCCCGCTCGCCTGGCTGAGCGCGCCGACGATCTGCTCTGGATCCGCCTGGGCCCAGCGGAACTCGGGGATCAGGAAGCCCATGCTGCCCGCCACCTGCCCTTCCGCGTCGAAGAAAGGCACGGCCACCCCCACCGTGTTGGACGTGCGGTGCGAATGCGTGATGGCGTGGCCCGTCTCGCGAATGGCTTGCAGCGATGCCTGGATTTCCGCTTCGTCGGGCAGGCGGCCCGACACGGGCGAGCGGTCCTGCCCCATCAGCGCCTGGTCGATTTCCGCCGGGCTCAAGTGCGCCAGCAACACGCGCGCCGTGGCGCCCCAGACCAGGGGTTCGAGCCGGTTGAGCTGGATGTCGTAGCGCATGGGATCGGCGGGCGAGCCGCTGGCCGCGTGGAACATCTTGAGCTGCCGCCGCGCCAGCAGCGTCAACAGGGAAGTCTCGCGGAACTTCGCGGACAGTTCGCCCAGCAGCGGCTCGGCCAGCTTGCGGTAGGGCATGCGCGCACCCAGCCGGCCGGCCATGCGGTAAAGCTCCAATCCCGGGCCGAACGAGCCGCCCTCTTCGTTCATGGCGAAATCGTTCTCGCGCAGGGTGGCCAGCAGGCGGTGCACGGAGCTGCGCGGCAAGTTGAGCCGCGCAGCCAGGCTCTGCGCGCTTTCGCCCGGATGGTCCACCAGGCAGCGCAGCAACAGCAGCACCCGCCGGACCGTGCCCGTTTCCTTGCCGTCCGCCGCGGCCCCTGCCGCCGTCTTCCGAGTTTTCTCTTCGCTCATCTATGCCTTCCCGCTCGCCGCCCGGATTGTAGGAGACCCGGCGGCCCGCTCGATACAAATCACAGGTTGACACATCTGCGCTATCGATCGAGAATTATCATTCAACGGACTATAGTCTCATTTAATGAGACATTCAAGAAAAAGAAAAGTCTGGCTTATCCCAACACGAAACAGAAGAGAGACGAGACATGGAATTGACTTTCAAAGGACGCACC
>DASWPO010000011.1:0-8217 GCA_036404015.1 Bordetella sp. | reverse complement strand
GACGGGGCCTCGGCCCCTGCGGGGCTGCCCTTCCTCCTACTGTCCGGGCGCCGGGCCCGAACCGCCTGCGCGACTCAAGAACTCAAACGAACAAACTAGGCAATCAAGCAGACGCCTTGGCCGCCTCGTCCAGCAACTCGGCGATATCCGCCAGCTCGGTCCGCAAGGACTGCAACTCGGCCGGGCTGAGACGCACCGCCGCGTCCGGATCATTCGCCACCGCATCGCGCGTATCGCCCAGGCGATTGCGCGCCCCGCTGATGGTGAAACCCTGCTCGTACAAAAGCGAACGGATGCGGCGTATCAACAGCACTTCGTGGTGCTGGTAATAACGCCGGTTGCCACGACGCTTGACCGGTTTGAGTTGGGTGAATTCCTGTTCCCAGTAGCGCAGCACATGCGGCTTGACGCCGCATAGATCACTGACCTCGCCGATCGTGAAATAGCGTTTGGCGGGAATGGGAGGAAGCGTGACAGCAGTGTTTTCAGGACGAGTCATGGAAAGAATTATGCCGCGATGTCCGGGAAAGCCGATGACAATTACCGACAAAGCGTATCACTACTGCCCGGGCTTGCGCACAAGCGGGCCGCGCCCCCGGGCAGGGGTTGTTTATTCGTCGTCGAAGTCGGGTTCGCCGTCCGAGGGAGTCTGCTCGACCACGCTTTTCAGCTTTTGGCTGGCGTGGAAAGTCACCACCCGGCGCGCCGCGATGGGTATGGTTTCGCCCGTCTTGGGGTTGCGGCCCGGGCGCGGCGGCTTGTCGCGCACCTGGAAATTGCCAAAGCCCGACAGCTTGACCGAATCGCCACGGGCCAGCGCCTCGCGGATTTCCTCGAAGAAAGTGTCGACGATGTCCTTGGCTTCGCGCTTGTTCAGGCCGACCCGCTCGAAGAGCAGTTCGGCCAGTTCGGCCTTGGTGAGCGTACGCGGTTCGGCAAGCATCTTGATCCCCTGTTCTTGTGTCGCGCGCGTTTGGGTCAGGCCCGCAGGCGCGCGCCGTGCGCGGCCGACAAGGCGTCCAGGATGCGCGTCATGCAATCGGACACGCGCGCTTCGTCCAGCGTGACTTCAGTGTCTTGCAGCCAGAAACGGAAGGCAAGACTTTTCTCGGCGGGTTTCGCATCGCCGGCATCGGCGCCCTGCTGCTTGTCGCGCCATACATCGAAAAGACGCACGTCCTGCACCACGGCCAGTCTGGCATCGGCCTCGACCGCCGCGGCGACGGTGTCGAGCAGGGCCTGGGCGGGCATATCGGCCTTGACCCAGAGCGCCAGATCGCGCTGCACCACGGGCTGGCGGGAGATCTCGCCCACCACCGGCATGGTGCCGGCCTGCAGCGCGACGGCGTCGAGTTCGAACACCACCGGCGCATGCGCCAGTTCGGCCTGCTGCGCCCAGCGCGGGTGCAGTTCGCCGATCCAGCCCACGGTCTTGCCGTCGAACTCGATGCGGGCGCTGCGGCCCGGATGCAGGGCGGGATGCCTGGCCGCCGTGAAGCGCAGGCGGGTTTGACTGGACTCGGCGGCCGCGCCGAACAAGGCCTCGACGTCCATCTTCGCGTCGTAGAAGTCCACGTGGCGCGAGGCCTCGCCCCACTGCTCGGCCACGGCCGGGCCCCAGGCCGCGCCGGCCAGGCGCATGGGCTGGCTCACGCCGGCGACGGAAAGCGGGCCGTCCTGCACCTGCGCATCGCGCAGGAACACGCCGCCCAGCTCGAACACGCGCACGCGCGTCTGCTTGCGGTTGGCGTTGTGGCGGATATTGGCCACCAGGCCGGCGATCAGGCTCGAACGCATCACCGACATCTGGCTCGCGATGGGGTTGAGCAGACGCACGGGTTCGCCGTTGCCCGCGTAGTCGCGCTCCCAGTCGGCCTCGACGAAGCTGTAGTTGACCACTTCCTGGTAGTCGCGCGCGGCGATCAGGCGGCGCAGCGCGTGCAGGCCGCGATGCGTCTCGGGCTCGGCGCGCATCTTGGCGCGCGCCATGGGCGGCACGTCGGGAATGCTCTCGAAACCGTGGATGCGGGCAACCTCTTCGATGAGGTCTTCCTCGATCTCGAGGTCGAAACGGTACGACGGCGGCGACACGATGAAATCGTCGCCCGTCCTGGTCGATTCGCGCGTGAACGGCAGACCCAGGCGGGTGAAGATGTCGGCGACTTCGTCGCCCGGCACCGCCACGCCCAGCACGCGCTGGCAACGCGCCAGGCGCATGCGCACGGGCTTGCGCTCGGGCAGTTGCAGGACCTGGTCGTCCACCGGGCCGGCCTGGCCGCCGCAGATCTCCAGGATCAATGCGGTGATGCGCTCGAGGTGTTCGGGGATGCTGGCGTAGTCCACGCCGCGCTCGAAGCGGTGGCTGGCCTCGGAGCTGAACTTGAAGCGGCGCGAGCGGCCGGCGATGGCCTCGGGCCACCAGAAGGCCGCCTCGATATAGATGTTGCGCGTGTCCAGCGTCACCGAGGTGGACTCGCCGCCCATGATGCCGGCCAGGCTTTCGACGCGGCCGGCGGCCGTGACCACGCCCACCTTGCCGTCGAGCGCCACGGTCTGGCCGTTGAGCAGTTCCAGGGTTTCGCCTTCGCGGGCCCAGCGCACCTCGATGTCGCCCGGCACCTTGTCCAGGTCGAACACGTGCGTGGGACGGCCCAGCTCGAGCATCACGTAGTTGGAGATGTCCACCAGCGCCGAGATCGAGCGCATGCCGGCGCGCTCCAGGCGCGTCCTCATCCAGTCGGGCGAGGCGGCGTGGGCGTCGACGCCGCGCACCACGCGGCCGGCGAAGCGGCCGCACAGGTCGGGCGCGCTCACCTTCACGGACAGGCGGGCATCGGTGGTGACGGCCACGGGCTTCATCTCGGGCAGCGTCAGGGGCGCGCCGGTGAGCGCGGCCACCTCGCGCGCCACGCCCAGGATGGACAGGCAGTCGGCGCGGTTGGGCGTGAGCTTGAGCGTGAAGAGCATGTCTTCCAGGTCGAGCGCCTGGCGGAAATCCGCGCCGGGCGCGAGCGATCCGGGCAGCAGCATCAGGCCGCCGTGGTCCTGCGACAGGCCCAGTTCGCGCGCCGAGCACAGCATGCCGAAGGACTCGACGCCGCGCATCTTGGCCTTGCCAATCTGGATGCCGCCCGGAAGCGCGGCGCCGATGCGCGCCAGCGGCACGGTGATGCCGGCGGCCGCGTTGGGCGCGCCGCAGACGATCTGCAGCAACTGGCCGGACCCGTCGTCGACCTTGCACACGCGCAGCTTGTCGGCGTCGGGGTGCGGGGCGATTTCTTCGATGCGGGCCAGCACCACGCCGGAGAACGGCGGCACGGCGGGCGCGAGATCGTCGACCTCGAGGCCGGCCATGGTCAGCTTGTGCGCGAGCTCGTCGGTGGACAGCTTGGGATTGACCAGCGTACGCAACCAGGATTCGGGAAATTGCATGTTCAGCCGTGCTTTTTCGTTGGGACGTTGAGGGTTGCGTCGATCGACTTATTCGTTGAACTGGCGCAGGAAGCGCAGGTCGCCCTCAAAAAACTGGCGCAGGTCGTTGACCCCGTAGCGCAGCATGGTCAGGCGCTCCAGGCCCGAACCGAAGGCAAAACCGATATAGCGTTCGGGGTCGAGCCCGAAGTTGCGCACCACCTGCGGATGCACCTGGCCCGAACCCGAGATCTCCAGCCAGCGGCCCTTGTTGGGGCCGGACGTGAACATCATGTCGATCTCGGCCGAGGGCTCGGTGAAGGGGAAGAAGGACGGGCGAAAGCGCACCACCAGGTCATCGCTCTCGAAGAAGCAGCGCAGGAAGTCGGTGTACACGCCCTTCAGGTCGGCGAACGAGATGTCCTCGGCTATCCACAGGCCCTCGACCTGGTGGAACATGGGCGAATGCGTGGCGTCGCTGTCGACGCGGTAGGTGCGGCCCGGCGCGATGACCTTGATGGGCGGCTGGTTCATGCGGGCGTAGCGCACCTGCATGGGGCTGGTGTGCGTGCGCAGCAAGAGCGGCTGGCCGTCGCTGCCGTTCATGTCGACGTAGAAGGTGTCCTGCATCGAGCGCGCGGGGTGGTCCGGCGGGCTGTTCAGGGCGGTGAAGTTGGTCCAGTCGTTCTCGATCTCGGGGCCGCTGGCCACGTCGAAACCGATGGAACGGAAAATCTGCTCGACCCGCTCCCAGGTGCGGATCACCGGGTGGATGCCGCCGGGAAGCTTGCCGCGGCCGGGCAGCGTGACGTCGATGGTCTCGGCGGCCAGGCGGGCGTCGAGCTCGGCCTGCGCCAGGGCGGCGCGGCGCGCATTGAGAGAGGCCTCGATCTTCTGCTTGGCCTGGTTGATGCGGGCGCCGGTATCGCGCTTTTCCTCGGCGGAAAGCGCACCCAGGCCCTTGAGCAGCACCGTCAGGGCGCCCTCTTTGCCGAGGAAACGCGCCTTGGCGTTTTCCAGCGCGGCCGCATCGGAGGCTTGCGCGAAACGTTCTTCGGCCTGTGCAACCAGGTCATCCAGCGATGTGCTCATGGGCGTCGCAAAACTTGTCGAGTCGATGGACAGGGCCGTGGGCGGCACGCTTCGGGCCCTGGAAATGCAAATGGGGCTGGAGAACGCAACCCCAGCCCCATTTGCAGCACGGTACGCGATAAAGCGCGCCGGTATCAGTCAGGCTTGCTTGGCCTGCTTGCCTGGCTTAGGCGCCCAGGGCCGCCTTGGCCTGTTGCACGATGGCGGCGAAGCCGGCCTTGTCACGCACGGCCAGGTCGGCCAGCACCTTGCGGTCGAGTTCGATCGCGGCCTTCTTCAGGCCGGCGATGAACACGCTGTAGCTCATGCCCTGTTCACGCACGGCGGCGTTGATGCGGGTGATCCACAGGGCGCGGAAGGTGCGCTTCTTGTTGCGGCGGTCGCGGTAGGCATACTGGCCGGCACGCATGACCGCCTGCTTGGCGATACGGAAAACATTACCGCGGCGGCCGCGATAACCCTTGGCTGCGGTCAGGACTTTCTTGTGACGGGCACGGGCGGTAACACCACGTTTAACGCGAGGCATAGTGGACTCCTATCAAGCGATGAGCAACATCGCCTTGACGGAGGCGAGATTGGTTTCATGGACGGCCGCGGAACCGCGCAGGTGGCGCTTGTTCTTGGTGGTCTTCTTGGTCAGGATGTGACGCTTGAACGCCTGACCTCGCTTGATCGATCCGCTGCCGCGAACCTGAAAGCGCTTGGCAGCGCTTTTCTTGGTTTTCATCTTGGGCATGATGATTCCTGTTTTTCCAGTTTCTTACCCTTCGGGATACGGCTTAAAACCATCCCTGGGGCCGGTGAGTTGTCGGTGATCACAGGTGCCTGGGCAAAAAATGCTCAGGGCTTGCGGCATGCCTGCCTGACCCGTGTCACCGTGGTTTTCCCGGAAAGCCGATGCCCGATATACCTCAGGATAACAGCGTCAAATCCGGGAAAGCCTTTGATTGTATGGCATTTTTGTCCAACTTGTCGAGCCCTGTGACCAGTCGGCGCCTCCTCCCCCGCGGAAGAGATATGTCACCAATATTCAAGCCACCGTGGCAGGCGCCTGGGCGGCCAGTTGCGCCGCCAGTTTCTGCTGGATCCAGCCGTAGTGCCTGATGCCCAGGATGAGCGCGGCCTGCCCCGCCGGCAGTAGGCGCGGCTGGGCCTGGACGTCGTCCAGTTCCTCTACCGTGAAGGGGTACTGGTCGTGATGCCCTTCCCAGCCGTCGCGCAGGGCCTCGAAAGAGTCGGCCAGCCGGTCGCCGTCGACCAGCAGCAGGGTCAGGACCTCCACCTTCAGCGTCAGCGGGTCGATGAAGCTGCCCAGGTACCACTGGGTAATGCCGCCGTCGTCGAACATGCCCTTGAGCACGTGCAGCTCCGGATCCTTCTCGAAGATCCGGTCCGGCGACAGGCGCTGCGAGGCCTGCATGAGGTCTTCCTTGTCGAAGAGCTCCTCGGCGCATTCGCGCAGCACATTGCGGCGCACGCTGTATTCGGCGTCGTGGTGCAGGTCCTTGGCGGCGTTGGGCTGGAAGGAGCCGGCCGGCACGACGTGCAGCGAATTGCCCGCTTCGGCCGGGCCGCGCTGGCCCGAGCCCCGCTCATGCATGAAGAACACCGCCGGGCGGTTGCGAAAACCCACCACGGTCAGGGTATCGACGCCAATGCAGCAGGTGCGGGTGGAAAAATCCAGTGGCCCGGTCTTCTGGCGCAGCGGCATGTGCGGCAGCATGGCCTTGAGCAGTTCCGCCTGCCCGGCCTTCTTGCCGGCCTTCACGCGGGCCTGCGCGGCCTCCCAGACCAGCGCCTCGCCCGAATCGATATGGTCGAAATACGTGGCCAGCCCGCAAGTGAAGGCCGGCACGCCGTCGGTGGCCCGCGCCTCGAACAGGCGGTAAATGGTGTTGTCCTCGAGCTTGGCCTTGAGCTCTTCGCGCATGCGCTGCGCGAAACCGTCGTGCAGGCGCGGCGCCTTCTGCCTGGCCGCGTTCCAGGCCAGGCTTGCGTCCAGGCGCGCGAGCGGCACGGGCGCGTCGGGCACCCACTGGTCCGGAGCCAGCATGGGGGCCTTGTAGGCCTGCCAGCTGAACGCCGCGGCGCCCAGGGCGTCGCCGGCGAGTTTGGGGCGCCGCAATCGTAGCATTTGTAACGAAGCGCGCGCACCGTTTCCGGTGCGCGCGCGCCATGCCGCCCCAGCCTGTTTTCAGGCCGTCTTCGCTTCGACCAGATTGAGCTCGTCGCTCATGGCCTCGCGGATCTTGAACTTCTGGATCTTGCCCGTCACCGTCATGGGGAACTCGCTCACGAAGCGGATGTAGCGCGGGATCTTCTGGTGGGCGATCTGGCCCTTGCAGAAATCGCGCACGGCGTCCTCGGCAAGCGTCTGGCCCGACTTGACGATGATCCAGGCGCAAAGCTCCTCGCCGTATTTCGGGTCGGGCACGCCCACCACCTGCACGTCCTGGATGGCCGGGTGGCGGTAGAGGAACTCCTCGATCTCGCGCGGATAAAGGTTTTCGCCGCCGCGAATGACCATGTCCTTGATGCGGCCGACGATGTTCACATAGCCTTCGTCGTCCATCGTGGCCAGGTCGCCGGTGTGCATCCAGCGCTCGGTGTCGATGGCCTCGCGCGTCTTGGCCTCGTCATCCCAGTAGCCGTGCATGACGGAATAGCCGCGCGTGCACAGCTCGCCTGGCGTGCCGCGCGGCACCGTGGCGCCGGTGCCCGGGTCGATGATCTTCACTTCCAGGTGCGGGTGCACCAGTCCCACCGTGGAGACGCGCTTTTCCTGCGGGGTGTCGGTGGCGCTCTGGCAACTGACGGGGCTGGTCTCGGTCATGCCGTAGGCAATGGTGACCTCGCTCATGTGCATCAGGCCCACCACCCGCTTCATCACCTCAATGGGGCACGGCGAGCCGGCCATGATGCCGGTGCGCAGCGTGGACAGGTCGAACTCGGCAAAGCGCGGGTGGTCGAGTTCGGCGATGAACATGGTGGGCACGCCGTGCAGGCCGGTGCAGCGTTCGGCCTGCACGGCTTCCAGCACCAGCAAGGGGTCGAAGCCGTCGTTGGGATAGACGATGGCCGAGCCGTGCGTGAGACACGCCAGGTTGCCCAGCACCATGCCGAAGCAATGGTAGAGCGGCACCGGTATGCACAGGCGGTCGTCGGCCGTGAGCTTCATGCACTCGCCGATGAAAAAGCCGTTGTTGAGGATATTGCGGTGCGTGAGCGTGGCGCCCTTGGGAAACCCCGTGGTGCCGCTGGTGAACTGGATATTGATCGGGTCGGTGTTCTTCAGGCCCTGTTGCGCCTGGCGCACTTTCGCATCGGCCGGGTCGCCGCTGGCCAGCAGATCGGAAAAGCGCTGCACGCCGGGCTCGTCCGCCCCTTGCCCCGCCTTGTCGATCCACACCACCCGGCGCAGCTGCGGCAGGCGCGCGGCCTGCAACTCGCCCAGCCTGGCCGTGGCCAGCTCGGGGGCCAGCTCGCGCAGCATGGCCAGGTAGTCGCTGGTCTTGAAGGTGGCCATGGTCACCAGCAGCTTGCAGCCCACCTTGTTGAGCGCGTATTCGACCTCGACCGTGCGGTAGGCCGGATTGATGTTGACCAGGATCAGCCCGGCCTTGGCGGTGGCGAACTGCGTGATCACCCATTCCGCGTTGTTCGGCGACCAGATGCCGATACGCTCGCCCGGTTGCAGTCCGATCGCCACCAGCC
>DASWPO010000010.1:0-6030 GCA_036404015.1 Bordetella sp. | reverse complement strand
CCCCCTGCGCCGTCAACGGGGCTTCACCCTGATCGAGATCATGGTGGTGATCGTGATCATGGGCATCCTGGCCGCCCTGATCGTGCCGCGCGTGATTGATCGCCCCGACCAGGCCCGGGCGGTTGCAGCCAAGCAGGACATCGCCAGCCTCATGCAGGCGCTCAAGCTGTACCGCCTGGACAACGGCCGCTACCCCAGCACCGCCGAAGGGCTGCGCGCCCTGGCCGAGAAACCCCAGGACGCCAAGTCCTGGCGGCCTTATCTCGACCGCATGCCCAGCGATCCCTGGGGCCATCCCTACCAATACCTCAACCCGGGCCTGAAGGGTGAGATCGACGTGTTTTCGTTCGGTCCCGACGGCAAGGCGGGCGGCGAGCACACCGATGCCTATGTCGGTTCGTGGGATCTCTGAACGCGGCTTCACGCTCATCGAGATGCTGGTGGTCATGGTGATCATTGGCATCGGTGCCACGATGGTGACGCTTGCGATAGCACCCGGCTCGGATCGCCAGCTGCGCGGCGACGCCGAGCGCCTGGTCGATGCCTTCATCACGGCCCAGAGCGAGGCGCGCAGCGACGGCCGCGTGATTCTGTGGCGGGCCGACGACAAGGGCTGGCAGTTCGAACGCAGGGCGCGCGGGCAGACCTTGTCCACCGGGAGCAACGACCCGGTCCGCCCCGACCGCTTCGAGCGGGACGAGCTGCTGTCCGCCCGGTCCTGGGGGCAGGAGTGGCCTGTTACCTTGACGAGCCAGCCGCCGTTGCCGCTGGCCTTCGACACCGAATGGATCGCCGCGCCGCTGGTCCTGCAACTGCAGGCGGGCGCCGACAGCCTGACCATCACCCGCAACGCGGCCGGCCAGTATGAGATCCACTGAAGCCCCGCGCGCCCGGGATCGCCAGCGGGGATTCACGCTGATCGAAGTCTTGGTGGCCCTGGCCATCATCGCCATCGCGATGGGCGCGGCCATACGCGCCACGGGCGTCATGATCGACAACAACCTGGCGCTGCTGGACAAGTCGCTGGCCTTGCTGGCCGCCGAGAATGTCCTGGCGCAGCTGCGGCTGGAACAGACCGTGCCCCAGCCGGGCCGGGACACGGTGCCTTGCCCCGAGGGTGGGCGGAACCTGCGGTGCGAGCGCGTTTTTACGAATTCGGTAAACGGCGGCTTTCGCCAGGTCACGGTCCGGGTCCATGCCGTCGACCGGCCCGAGGCGACGCTGGCGCAGCTCACCGGCCTGCTGTCGGGCATGCTATGACCGCCGGGCATGCCCTGCCGCGCCAGCAAGGCTTCACCTTGATCGAGGTGCTGGTGGCCATTGCGCTGATGGCGCTGGTCAGCCTGCTCGCCTGGCGCGGCCTGGACCGGGTCGCGCAGGCCCATACCCGCATCGATGAGCAGGCCCAGGACAACGACATGATCGTGAGCGTGCTGGGGCAGCTCGAACGCGACGTGCAGCAGGCCTATGTGGGCGTGCCCCGGCCGCTCGGCGCCGACGGCGCCTTGCCAGGCGGCATCCAGATGAGCAAGGGGGCCATGCCCTCGCTGGACATCGTGCGCGCCGCGCCCGATCAGCCGGGGCGATGGGTGCACGTCCTCTGGCAATTGCGTGCCGATGGCTTGTGGCGATACGTGGGCGCCTCGGGCGACCGCTATCCCTTGCCCGCCCCGAGTTCCGGCGCGCTGATCATGCCGAACGCGACGACGTTTCATCTGCGCGCCTGGGTGCCGGGCCGCGGCTGGGCCGATCTGCCCGCGTCGCTGGCGCAGCATGCCGCGGGGCTGGACATCATGCTGGCCCGCCAGCGGCAAGGCGCCGTACAGCCTTTCGACCGCATCGTGCTATTGCCATGGTGACGTTCCAGCCGACGGATCCGCATCGCCAGCGCGGCGCCGCCGTGATCGCCGCGCTCATCATCGTGGCGATCGTCGCCGCGCTGTGCAGCAGCCTGTTCCTGCGCCAGACCGCCACGGTGCGCCAGGTCGAGAACGAGGAGGCGCGCGTGCAGGCGCGCTGGCTCCTGACGGGCGGCATCGACTGGGCGCGGCTGATCCTGCGCGAGCACAGCAGCCGCGAATCCTCCACGCAGGGCGACCAGATCTGGGCCGTGCCCGTGCAGGACACCCGCATCACGCAGCCCGGCGACGACCGGGTCGCGCTGTTCTCCGGCATGCTGGAAGACGAGCAGGGAAAATTCAATCTTTACAACCTCGCCTCCAACGGCGTGATCGCGGCGGACCAGCTTGCCCTGCTGCAGCGCCTGATGGCCAACCTGAACCTGCCGGCGTCGCTGGCCCAGCAGATGGCGGCGCTGATCGCGCAGTCCCAGCCGCGCGGCGTGTTGGAGTCCGCGGGGACTCCGGCAGCCGCGGGCGTCACGGGCAGCGTGGCCAGCACGCCCGACCAGACCAATGCCGCGGCCGGCCTCGCCGGTGCGTCCGCCCAGGCCAATACCGCGGCCAGCCCCGCCGCCGCGCCCATGCCGCGCAACATCGACGACGTCGCCGGCTTCCTGGGGGCCGACGAGGCCACGCGGCTCGTGTTGGCCCGCGCCATGACGGTGCTGCCCGTCAACACGGTCATCAACGTCAACACCGCGCCGCCCGAAGTCATCGCGGCCCTGGTGCCCGGTTTGTCGCTCGCCCAGGCGAGCAACCTCACGGGAGACCGCGACCGGGGGCACTGGTTCGTGGACACCGGCGATTTCGCCAACCGGATCGCCAGCCTGGTCCCCGAGGTCCCGGCTCCCCAAGTGACCGTGACCAGCGCCTGGTTCATGGCCACGGGCACCGTCGCCTATGAGCGTGCCCGCTTGACGCTGCGCGCGCTGCTGTCGAGCGTCGGCGGCGGCACCAGCCTGCTCTGGACTCAGGAAATATCGTGAAGAACCTCCTGCGCATAGCCTTGCCCGCGCTGGCCGATCTGACGGCCTCCCTGCCGCTGGCTTATGCCCGATTCGACCGTTCGGGCCGCTGCGTGCAGCGCGGCAGCCTGCCCGCCGCCGCGCTGGCCAATGCTTTTCCGCGCCTGCCGATCCAGGCCGTGCTGCATGCGCACGACGCCATCGTGGCCGCGGTACAAGTGCCCGCCGTGCCCAAGTCGCGCTTTCCCGACGCGGTGCGCAGCGCGCTCGAAGCCCTGGTGCTCGGCGAACTCGACTCCCTGGCCGTCGGCCATGGCCTGCGTTCGCGCGATGGCGAGGTGACCGTCGCCTGGGCCGACAAGGAGGCGCTGCGCCGCGCCTGGCTGCTGCTCTCGCAAGCGGGCCTGGAAATCCGCGCGCTGATTCCCGTCCAGGCGCTCGGGGGCGGCCAGGCGCCCGACGCGCCCTTGCTCGAACCGACCGATCCGCGCTGGCTGGCCGACACGCCGTCCTGGTCGCTCGCCTTGCCGCAGCTCGCGCCGCGGCAGGTTTCGCACTGGCGGCCGGTATGGCGCTGGGCCGTGGCGGCGGCCGTGCTCTGGGTCGCGGGGCTCAACCTGTACGCCATGCAATTGCGCGGCGAGGCCACGCGGCTGCGCGACACCATGGTTACCCAAGTGCGCGACGCCTTCCCGGGCATACCCGTCGTGCTCGATCCGGTGCGCCAGGCCCAGCAAGGCTATGACGCGCTGGCCACCGGGAGCAGCAGCGGCACGCCGGGCGATTTCATCGCCCTGGCCCGCGCCGGGGCCCAGGCCCTGCCGTTCGCGGCGGACCAGGTCGACAAGCTGGTCTACCGCGACCAGGCGCTGGATCTGCAGCTTGCCGACCAGGGAGGCTCGGATCACCTGGGCGACATGCCCGCCATCATGCAAAAGGCCTCCGCCTCGGGCATCCGGGTCGAGCATGGCGATAACAGCGCCACTTGGCGCATCGTGCCGGTGCAGCCATGAACCTCAGCGAGACCTTGCTTCCAGCGTGGCGCGGCCTGCGGGCGCGCTACGCCACCCTGCATGCCCAGGTGACGGCATGGCTGCAGCAGCTCACGCTGCGCGAGCGGCAACTGGTCATCGGGCTGGCCGTGCTGGTGCCCGCCGTCCTGGTGTGGCTGCTGCTGGTCCAGCCCGCCCTGGATACCGTCGGCCAGTTGCAGGCCGAGTTGCCCAAGCTGCGGTCGCAGGCGGCCGTCGTGGCCGATCTGGCCGCCCGTTCCGGCGGGTTGCAACGCCATGCCGCGCGCATGGCCAATGCCGCGCCGACCATCGCCGATTTGCAGTCCAGCCTGCAGCAATCGGGCTTGCCCGCCGCGCAATGGTCCTTGCAGGCAACCAGTGCCGATGCCGCCAAGCCGCAATGGACTTTGAAGCTGGACCAGGCCCAGGCCCTGGTGCTGCTGCGCTGGCTGGATGACGTCTCGCGCGATTTGCGCCTGACCGTCGCCAGTGTCGAACTCGATCGCGCCCTGGACGCCGACAAGCGCCGCCTGCCCGGACGCGTCGATGGCGTCGTCACGCTCGAACCCACGGCCCCGCGTGCCAAATAGCCGATGCGCGGGTTGACGGCGATCCATCCCCTCATGCGCAGCTCGCGCATTGCGGTGTCGCTGCTGGCCATCGTGGTCGCGCTCGCCTCGGCCGCGGTCGTCCTGCCGGCCCGCTGGCTGCTGAGCTGGGTGCCGGCCTCCGGCCCGCTGGCCGTGGTGGATGCCGATGGCACGATTTGGCACGGGCAGGCCTGGATCGCCATCGGCTATCCCGAAACACGCCGCATGCTCACCGACCCGGTCCAGTGGCAATGGCGCGGCTGGACCATGGCGCTGCGCCATCCCTGGCTGCGCGGTCCGCTGGTCCTGGCGCCGGGATGGGACGGGATGCGCCTCTCCGCCCAGCAAGTCCGCCTGCCCGCCGCGGCGCTGACCGCGCTGGGCGCGCCCTTCAATACCATGGGGCCCGGCGGTTTCCTGGAGGTGAGCTGGAATGCCTTGAGCACGCACCAGCCCCAGGCGGCCGGCCCGCTGCTCGACCTGCTCTGGCGCGACGCCAGCTCGGCGGTGACGCCGCTTGCGTCGCTCGGCGATTTTCGCCTGCGCGTGGCCAGCACCGGCCAGGCCCTCACCCTGGATCTCAGCACGGAACATGGCCCGCTGGACCTGACCGGGCACGGCGCCTGGGACGGCCGCGCCTTGCGCTTTCAGGGGCAGGCCAAGACCACGGGCGACGCGACGGCCGAGCAGGCTGCCGGCCTGAACGGCCTGCTCAACCTCATCGGGCCGCGGCGCGGGGGCGCGCACGTTTTCGGCTTTCCCACGCTTGCCGCGGTTCCATGACAACTTTTCTTTGCTGGCAGGGCCAGCGTTCCCACCATTGCCGGGAAGCCATAGAATCGACGCCTATGTCAGCTTCCGGAACACAGCCGGCGCCCAAGCGCGCCTCGCCGCTGCAAATCGATATCGCGCGCCGCATCGCACGGCAGGTGGTGGAGGGCGAGCTTGCGCCCGGCAGCCATCTGACCGAAGAAGCGCTGGCCGCGGAATTCAAGGTATCGCGTTCGCCGGTGCGGGCGGCGCTGCAGCTCTTGGCGGGTCGCGGACTGATCCAGTACCGCACCAACAGCGGCTACTTCGTGCTCGAGCGCCAGGAGGGCATGGAACAGCCGGACTTCGAGGAGTCCGGCATGGGAATCGACGGGCTCTACCAGCAGCTCGTGGATGCGCGCGCGCGCCGGCTGCTGCCCGACACCGTGCTCGAGAAGGATCTGCTGCTCGCCTATCCCGTATCGCGCCGCCTGCTGGCCAAGGCCCTGATGCGCATGCTGGCCGATGGCCTGGTGGAAAAGCGGCCGGGCCATGGCTGGGCCTTCCTGCCTTCGCTGGAAACGCCCGAGGCGCTTGCGGAAAGTTATCGCTTCCGCATGCTGGTGGAATGCGGCGGCCTGCTCGAACCGACCTTTTCGGCCGACTCCGTGCAACTGGCGCGCTGCCGCCAGGCCTATGAGCAATGGATCGCGAGCGACTTCACCGATCTTTCGCCGGGCAAGTTCTTTACGCTGAATGCATCGTTTCACGAGATGCTGGCCCGGTTTTCCGGCAATCGCTTCATTCTCCA
>DASWPO010000009.1:0-6395 GCA_036404015.1 Bordetella sp. | reverse complement strand
GCCTATTGGATGTTCACCCTGGGCCACGTCGACCCCACCCTGTCGGCGCCCCTGGTCGCCATTTTGCTGGGCTTCGTGGGGTTTCTCACCTATGCGCTGATCATCAAGCGCCTGCAGAAGGGGCCGCCCATGGCGGTCATCCTGGCCACTTTCGGCCTGGGTCTGGTGCTGCGCCAGCTGGCGTTCATCGCCTTCACGCCGGACTTCCGCAACCTGCCCGACACCCTGCTCTCGGGCAGCCTGTCGCTGGGCCCGGTCTCGCTGGGCCGGCCTTCGGTCGTCACGGGCGTGATCGCCCTGGTGCTGGTGGCCGTGCTCTTCGTGCTGGTCTACCGCACGCGCTGGGGACACGCCCTGCAGGCCGTGGCGGAAGATCGCCAGGTGGCGGCGCTGGTGGGCATCTCGCCGGACCGGGTCAACGCCCAGGTGTGGATGCTGGGCAGCGCCTCGGTGGGCCTGGCCGGCGCCTTGCTCACCACTTTTTTCTACGTGTTCCCGTCGGTGGGCACGGTGTTCGGGCTGCTGGCCTTCGTGGCGGTGTGCATGGGCGGATTCGGTTCGCTGCCGGGCGCCGTCATCGCCGGCATCCTGATCGGCCTGATCGAGGCCATGACGGGCTATTTCGTGGCCCCGGCGCTCAAGACGGCCAGCGTGTTCATCCTCTTCATCCTGGTGCTCTGGTATCGGCCGCGCGGCCTGTTCGGGCGGTGGTGACATGACGACTCAAACCCTCGCTCGCGGCGTGAAGGACAGGCACTGGCCGGTGCTGGCCGCCGCCGTCATCGCGATATTGATGGCCTTGGTGCCCTATGTGCTCAAGGATGCCTTCACCCTGCAGGTGCTGCTCCTGGCCATCATGTTCGGCGCGCTGGGCGCGTGCTGGAACCTGGTGGGCGGCTTTCTGGGCCGCATTTCCTTCGGCCACGGCGTGTTCATCGGCACGGGGGCCTACACCACCTTGCTGCTGCTGCACTACTGGAAGATCACGCCGCTTATCGGCATCCCGCTGGGCGGCGTGATCTCGGCCTTGCTGGCCTGGATCGTGGGCGGACCGACCTTGCGCCTGTCGGGCCATTATTTCGCCATGGCCACCATCGCCTTGCTGCAGATCGGCCTGCTGATGCTCATCAACTGGGACTGGGCGGGCGGCGCCACCGGGCTGGAAGCGCCCATCGGCGACGCGGCCTGGAATTTGCTGTTCCGCACCAAGGTGCCGTACTACCGCATCGCCGTGCTGCTGGCCTTCCTGACCTTCTGCGCCACGTACTTCCTGGTGCATTCGCGCGTCGGCTTCTACTGGCGCGCCATCAACGGCGACGAGGCGGCCGCCCGCAGCCTGGGCGTGCCGGCCGACCGCTACAAGATGCTGGCCTTCGTGATCTCGGCCGGCATGACGGGCGTGTGGGGCGGCTTCTTCGCCATGTACGTGGGCTTCATCGACCCGGACTCCATGTTCAACCTGACCACGTCGGTGCAGATGGTGCTGGTGTCCATCCTGGGCGGGGTGGGGACGCTGGTCGGGCCGTGGCTGGGGGCCGCCGTGCTGCTGCCGCTCTCCGAGAGCACCCGCGTGATGCTGGGCAGCTCGGGGCTGGGCCTGGACCTGCTGGTATTCGGCCTGGCCATTTTGCTCGTTACCATGTTCCTGCCCGGCGGGCTGGTTACCTTGTGGAGGCGCCGCCGTGGCACTGCTGGACGTTAAGAACCTCACCAAGCGCTTCGGCGGCCTGGTGGCCAACAAGGATATCTCGCTGTCGGTCGAGGCCGGCGAGATCGTCGCCATCATCGGGCCCAACGGGGCGGGCAAGAGCACGCTGTTCAACGGGCTGGTCGGCCACCACGAGCCCACCTCGGGCACGGTGGAATTCAACGGCCTGTCGATGGTGGGCAAGAAACCCGAGCAGGTGGCGGCCATGGGCCTGGTGCGCACCTACCAGATCCCGCGCAACTTCGGCCAGATGACGGTGCTGGAGAACGCCATGGTCGGCGCCATGCTGCGCCACCCCAGGCTGGAAGACGCGCGCCGCGAGGCGGCCCGCGTGCTCGAGCTGGTGGACCTGGCCGGCCGGGCCGGCATCAAGGCCGCCGAGCTCAACGTGGCCGGGCAGAAGCGGGTGGAGCTGGCCCGCGCGCTGGCCACCGAGCCGCGCATGCTGCTGCTCGACGAAGTGGCGGGGGGCTTGAATCCCACCGAGGCCATCGCGCTGGCCGAGATCCTGCGCGGCATCCACGCGGCGGGCGTGACGCTGGTCATCGTCGAGCACGTGCTCGAGGTGGTGATGCGCCTGGCCCAGCGCGTGCTGGTGCTGAACTTCGGGCAGATGATCGCCGAAGGCCCGCCGGCCGAGATCGTGCGCAATCCGACCGTGATCGAGGCCTATCTGGGGAGGAAGCATCGTGTCTGAGCCCATGCTCAAAGTCGAAGGGCTGCATGTGTCGTACGGCGGCGTGCAGGCCGTGCAGGACGTGTCGCTGGAGGTGCATCCGGGCGAGATCGCGGCCTTGCTGGGCGCCAATGGCGCGGGCAAGTCCAGCACGCTGATGGCCATCATCGGCTCGGTCAAGCCCAAGGGCGGGCGGGTCATTTTCCAGGGCCGCGACATTACCGGCACGCCGCCCGAGAAGCTCGTCACGCAGGGCATTGCCATGATCCCGGAAGGCGCGCGCGTGTTTGCCCGCCAGCCGGTCGAGCAGAACCTGCGGCTGGGCGCCTATACGGTGCGCGACGAGTCCGTCTACCGCCAGCGGTTGGCCCACGTATACCGTTTGTTCCCGCGCCTGGAGGAACGCCGCGAGCAACTGGCCGGCACCATGTCGGGCGGCGAGCGGCAGATGCTGGCGATCGGGCGGGCGCTGATGAGCGGGCCACGCTTGCTGCTGATCGACGAGCCCAGCCTGGGCCTGTCGCCTTTGCTGGTGGAGCAGGTGTTCGACGCGCTGGCCGAGCTCAACCGCAAAGGCGGCCTGACCGTGCTGCTGGTCGAGCAGAACATGGCGCAGGCGCTGGAAGTGGCCAGGCGCGCCTATGTGATGCAGAGCGGGCGGATTGCCTTGTCCGGGGATGCTGATGAGTTGGCGGCTTCTGATGAGGTGCGCAAGGCTTATTTGGGTATGTAGAGTTTATTGAGTTCTAAAGGCGCATTGCCGCCGTCCCTGGGCTGTAGCGACCACGTCGGCGCGGCTCGGGCGCAAGGCGACGCGCCCTCGGCCCTTCGGGCTTCCCTTCCTCCTACTGGTCGCTACAACCCAGGGACGGCGGCAATGCTGCATCGTCTCGAGTTTCTTACAACCTTTTTGGATGTGTTTTATGAAATGGCAATTCTGGATTGATCGTGGGGGCACGTTCACCGACATCGTGGCGCGGCGCCCCGATGGCAGCATGGCCACGGCCAAGATGCTGTCGGAGAACCCCGAGCAGTACCGCGACGCGGCGGTGGCGGGCATCCGCAAGCTGCTGGGCATCGCGCCCGGGCAGCCTGTGCCGGCCGAGCGGGTGGACTGCGTGAAGATGGGCACCACCGTGGCCACCAACGCCTTGCTGGAACGCAAGGGCGAGCCCACCTTGCTGGTGACCACGCGCGGTTTCCGCGATGCGCTGCGCATCGCCTACCAGAACCGGCCGCGGCTGTTCGACCGCAATGTCGTGCTGCCCGAGATGCTCTACACCTCGGTGGTCGAGGCCGACGAGCGCCTGGATGCCGCGGGCGGCGTGGTGAGGCCGTTGGACGAAACCGCCTTGCGCCGCGATCTGCAGGCCGCCTACGACCAGGGCCTGCGCGCGGTGGCCATCGTCTTTATGCATGCCTGGACCATGTCCGGCCATGAACAGCGCGCCGCCGAACTGGCGCGCGCGATCGGCTACGCGCAGGTGTCCGTCTCGCACGAGGTCAGTCCGCTCATCAAGTACGTGTCGCGCGGCGACACCACGGTGGTCGACGCCTACCTGTCGCCCATACTCAAGCGCTATGTGGACCAGGTGGCGGGCGAGTTGCCCGGCATCCGACTGATGTTCATGCAGTCGTCCGGCGGCTTGACCGACGCCCATCGCTTTCGCGGCAAGGACGCGATCCTGTCCGGTCCGGCGGGCGGCATCGTGGGCATGGTGCGCACCAGCGAGCTGGCGGGCTTCGACCACGTGATCGGCTTCGACATGGGCGGCACCTCCACCGACGTGTCGCACTACGCGGGCGAGTTCGAGCGCGAGTTCGAGACGCGCGTGGCCGGCGTGCGCATGCGCGCGCCCATGATGAGCATCCACACCGTGGCGGCGGGCGGCGGGTCCGTCCTGCATTTCGATGGCGCGCGCCTGCGCGTGGGGCCGGATTCGGCCGGCGCCAACCCCGGCCCGGCCTGCTATCGGCGCGGCGGTCCGCTGGCCGTGACCGACTGCAACGTGCTGCTGGGCAAGATCCAGCCCGACTTCTTCCCCCATGTGTTCGGCCCCGCCGCCGACCAGCCGCTGGACCGCGAGGCCGTGGCGCGGCGCTTTGCGGAGATGGCCGCGCAAGTGCGCCAGGACACCGGCCGCGAGATGACGTCCGAGCAGCTGGCCGAGGGCTTCCTGGAAATCGCGGTGGGCAATATGGCCGAGGCCATCAAGCGCATCTCGGTGCAGCGCGGCCATGACGTCACCGCCTATGCGCTGACGGTGTTCGGCGGCGCGGGCGGGCAGCATGCCTGCCTGGTGGCCGACGCCCTGGGCATGAGCACGGTGTATGCCCACCCGCTGGCCGGCGTGCTGTCGGCCTACGGCATGGGCCTGGCCGACCAGACCGAGATGCGGCAGAGGACGATAGAGAAGGTGCTGTCGCCCGAACTCGTGGCCGAACTCTCGGCGGGTCTGGACGAACTGGCCGCGCAGGCCGAGGGCGAGCTGCTGCGCCAGCAGGTGCCTGCCGACCAGATCCGCGTGCAGCGCCGCCTGCACCTCAAGTACCGCGGCACCGACACGGCGCTGGAAGTGCCTTACGACACGCCGCAGGCGGCGCGCGCGGCCTTCGAGGCGGCCTACCGGCAGCGTTACTCCTTCCTGATGCCCGGCCGCCAACTGGTGGTGGACACGATCTCGGTCGAAGCCACCGGCGGCGGCGAGACGACGGCCGAGGCGCTTGTCGTGCGTACCCGCGCAGGCGCGCTGATGCCGCGCCGCACGGTGCGCATGTTCAGCGGCGGCGACTGGCACGACACGCCCCTGTACGTGCGCGAGGACACGGTGCCCGGCGACGCGATGTCCGGTCCGGCCATTATTTCCGAGCCCAACCAGACCACCGTGGTCGAACCCGGCTGGGAAGCCCGCGTCACGGAACTGGACCACCTGGTGCTCAAGCGCGTGGTGGCCCGGCCGGCGCGGCGGGCCATCGGCACCGAGGCCGACCCGGTGATGCTGGAGGTGTTCAACAACCTCTTCATGTCGATCGCCGAGCAGATGGGCTACCGCCTGCAGAACACGGCGTATTCGGTCACCATCAAGGAGCGCCTGGACTTCTCCTGCGCGATCTTCGATGCCGAGGGCAACCTCATCGCCAATGCGCCGCACATGCCGGTGCACCTGGGTTCGATGAGCGAGTCGATCAAGACCGTGATGCGCGAAAACGCCGGCCGCATGCAGCCGGGCGACGCCTATGTGGTCAACGACCCCTACAACGGCGGCACGCACTTGCCCGACCTGACGGTGATCACGCCCGTGTTCGACCGCGCCGGCGAAGAAATCCTGTTCTACGTGGGCTCACGCGGGCACCATTCGGACATCGGCGGCACCACGCCGGGCTCCATGCCGCCCGACTCGCGCACGGTGGACGAGGAGGGCGTGCTTTTCACCAACTTCCAATTGGTGCGCGACGGCGAGTTCCGCGAGGCCGCGGTGCGCGACGTGCTGGCTTCCGGCAAGTGGCCGGCCCGCAATCCCGACCAGAACATCGCCGACATGCAGGCGCAGATCGCCGCCAACGAAAAGGGCGTGCACGAGCTGCTGAAGATGTGCGAGCACTTCGGCCTGGACGTGGTGCGCGCCTATATGAACCACGTGCAGGACAATGCCGAGGAGGCGGTGCGCCGCGTGATCTCGGTGCTGAAGAACGGCCGGTACGAGTACCCGCTGGACAACGGCGCGGTGATCAAGGTGGCCGTGCGGGTCGATGCCGCCTCGCGCTCGGCCGAGGTGGACTTCACCGGCACCTCGGCGCAGCTGGACAACAACTTCAACGCGCCCAGCTCGATTTCGGTGGCGGCCGTGCTGTATGTGTTCCGCACGCTGGTGGACGACGAGATCCCCATGAACGCGGGGTGCCTCAAACCCATCAGCATCATCGTGCCCGAAGGGTCGATGCTGCGCCCGCTGCCGCCGGCCTCGGTGGTGGCCGGCAATGTCGAGACCTCGATGTGCGTGGTCAACGCCC
>DASWPO010000008.1:0-13514 GCA_036404015.1 Bordetella sp. | reverse complement strand
GGGCGCGAAGCGCTGAGGCCGTTTCCCGTTCCCTTGCTCCTGCTCCGCGGGTAGCGTCCAAGCCGGCTTTTCAGCCGGCTTTTTCTTTTTTCAAAAGTCTTGCCCATCCCTGGGGCGGTGTGTACTATGCACAAATGTATTTCTATGTATACAAAAATAGAGATCAGCCGTGACCCTGCACTTTTCCACCGAAAGCTATACCGATGCGGCCGCCCGCTTTGCGAGCGAGCTGTCCCTGGACAGCGTGCCGCCCGAGATTGCCGGGAAGGCGCGCGCCTGCCTGCTGTACGGCCTGGGCATTGGCCTGGCCTGCGTCGACAGCGCTTACGGCCGGATCGCCCGGCACGCCCTGGAGGCTCTCGACGGCGCGGCGGCGCAGCGGGGCGGGGCGACGGTGCTCGCGACGGGCGCGCGTTTGCCGCTGTCGGCCGCGGCCTTCAGCAACGCGGCGATGATGCACGGGCGCTGCCAGGAAGACACCTGCGGTTCGGCGCATCTGGGGGTGGCCATACTGCCTTGCCTGCTGGCCCTGATCGAGGCGGACAAAGCGCCGGCTGCGAACCTGCTGCCGGCGCTCATCGCGGGCTACGAAACCGCGGGCCGCATCGAGGCGCGCTTGAGCCGCGCCTCGACGGCCCGGGGTTTGCGCGCCTCCCCGCTCTACGGCACCCTGGCCGCGGCCGTGGCGGCGGCGCGCGCCATGGACCTGCCCGCGGACCGCATGCGGGCGGCCATCGCCAATGCGGCCGCGTTCTCGGGCGGCACCCTGCAGGCGATTGCCGAGGGGACCGACGAATGGCGCTACCAGATGGGCGCGTCGGTGCGCCGCGGCCTGGAAGCGGCCATGCTCGCCCGCGTCGGCGCGATCGGCGCGCGCGAGCCGCTTGAAGGCGCCCTGGGCTTTGCCCAGTGCTACGCGCAAACGCCATTGGACGGCTTCGATTCGAGTCCCTGGGTGCTGCCCACGGTGGCGTTCAAGCTCTACCCCATCTGCAACCGCAACCAGACCGCCGCCCTGCTGGCGGCGCACATCCACGGCCGGGTCGCCCCGGAACGCATCGAGCGCATACGGATACGCATCAACCCCAATGTGCTGGCCGGCATGCTGGAGCGCGGGCCGTTCACGATGCTGGGGCAGACCTTGATGAGCACCTACTTCAGCTGCGCGACGGCGCTGGCGACGGGCACGATCACGCTGCGCGCGCTGACGGATTTCGACGCCGCACGGGTGGCCGGCCTGATCGGCCGCATGACCATCGACACCGATGCCGCGGTTCCCTATCCGTCGGCCGAGGCCGAGGTGCAGACCATCGAGGGCGAGCGCCTGGCGTTCAGCGAGATCCGCACCTTCGAGGACTACAGCTTCTCCCGCGAGCAGGTCAACACCCTGCTGGGCGGCCTGGCCGAGGAGACCGGCGTGCCGCCCGAGGCCATGCGGATGCTGGATCGATACGCCTACGGACAGACCTTCGATTCGGTCGAGCCGGTGCTGCAGGCCTACGCCACGGGCCGGGCGCCGTTCGTGGAGAACGGCTGACGACAACACACGGACCGTGCCGCAGAGCACGAACCGCGCACAACACCATAAACAGGAGACAACATGCACCGCTTCATTCGGCTTTCATTGGTCTTGGCAGCCCTCATCGGGCTGATGGGCAATGCCTACGCCAAGGACGACTACCCCTCCAAGCCCATTACCCTGGTCGTGCCGTTCCCGCCGGGCGGCGCCGTTGACATCGTGGGCCGGGCGCTGGCGCAGGAACTGACCTTGCAGACCGGCGACCAGGTCATCGTCGAGAACAAGCCCGGCGCCAACGGGGTGGTGGGCACGGAGTACGTGTCGCACGCGGCGCCGGACGGCTATACGGTGCTGCTGAGCGCCCTGGGCGCGATCACGATCATCCCGCACGTGCAGAAGGTCGGCTACGACCCCATGACGGACCTGGTCCCGGTGACGCAGGCCGTTTCGCTGGCGCTGGTCTGGGTTGCCAGGCAGGGCTTGCCGGCGCACAGCGTGCAAGAACTCATCGCCCTGGACAAGTCCGGGCAGAAGTTGACGGTCGGCTCGTCGGGCAACGGCAGCCCCAACCACTTGGCGATCGAAGAGCTCAACCAGATGGCGGGCACGCATTTCCTGCACGTGCCGTATCGCGGCGAGGGTCCGGCGCTGGCGGACTTGATGGGCGGGCACATCGACCTGGTCGTCACCACGCTGGTGGCGGCTGCCGGGCCGCTGGCCAGCGGGCACATCACCGCCTTGGCCGCCGCGGGAGCCAAGCCGCCTCAATCCATGCCCAGCCTGCCCACGATCGCGGCGTCGGGCGTGGCCGGCTACGAGGCGCAGGCATGGCAGGGCGTATTCGTTCCCGCGGGCACGCCCCAGCCCATCGTCGACAAACTCAACCAGTTGATGGTCAAGGTGCTGCACTCAGCCAAGGTGAAGGACTATCTGGCCAAGAACGGCACCGAGTCCGTGGGCAATTCAGCGGCCGAATTCAGCGAGTTCGTGCACAACGAATCCGACCGCTACGGGAAGCTGGCCAAGGCCATCAACCTGAAGCTGGATTGACATGGCGACGACGATGACCGGCTCAAGCGCTTTCTTCGCCGTCGACCATGCGCAGGCGCACGCGCTTGGTGGACTGCACGTGCGCCTGCATGGCCTTGTAGGCGGCTTCCGGGTCGCGGTTCTTGATGGCCTCGACGATGAGCAGGTGCTCGACATGCGCGCGCGGGCCCCGGCCGGACGTGGCCAGGGTGGACTTGCCGAGCAGGAAGATCGCGTCGCGCACCGTGTGCACGGCCTTGAGCAGATAGTGGTTGCGGGCGCCCCGGTAGAGGACGTCGTGGAATTTGGCGTTGAGGGCCGACAGGGCGGCGGGGTCTTCCAGCACTTTTTCTTCCTGCCGGATGTATTGCTCGAGCGTTTCGATTTCGGCGGGCGTGGCGTGCATGGCCGTGTTCCGGGCGGCGGTGCATTCCAGCACCTCCAGGAACTCGTACAGCTCGATGACGCGGTGGCGGTCCAGCACGGCGACCATCAGGCCGAGGCGGGGCAGGTTGTCGACGAAGCCCTCCGCCTCGAGCCGGCGCAGTGCTTCGCGCACGGGGGTGCGGCTCATTTCGAGCGACTGCGCCAGGTGAACTTCCCGCAAGGGGCTGCGCGGGCTCAGCTCACCGGTTTCGATCATGGTTCTGAGGCGGTTGTAGGCCGTCTCGCTGAGCGAGGTGAAACGCGGTTTTTGGTCCGAAAAGCCCATGTAGAAGCATGACCCCCGATGTCGTCTGCGGGGCTTTTTCCCCATCTATGTATTCATTGATATACAAATTATATCATCGGAGAAAACCATGAGTCAGCAGATCCCGTCGCCGCTGCAGGCGCGGCTGGCCGAGTTCATCGTCGCCACCCCCTACGCGGCGCTGCCGGACAAGTTCCTGGCGAGGCTGAAGTGGTCGCTGCTCGATTCCCTGGGCTGCGGCTTGTACGGCAGCCGCACCGAGTGGGCGGGGATCGTCGCGCGCCATGCGGTGGAGCAGGGCAGCGGCCCGGCCCGGCTGTGGGGGTCGCCGCTGCGGGTCGCCGCGAGTTCCGCGGTGCTGGCCAATGCCACCATGATCCACAGCTTCGAAATCGACGACGTGCACTATGGCAGCCGTTCCCATCCGGGCAGCGTGACGATCCCGGTGGCCTTGGCGCTGATCGACCAGGGCCTGCGGGTATCGGGCCAGGCGTTGCTGTGCGCCCTGGCGGTCGGCTATGAGATGCTGGCGCGGGTCGGCGCCTGCCAAGGGGTTTCGTCGTTCAATCGCGGCTGGCATCCCACCGGCACCGCGGGTGTTTTCGCCGCCACCGCCACCGCGGCCCGGTTGATGGGCCTGACCCAGGCGCAATGCCTGCAGGCGCTCGGCATCGCCGGCGCCATGCCGGCCGGCCTGATGGCGGCCCAGTACGGCGCCATGGTCAAGCGCTTCTATGCCGGCCATGCCGCATGGGTGGGCCTGACGGCCGCCTCGCTGGCCAGGCAGGGCTTCACCGGCATGGAAGACGTGTTCGACGCCGAATATGGCGGCTATCCCAAGGCGCTGTCCGACGCGGTGTCGCTGGATGCGCTGACGGATGGCCTGGGCGCGCGCTACGACGCGGGCACCATCGGCTACAAGTTTTTCTCCTGCGTGGGCACCAACCACACGGCCCTGGAAGCCGTGTCGGAGCTGATGCGCGAGCACGGCATAGCCTGGCGCGAGGTGCGCGAGGTGCGCGTGGCCACCTCCGAATACCAGGTGCTGCACTCCGGCTGGGAATACAAGCCGTCCACCGTGATGGCGGCCCAGATGAACATGCAGTACTGCATCGCGGCGCTGCTGATGCAGGGCGCCGTGTTCGTCGATCAGTTCGAGGAGCGCCTGCTGGCCGATCCCGAGGTGCTGGCGTTGGCCAAGCGCGTCGTGGTGAATACCGACGCCGCCCAGGACCACAAGGACCGCACCGCCAAGGTGGAGATCGAGCTGGCCGGCGGCCGCGTCCTGGCGGCTTCGTGCAGCGCGGCGCGCGGCCACCCGGACAACCCGCCCACCTATGAAGACATCGAGCGCAAGTTCCTGCTGCTGGCGGGCAAGATCGTCAGCCCCGATCAGTGCCGTGCGCTCAGCGCGCTGGTCGGTGGGATCGAGTCGCAGGACGACCTATCCGGCATGGGCGCCCTGATGGCGGCGGCTGCCGGCGTTCCGAAGGCTTCATGACAACCCTCTTTTCGACACCCCCACTTTTACCGCAAGGACAACGATGAGCACGACACCTTTGAAGAAATTCGACAACCTGTCCCAGCACCTGGCCGATTGGGTCGTGGCCACGGGATACGACGATCTTGGGCAAGCCGTGGTCGACGCCACCACGAGCTTCGTCGTGGACCACTTCGGCGTCGTGCTGGCGGGCACGCAGAAGGCCTCGTCCCAGATCATCTACGAAACGTGCAAGCTGTGGGCGCCCGTCGACGCGACGTCGACCCAGGTCGGTCGCAGCGAACGCAGCTCGGCGCCTTTCGCCGCCCTGGTCAACGGCACCACCGGCCACGCGCTGGAACTGGACGACGACCATCGCGAAGGGACGCAGCACCCCGGCGTCGCCGTGATCCCGGCGGCATTCGCCATGGCCGAGAAGCTGGGCAAGAGCGGCCGCGAATTCCTGCTGGCCGCGGCGCTGGGTTACGAGATCATGATCCGCATGGGCGAGGCGCACCTGGGCAAATCGTACCTGCGGGGTTTCCATCCCACCGGCACCTGCGGCACGATCGGCGCCGCCGTTGCCGCGGGCAAGCTGCTGGGCCTGAACGCCGAGCAGATGCGCAGCGCCATCGGCCTGGCGGCCAGCCAGTCGGCCGGCCTGCTGACCTTCCGCTCCAACGGCGCGTGGAACAAGCGGCTGCATGCGGGCCAGGCGGCCATGTCCGGCGTCATCTGCGCCGAGCTGGCGGCGCGCGATTTCCGCGGCCCGAGCGAAAGCCTGCTCAGCCCCGAGGGCTGGCTGCAGGCCTTCGCCTACAACGACGAGTTCGACGTCCATTTCATCGTCGACCGCCTGGGCCAGAAGTGGGACCTGATCGAGAACAGCATCAAGGTGCATGCCTGCTGCCGGTTTGCCGGCCCCATCGTGGACGCGACGCTGGAGACGGTGTTCCGCGAGAATGTGCTGCCCGGGCAGGTGGAGTCCGTGACGGTGGCGATGGCCAAGTATCCGTTGACCCGCTCGCTGATCGAGCCGCTGGAGCGCAAGCTCAACCCGACCTCGGTGGTGGACGCGCAGTTCAGCGCGCCCTTCGCGGCGGCCGTGTCCATCGTCAAGCGGCGCGCCTTCGTGGAAGAATACAGCGAGACCGGCATTCGTGATCCGGAGGTGCTGGCCATGGCCCGCAAGGTGCGCTGGGAGGTAGATCCCGAGGCCGAGCGCCTGTGGCCCAAGCGCTATCCGTGCCAGGTGACCATCCGCTTGACCGACGGGCGTTCCGTTTCCTCGCGGGTGGAGTGGCCCAAGGGCGATCCGGAAAACCCGGTGACCGAGCCGGAACTGCGCGCCAAGTTCCTGACGCTGGCCACGCCGGTGCTGGGCGCGGAAGGGGCCGCGGCCAGCTATGCCGCGATCTCCGGCGTGGCCTCGGCCGACAATCTCGCCGGGATTTCGGCAGGGCTCATAAAACGATAAATGCAAGAGGAGTAGACAGCCATGCCATCGAACCTGCAAGTTCGCTTCGTCAAGCCGCCCGCGGGCTGGGTCGACGAGGATTGTTTCGCTTTTCATGAAGCCGAGATCCCGGAGCCGGCCGAGGGCGAGATCGTGGTTCGCAACGTATGGCTTTCGATCGACCCTTATCAGCGCCGGCAGATGATGCCCGGCGTGCAGTATGCCCAGCCGCTGCTGCTGGGCGGCGTGATGGTCGGCCGGACGATGGGCCGCGTGGTCCGCAGCCGCTCGTCCGCCTATCGCGAAGGGGATTGGGTGCGCGGCTCCCTGGGCTGGCAGCAATACAGCCTGGGCCGCGTGCACGACCTGGAAAAAATCGAGCTCGACGGCATCGCCCCGTCGGCCTACCTCGGCGTGCTGGGCAGCCCGGGCATCACCGCCTGGGTAGGCCTGCGGGAGGTCGCCAAGGCGCGGGCCGGGGAGACGGTGGTCGTGTCGGCCGCCGCGGGCGCGGTGGGCAGCGTGGCGGGCCAACTGGCCAGGGCGACCGGCTGCCGCACGGTCGGCATTGCCGGCGGTGCGCTGAAATGCGGGCTGGCAACCGGGAAGTTCGGCTTCGATGCGTGCGTTGATTACAAGGACGCCAGGTTCGGCGAACAGCTGGCCGAGGCGGCGCCCGGCAGGATCGACGTGGATTTCGAAAATGTCGGCGGGCCCATTTTCGACCAGGTGCTGCAGCATCTCAACGATGGAGCGCGCATCGCCTTGTGCGGCCTGGTGTCGCAGTACAACCTGGTCGAGCCCTACGGGATGAAGCACATCGGCGAGATCCTGAACCGCAATGCAGCCTTGCTGGGGTTCCGCGTGACCCATTATCCGCAATGCCGGGAGGCCGCGCTCGGCGAGTTGAAACAGCGCCTCAAAGCGGGGGAGCTGTATTTCCAGGAGAGCGTGGCGCATGGGCTGCGCAGCGCGCCGGCGGCGTTTGTCGGCGTGCTGCGCGGGACGAACATCGGCAAGCAGGTCGTGAAGATCGCCGACGACGCCTAGCGGCGGCGTTCCAATCAGGGCGTTTGGCCCGTTGAAGCCCCGCATTTCCTATTCCACTCACCCTCTGGAAATCCCATGTCCGCCGAAGGCTCCACGCTGCCCCATTACCAGGTCTACGCCATCCGGTACGCCACGCGTGACGCCCGGCGCGCCAGCCATTTCATCGGCGGCGATCCGCACGATGCGCCCATGCCGATGGACTACTACCTGTGGCTGGTGCGAGGCGCAGGCAGGCAGTACGTGATCGACACGGGCTTTGGCGCCGACGTGGCCAAAAAACGCGGCCGTACGCTGCTGCGCACGCCGGCCGCAGGCCTGGCGTTGCTGGGGGTGGACGTGAAGGAGGTCGGCGAGGTCGTCATTACGCATCTGCACTACGACCACGTGGGCACCTTCGACGACTTTCCCGCGGCGCGTTTCCATCTGCAGGACGCCGAGATGGCCTACGCCACGGGCCGGTACATGTGCCACCACCCGTTCAGCCACGGCTACGAGGCCGAGGAAGTCGCGGGCATGGTCCGGCTGGTGTATCAGCACCGCGTCGTGTTTCACGACGGCGAGGCCGAGCTGGCGCCCGGCATCAGCCTGCACCGGATAGGCGGCCACACCGATGGCCTGCAGTGCGTGCGGGTTCACACCCGGCGCGGCTGGGTCGTGCTGGCTTCCGACACCTGCCATTTCTACGAGCACTTCGAGAAGCAGCGGGTCTTTCCCACCATGTTCAACGTGGGGGCCGCGCTGGAGGGCTACGGCACGCTGCGCCGCCTGGCGCAGACGCCCGGCCACGTCATCCCCGGCCACGACCCCCTGGTGATGCGGAAGTACCCCGCCGCCGCGCCCGAACTGGAGGGCATCGTGGTGCGCCTGGATGCCGATCCTTTGTAGGCGAAGCGTGAGACGTGCTTCGCGCCGGCGGTGCGCGCGCCCTTGCCGCTGACCGGCGCCCGGCGGGATTGAAAGCCAGGCCTACTGGCGCGCCTTGCCGTTCGGGCGGGCAGGCGGTTCGCCGGTGGGTAGCGCCTTGCAGGCTGCGCCCACCGCCCAGTCGCCATCGCCCAGCAGGGCTTGCGCGCCGCAGGCCGAGGCATACAGGTCGGTCTCGCTGTGGCCGGCGCCCATGGCGATGAAGCCCTGGTGCGACGGCCTTGCCGCGCCGCCCGCCCTCGCGGCCGGCGCGCCATGCGGCGGCGTGCGTATTTCATAGCCCCAATATCCCAGGCCGCGGGCCAGCGGCGTGGCGCCCTGGGCCTCGGCGCCGCAGCCCTTGTCCAGGCCGGGGTATTCGGGGTTGTTGTCGGCGCCGCCCATCAGGTAGACCACGCGGCGTTGGGCGTAGCGGGCGGCCAGCCGGGCATGGTCGAGCTTGCCCTGGTAGGCGTCCAGGGCGGCCGGCATCGATTCCAGCCCATAGCGGTACTGGTCGTAGGTCGGGCAGATGCCGCGCTCATAGCGCGTGTAGCCGCGGCCGTTGCGGTTGGGCCGTTCCGGCGACAGATACAGGTAGGACTCGGCATTGGCGACCACATAGCTCAGGGCCAGGCCGGTGGCGCGCAGGCTTTCGTCCAGCGGATTGAGCACGGCGTAGCGCTGCGCCATCTGGGCGCCGGCGCCGTGGCCGGCCACCACGATGGCGTGCAGCGCCGGCAGGCGGCCGGGAGCGGTGAGTTCGCGCAACAGGTCGTCGATGACCTGGAAGGCGCCTACCGGGGCCGGCCTGCCTTGTGCCGCGGCGCTGGGCTGGCCCTCCATCCAGCCGGTGCGGCGCCAGGCCGGCATGCTGCCGAAGCCGGCGTCCACCAGTCCCGGGAACCTGGGAGCGATCACCAGCGTGTCGGCGTCATGTTCGGCCTGGCCGGCATACAGCGCGGTAATGGCCTCGAGGCTGCGTTCGGCCTCGCGCCGCTCGTCGTGCAGCACGATCACCAGGCGCTGCACCTTGCGCAGGGCGCCGGGCGCATTCAGGCGCTGGCTGGCATAGACGGGGAAGGCATAGCGATGGCCCTTGGCGCCCAGCTCGAGGCGCTGCCAGGCCGGCGCGCTGCGCGCCGGCGCGGGCGCGGGGTCGGCATAGGGGTCGGCCGGGGCGGGCGGCGGCTGCGCCGCGCTCGACGCCGAAGCGGCGAGCAGCAGCATGGCCCACAGACCGGGCAGCCGCCGATATCGCGCGCGCAGGTTCATGGCGTTGGTGTCACCAGCCGCTAAAGCGCGGCCAGACGGCGTCGATGTGCGGCGAGTCGCCGTGCACCACCTGGTAGGCGCCGTGCTGCGCGCCGGTGGCGCAGGCATGGTTGGGCAGGATGCGCAGCAGCGTGCCGATGGGGAATGCCGCCTGCGGGTCCGGCGACCCTTGCGCCGCGTCGAAGGCCAGGATGCCGTGCTCCTGATTGGCGTCACGCATCTTCAGGCCGGCGATGGGGCGGCCCGCCAGATCGCAGACGGCGCCGTAGCCCTGGTCTTCGGCCTGCCTGGCCGTGCCGCGGTCGCGGCTCATGGCCATCCAGCCGCCGTCGGTCAGGATCCAGCCGCGGTCGGGCTGGTGGCCGAGCACGGTCACCAGCACCGAGAGGGCGATTTCGTCGAGCGTGCAGACGCCCAGGCCGGCCATGACCAGGTCGAAGAAGATGTAGACGCCCGCGCGCAATTCGGTCACGCCCTGCAGATTGCGCGCGTAGCGCGCCGTGGGCGTGGAGCCCACGCTGACGATGGGGCAGGCATGGCCCGCGGCGCGCAGCCGCTGGGCCGCCTGGACGCAGGCGGCGCGCTCCTGTTCGGCCATGGCCTCGATCTCGGCGAGGCTGCCGCAGTTGTAGGATTCGCCCGCATGGGTCATGACGCCGGCCACCGTGACGCCGCCCGCGCGCAGCTGGCCGGCGATGGCGGCCAGCGCCGGGTCGGCGGGATGCAGGCCGCTGCGGTGGCCGTCGCTGTCGATCTCCAGCAAGGTGGGCAGGTCGACGGCTTCGGTCTTGCGGGCCTGCGCGACGGCCTGGGCCACGGCGGCGTTGTCGAGCAGGATCTTCAGGTCGCAGCCGGCGCGCCGCAGCCGGGCGACGTGGGCCAGTTTGCCGGGGACGATGCCCACGGCATAGAGAATGTCGGTATAGCCGGCGGCGAAGAACTGCTCGGCTTCCTTCAGGGTGGAGACCGTGATCGGCCCGGGTTTGCCGCCGCAGGCGGCCAGGGCCACCTCCAGGCATTTGGCCGTCTTGACGTGGGGGCGCAGCGCCACGCCCAGGCTGCGGGCGCGATCCAGCATCATGCGGGCATTGGCCTGCATGCGCTCGGCATCCAGCACCAGGGCCGGGGTTTCCAGGGCGGTGAGCGAAGCCGCCGCGGTGGCGGGGGAAGCGTTGGCAAGCGTCATGCGGAAATTCCTTGGGTGCGGCGGTGCAACGGCAACAGCGGCAGTATGCCTGATCAGGCCTGGTGCCTGCGCTGCCGCCGCCAGGCGATCCAGTCGTCGCCGGGTATGTCGCGAGCCTGTCCTCGGAAGGCCGGATCGATGGGGTAGTACTGGCAGTCGACCGGACCGGCCGCGGTGCGCGCCTGGACCGGGCGGCGCACGAAGCAGCAGGGGGCGTCCGGGGTGTATTCCTCGATCGCGTCCATCAGCGCGACCAGGCTGGGGTCGACGGCGTACAGGTCGCCGAGCACGGTGCCGGGACCGTCGGGCAGGAGTCCGGGCCAGTCGCCGAAATCCACCAGCCTGCCCGGCACCCGGGCCGGGCCCAGCGCTTGCGGCGGCGGCAGGCCCGCCCGGGCGGCGGCCAGGGCCAGGTCGTTGGCCTCGCCGCCGCGTAGCGTGCCGTAGACGAAAATGGTTAGGCTCATAAAGCACGGGTCGGGTATGGACAGGTGTTGAAATCCGTGGCCCGGACCCCATATGCAGATCATCGAGCCGCGCCTCGCAATCTGCCTGGCGGCTGGCTCTCAACATCAGCCAACCGACCACTATGCGATTCGACAAACTTACCACCAAGTTCCAGCAAGCGCTGGCCGACGCCCAGAGCCTCGCCGCCCGCAACGACCATCCCTATATCGAGCCCGTCCACGTGCTGGCCGCCCTGCTGGGCGACGCCGACAGCGGCGCGTCCAGCCTGCTGGCCCGTTCCGGCGTGGCGGTCAACCGCGTCCAGGCCGCGCTGGATGCCGCCATCAAGAACCTGCCGCAGGTGCAGGGCGGCGGCGAGGTGCAGGTCGGCCGCGAATTGCAGGGCGTGTTCACCCGCGTCGACAAGGAAGCCGCCCGCCGCGGCGATACCTACATCGCCAGCGAACTCTTCCTGCTGGCCCTGGCCGACGACAAGGGCGATGCCGGCCGCATCCTGCGCGACGCGGGCCTGCAGAAGAAAGCGCTGGAAACCGCCATCGACGCCGTGCGCGGCGGCGAGAGCGTCTCGGCCGCCGAGGGCGAGTCCAACCGCGAGGCGCTGGCCAAGTACACCATCGACCTCACCGAGCGCGCCCGCCTGGGCAAGCTCGACCCCGTAATCGGCCGCGACGACGAGATCCGCCGCGCCATCCAGATCCTGCAGCGCCGCACCAAGAACAACCCCGTGCTCATCGGCGAACCCGGCGTGGGCAAGACCGCCATCGTCGAAGGCCTGGCGCAGCGCATCGTCAACGACGAAGTGCCGGAAAGCCTGCGCGGCAAGCGCGTGCTGTCGCTCGACCTGGCCGCGCTGCTCGCGGGCGCCAAGTTCCGCGGCGAGTTCGAAGAGCGCCTGAAGGCCGTGCTCAAGGAGCTCTCGCAGGACGAGGGCCAGGACATCGTCTTCATCGACGAGATCCACACCATGGTGGGCGCCGGCCGCGCCGAGGGCGCCATGGACGCCGGCAACATGCTCAAGCCCGCGCTGTCGCGCGGCGAGCTGCACTGCATCGGCGCGACCACGCTCGACGAATACCGCAAGTACATCGAGAAGGACGCCGCGCTCGAACGCCGCTTCCAGAAGGTGCTGGTCGACGAGCCCGACGTCGAGTCCACCATCGCCATCCTGCGCGGCCTGCAGGAACGCTATGAAATCCACCACGGCGTGGAGATCACCGACCCGGCCATCGTGGCCGCGGCCGAACTCTCGCACCGCTACATCACCGACCGCTTCCTGCCCGACAAGGCCATCGACCTGATTGACGAGGCCGCCGCGCGCATCCGCATGGAGATCGACTCCAAGCCGGAAGTGATGGACAAGCTCGACCGCCGCATCATCCAGCTCAAGATCGAGCGCGAGGCCGTCAAGAAGGAAACCGACGACGCCTCCAAGCGCCGCCTGGCCGTCATCGAGGAAGAACTCGAGAAGCTGCAGCGCGAGTACAACGACTACGAGGAAATCTGGAAGGCCGAGAAGGCCGCGGTGCAGGGCACCCAGGTCATCAAGGAAGAGATCGACCGCGTGCGCGCCGAGATGGCCGAGATGCAGCGCAAGGGCCAGTTCGACAAGCTCGCCGAGCTGCAATACGGCAAGCTGCCCGAGCTGGAAGCGCGCCTGAAGGCCGCCGACAAGGCCGAGCAGCAAGCGGGCGGCGCCGAGGCCGGCAAGCCGCGCCTCTTGCGCACCCAGGTCGGCGCCGAAGAGATCGCCGAGGTCGTCTCGCGCGCCACCGGCATCCCCGTGTCCAAGATGATGCAGGGCGAGCGCGACAAGCTGCTCAAGATGGAAGACTTTTTGCACCGCCGCGTGGTGGGCCAGGACGAGGCCGTGCACCTGGTGTCCGACGCCATCCGGCGCTCGCGCGCCGGCCTGTCCGACCCCTCGCGCCCGCTGGGTTCCTTCCTGTTCCTGGGCCCCACGGGCGTGGGCAAGACCGAGCTCACCCGCGCGCTGGCCGACTTCTTGTTCGACTCGGAAGACCACATGGTCCGCATCGACATGAGCGAGTTCATGGAGAAGCACTCGGTGTCCCGCCTGATCGGCGCGCCGCCGGGATACGTGGGCTACGAAGAGGGCGGCTATCTCACCGAGGCCGTACGCCGCAAGCCCTACAGCGTGATACTGCTCGATGAAGTCGAGAAGGCCCACCCCGACGTCTTCAACGTGCTCTTGCAGGTGCTCGACGACGGGCGGCTGACCGACGGCCAGGGCCGCACGGTCGATTTCCGCAACGTGCTGATCATCATGACCTCGAACCTCGGGTCCGAGTTCCTGGCCATGCAGAAGGACGGCGAAGATGTCGAGGAGGCGCGGGACGAGGTGATGGGCGTGGTGCGCGCCCACTTCCGGCCCGAGTTCCTCAACCGGATCGACGAGATCATCCTGTTCCACCGTCTGCGGCGGGAGGACATGGGCGC
>DASWPO010000007.1:0-6087 GCA_036404015.1 Bordetella sp. | reverse complement strand
GCGCCGCCGCGCGCGCGGCGGCGCGGCTTTGCCGCCGCACGATGAGGGGCATGGCCACGTTGTCCAGCGCCGAGAATTCCGGCAGCAAGTGGTGGAACTGGTAGACGAAACCCAGGCTGCGGTTGCGCAGCGCGCTCTTGGCGGTCTCGCTCAGGCCGGCCGCGGCCGTGCCGTCGACCGTCACGCTGCCCTCGGTGGGCACGTCCAGCAGGCCCAGGATGTGCAGCAGCGTGCTCTTGCCCGAGCCGGAGGCGCCGATGATGGACACCATCTCGCCGCGCGCCACCGTCAGCGACACGTCCGTGAGCACGTCGATGCGCGCCGGGCCCTCGTCGTAGAACTTGGTCAGGTGCTCGGCCTGGAGCGCCGGCGTTGTGGACCCGGCTGCGGACGTGGCGGCGTCAGTCATGGCGCAGCACCTGGGCGGGTTGCAGGCGCGAGGCGCGCCAGCTGGGGTAAAGCGTGGCCAGCAGCGACAGCACCAGCGAGGTCAGGCCGATGGTGATGATGTCCCGCGCCTGCGGGTCGGAGGGCAGTTCGCTGATGAAATACACCTCGCGCGGCAGGAAGTGCACGCCAAACAGGCGTTCGATGAAAGGCACGACGGTTTCGATGTTGTAGGCCAGCAGCATGCCGCCCAGCACGCCCGCCAGCGTGCCCAGCACGCCGATCAGCGCGCCCTGCACCAGGAAGATCCGCGCCACCTCGCCCGGACCGGCGCCCAGCGTGCGCAGGATGGCGATGTCGGATTGCTTGTCCTTGACGGCCATCACCAGCGAGGACAGCAGGTTGAAGGCCGCCACCGCCACGATCAGCGCCAGGATCAGGAACATCATGCGCTTTTCGGTCTGCACCGCGGCAAACCAGGTGCGGTTGTTGCGCGACCAGTCGCTGGGGATGACGTAGGACGGCAGCGTGCGCGACAGCTCGGCGGCCACCTCGGGCGCGCGCTGCATATCGGCCACGCGCAGCCGCACGCCGGCCGTGCCGCTGTCGCGGAACACGCGCGCCGCGTCGTCGGTGTCCACGAAGGCCAGCGACGAGTCGTATTGGTAGTCGCCGGAAGAAAAAATGCCCGCCACGGTGAACTGCCGCATGCGCGGCGCGAAGCCCGCCGGGCTGATGCTGCCCTGCGGCGCCAGCATCAGCACCGTGTCGCCGACCTTCACCCTCAGGGTGTCGGCCAGGTCGCTGCCCAGCACCAGGCCGAAGCTGCCCGGCTTGAGGTCGTCGAGCTTGCCGGCGACCATCTGCTTGGGAAGATCCGACACATTGCCTTCGAGGGCGGGATCGATGCCGCGCACCTGCACGCCGCTCAGGGCCTGGCCGCGCACCAGCATGGCCTGGGCCGCCACGAAGGGCGCGGTGCCGCGCACCGCGGGGTTTTCCTTGGCGAGGTCGGCGAACCGCTGCCACTGCGCCAGCACCTGCTCGGGCGCAGCGCCGGGGACGTAGAGCTCGATGTGCGGCAGCACCGACAGCATGCGGTCGCGCACATCTTTCTGAAAGCCGTTCATCACCGACAGCACCACGATCAGCGCGGCCACGCCCAGGGCGATGCCGGCCATGCTGGAGGCCGCGATGAAGGAAACGAAGCGATCGCCCCGCTTGCTGTTTTTGCCCCACCAGCGGGCCATGCCCGCATAGCGGGCGCCTATCCAGAATTCGTAAGGTATTTTGAGCACGTGCGCATTATTGCGCATATTTGCGCCGGCAATCCCAAACCCTGAAGCGGACTGAATCAGTCTTGGCGAGGCGACTACAATCCCGCCATGCTCATCGTGCTTCCGGGCGCCCTGCCCGACTCCTCCGTCGCCAGCGAACTGGCCAAGCACCTGCCTCAACGGGCGCCGACCCTGCATGCCTGGCTGCTGATGGCCCAGGCTCAGGCCGAGTCCTGCGACCTGCGCGTCCGGGGCTGCACCCCCTACGAGGCCTGGCAACTGGAACAGGCCGGCTACACCGCCCAGCCCGGCCTGCCCTGGGGCGCCGGCCTCGGCCCCCTGCTGGCCGGCGAGGCCTGCCGCGAGGGCGAGGCCGTCTGGCTGGGCGAGCTGGCCCACCTGGCCCTGGGCACCGACCGCGCCACCCTGCTGTCTCCCGATCTGATGGACCTGCGCGCCGCGGAAAGCCAGATCCTGTTCGAAGCCGCCCAGCCTGTCTTCCAGGACAGCGGCTTTACGGCCGAACCGCTGGCGCCGAACCGCTGGCGCCTGCGCCTGCCCGACGGCCTGCGCCCCGAAACCGCCAGCCCCCAGGCCGTCGCCGGCCAGCCGCTGGACGCCTGGTGGCAGCACGACGCCGGCACGCGCCCCTGGCGCCGCCTGCTCAACGAAATCCAGATGGCCTGGTACGAACACCCCGTCAACGAAGCCCGCGCCGCCCGCGGCGTGGCGCCCGTCAACGCGCTGTGGCTCTACGGCGGCGCCACGCCCTGGCCCGCGCCCAAGCTGGCCCGGCCCGCCCAGGTGCTGGACGCCCTGCTGGCTCCCCAGCGCGAAGGCGATTGGGCCGCCTGGCTCGACGCCCTGGCCGAACTCGACGCGAAGCGCCTGGCTCCGCTGGCCCAGGGCAAATACCGCCTGCCCGCCCCCCACATCGAGGTGCTGCTGCTGGGCACCGATCGCCAGGTGCGGCTGGGCTTCAAACCGCGCGCCGGCCTGCTGCGCTGGCTGCCCCCCGTCAAATACAACTGGAATACCTGGTGGTCTCGCCCCGTCTAACCGTCCGTCCTGCCGATGCCAATGCCCGCCGCGCGCTGGAAGCTGCCGGCATCCATCCGCTGCTCTCGCGCCTGTGGGCCGCCCGCGGCGTCACCCATCCCGACCAGACCCGCCTGGCCTGGCCAACCATGCTGCCGCCCAGCCAGCTCACCCAGGCCGGCCACGCCGCCGCCGTGCTGGCCGATGCGATCCAGCAAGGCAGGCGCCTGCTCATCGTCGCCGACTACGACTGCGACGGCGCCACCGCCTGCGCCGTCGGCCTGCGCGCCCTGGCCGCCATGGGCGCGAACGTGGACTTCCTGGTGCCCAACCGCTTCGAGACCGGCTACGGCCTGTCGCCCGCCGTCGTCGAACTGGCCCTGCGCCACGCCAACGGCAAGCCCGACCTCATCATCACCGTCGACAACGGCATCGCCAGCGTCGACGGCGTGGCCGCGGCCAACGCCGCCGGCATCGGCGTGGTCGTCACCGACCACCACCTGCCCGGCGACACGCTCCCCGCGGCGCTGGCCATCGTCAACCCCAACCAGCCCGGCTGCGGCTTTCCGTCCAAGAACCTGGCCGGCGTGGGCGTGATCTTCTACCTCATGCTGGCCCTGCGCGCCGAGCTGCGCCGCCGCGGCGTCTATCCGCCCGACGGCGGCCCGCGCCTGGACGCGCTGTCCGACCTGGTCGCCCTGGGCACCGTGGCCGACGTCGTCAAGCTCGACGCCAACAACCGCCTGCTCGTCACCCAGGGCCTGGCGCGCATGCGCAGCGGCCGCCTGCAGCCCGGCCTGCGCGCGCTCTTCGCCGTGGCCTCGCGCGAACCGCGCGAAGCCAGCAGCTTCGATCTGGGCTTTGCCCTGGGCCCGCGCATCAACGCCGCCGGGCGCCTGGCCGACATGAGCCTGGGCATCGCCTGCCTCACCACCGACGACGAGGCGCAGGCCCTGGACCTGGCCCGCCAGCTCGACCAGATCAACCGCGAACGCCGCGGCATCGAGGCCGAGATGCGCGACCAGGCCATGGCCGCCATGGCCGCGGAGTTGGAAAGCAGCGCCGATGCGGCGCTGGGCGCCTGCGTCTGCGTCTACGACGATTCCTGGCACCAGGGCGTGGTCGGCCTGGTGGCCTCGCGCCTGAAAGAAAAATTCTGGCGCCCCACCCTGGCCTTCGCGCCCGCCGGCGACGACGAAATCCGCGGCTCCGGCCGCTCCATTCCCGACGTGCACTTGCGCGATGCGCTGGACCTCGTCTCCAAGCGCAACCCCGGCCTCATCCGCAAGTTCGGCGGCCACGCCATGGCGGCCGGCCTCACCCTGGGCCGAGGCGATTTCCCCACCTTCTCCAGCGCCTTCGACGCCGCCGTGCGCGAACTCACCGGCCGCGACGCTTTCGAGCCGCTGATCGAGACCGACGGCTCGCTCGAATCCGGCTACGCCAACGCCGACGTCGCCGGGCTACTGCAGCAGCAGGTCTGGGGCGCCGGCTTCGCCGCCCCGCTCTTTCTCGACGAGTTCTATGTGCGCAGCCAGCGCCTGGTCGGCGGCAAGCACATGAAGCTCTCCCTGGAACGCGGCCAGCAGCGCTTCGACGCCATCTGGTTCAACCACGACCAGCCCTCGCCTGAGCGCATTCAGGCGGCTTACCGGCTGGAGCAGAACGTGTGGAACGGGATGGTGAACGTGCAGTTGGTGATTGAGCACGCGGAATAGCGTATTGAGTTCTTGAGCCGCATTGGTGCCGGGGCATGGGGTGCGCGGATGCATCGCGGCGGCTCGGGCGCATGCAGGCGCCCTCGGCCCCCTGCGGGGGCTGCCCGCCGCTCAACGCATCCGCACACCCCATGCCCCGGCACCAATGCTTGCGACATCTCCAAGCCTGCTACGCCTTCGCGTTGCCGTGAGTCCGTCGGGAGGCGGCGCGGGGACCCTGAAAAGCGGGCAAGCGCCAGCCGCTTATTTATTCACCAACCGCGCAGGCTGCGACAAAGCGATCAACCCGCCGACCACCAGGCTGCCCGCCAACAGGTACATCCCCGCGTTGGTCGACCCCGTGGAATCCTTCAGCCAGCCCACCAGATACGGGCTGACAAAGCCCGCCAGGTTGCCCACGGAATTGATCAGCGCAATACCCGCCGCCGCCGCCGTGCCGCTCAGGATGGCCGTCGGCTGGCTCCAGAACAAGGGCAGAACCGCGCAGATGCCGATATTGGCCACGGTCAGCGCGATCATCGCCGCCGGCACATTGACCGCCATCGTCGTCCAGACCAGCCCCAGCGCCGCAAACACCGCCGGAATCGCCAAATGCCAGCGGCGCTCGTGGGCGCGGTCCGAACTGCGCGCGATCAGGATCATGCCGATCACCGCGAACACATTCGGAATCGCCGTCAGCAGGCCGATCTCCAGGGTGCTCGACACCCCCGTGTTCTTGATAAGGGTCGGCATCCAGAACCCCACCCCGTACAGGCCCATCACGAAGCAGAAATAGGTCAGCGCGAACGCCCACACGCGCGGCATGCCCATCGCGGCCGTGATCGGCGGATCTTCCTTCACCTGGTCTTCGGCCGCGATATTGCGGCTCAGCACCGCCTTCTCGCTGTCGGTCAGCCACTTGGCTTTCTCGATGCGGTCATCCAGAAAGAACAGCACCGCGATGCCCACGATGACCGAAGGAATCCCCTCCAGCAGGTACAGCCACTGCCAGCCGGCCAGGCCGTGGCTGCTGACCGACGACATGATCCAGCCCGACAGCGGCCCGCCGATCAGGCCCGACAGCGGGATCGCCACCATGAACAGGGTCGTCATCCGGCCGCGGCGGGCATTGGGGTACCAGTAGGTCAGGTAGAGGATGATCCCCGGAAAGAAGCCGGCCTCCGCCGCGCCCAGCAGGAAGCGCAGCACATAGAAGGTGGTCGCCGAATTGGTGAACATCATGGCCGCCGAGACCAGGCCCCAGGTAATCATGATGCGGGCAATCCACAGCTTGGCGCCCACCCGGTGCAGGATCACATTGCTGGGAATCTCGAAAATGAAATACCCGATGAAGAAGATCCCCGCGCCCAGTCCGTAGACCGCGTCGCTCAGGTTCAGGTCCTGCAGCATCTGCAGCTTGGCAAAGCCCACGTTCACCCGGTCGAGGTAGGCCACCACGTAACACAGTATCAAGAAGGGAACGAGGCGCCAGCTCACCTTGCGGTAGATGCGGTCCTCCTCGGAAAGTGAAATGGCCGGCGCGGCCGTGCCCTGCAAGGTTTGATCCATTGCTGTCTCCATATTTATGAATGATCCTGCGCACCGGTCGGGTGCGCGGGCCGAAGCCCGAGGCTTCGTGAATTGCGTCCCTGATATTTTTCAGGATAGGCAATTCTGTCAGGAGCCTA
>DASWPO010000006.1:0-12507 GCA_036404015.1 Bordetella sp. | reverse complement strand
GATGACGGTGTCGACCTGCTTGTCGATCAGGTGGCTGCACAAGGCGGTGCCGAAGAACGCGCTGGGGTGCTTCTTGGGGATGAGCACGTCGCCTGCTGCGGGCGCTACTTCCGCGACGAATTCGTAGCCCTTGGCCGGGATGCCCATGATGCCGGGCACTTTCTCGGCCAGCCGGCCGCCGTCGTAGGCCTGCTTGGGCGCGACGTGCGGGTACATCACGGGCCAGCCGCGCTCCCGGAACACCTTGAGCAGCGGGACCAGTGCGTCGACCGCCTGCCAGCCGGCTTCCCCGCACGAGGTGGTGAATTCCTTGATGGCTTCGTCGAAGGGCTTGCGCTCGGTGCCGACGGTCCGGTACTGGATGTCGATGATGAGCAGGGCGGGCCGCTTGCCGAGTCCGCTGGGTCTGCCGAAGCCGGCGGCGGCATAGGCGCGTTGCTCGGCTTCGCTGATGATGTCGTTCCAAGGCGTCGTCATGATGGATGCTCCGTGGTCGTATAGGTCAGGTTTGCGCGCCGGCGTCCGCGGGGGCCGCCAGCGTGCCGTCGTTGTTGCGAAAGAGGTATCGCCCGTCGCCCGGCGTGCCCGTCAGCCGGCCGTCCTGCATGATGGTCTTGCCGCGCAGGATGGTCTGCACCGGCCAGCCCTTGAAGGTCCAGCCGTCGTAGATGCTGTAGTCCGAATACGAAAGCAGGTCCTCGTGCCGCACCACGCGTTCCTGGTTCAGGTCCACCAGCGTCAGATCCGCGTCCATGCCGGGCGCGATGCCGCCCTTGCGGTCGGCGATGCCGAAGATGCGGGCGGGCGCCGAGCACACCAGCTGCGCAATGCGCCGCAGCGGCAGGCCGCGCCGGTGATGCCCCTCGCTGAGCAGCACGGGCAGGATGGTGGCGGTGCCGGGGAATCCCTGCGAGGCCAGCCATAGCGACTTGTCTTTCGTGGCCCGCTTGCGCGGGCAGTGGTCCGAGGCCACGACGTCGATGCTGCCGTCGAAGAGGCCTTCCCACAGCGCATCCTGCTCGGCGCGGCCGCGAAAGGGCGGATTGGCCTTGCCCATGCCGCCGAGGTCCATGTCGCTGGTGTGCGTGAGGTAGTGCGGGCAGGTCTCCACATGCACGCGGTCGTAGCGCTGGCGCCAGCGGCGCACTTCGTCCAGGCCCAGCTTCGAGCTCATGTGCGGGATGTAGAGGGTGGCCCCCAGGTGCTCGGCGAACAGCATGGCGCGCACGGCAGCTTCGGCCTCGGTGATGGGCGGCTTGATGGCTTCCCATTCGCGCAGGGTGGTGATGCCTTTTTGCAGTTGTTCGTTGCGCAGCCGGTTGACCAGCTCGATGTTCTCGGTATGGCACACCACGGTCACGCCGCCGATCTGCGACGCGCGGCCCAGCAGCGTGTAGAGATAGCCGTCGTCCGTCCCGTCCAGGCCCAGGTAGCGGCCTTCCTCGCCTTTGAAATTCATGAAGTACTTGAACGAGGTGACGCCGTACTCCCGCACGTACGACTCCAGCTCCTGCAGGTGCAGCTCGGAGGCCGTGCTGAAGTGGAAGCCGTAATCGGTGTGCACGCGCGGCCGGGCATAGCCCTGTTCGCGGCGATAGACCTCGCCGTAGGCTTCGTTGTTCAGGAAATACGCCAGCACGGTGGTGAATCCGCCGATGGCTGCGTGCGCCGTCTCGGTCTGGTATTCGGTGATTTTTTCGCCGAAGCCGAAGTGCATGTGCGCCTCGACCAGGCCTGGAAAGACGTGCAGGCCGTCGATGCGGCGCTCGGCAACGCCGGCCGCCACGGGCGTGCCGGGCGCCAGCAGCGCGGCGATGCGCTCGCCCGCCACCAGAATGTCGAGCGGCTGGGGTTCATGGTCGCCGCGCACGACGGTGCCGCCGCGGAGTACATAACTGTTGGTCATGGTCGATGTCGGTCAGGAGAAAGCAGGAGAGGGAAGGGTCGGCGTGCCGAGGCCCGGCGCGATGACGGCTTGCAGTTCGGCGGGATCGATGCCGTCGCCTATGCACACCAGAAAGCCGCGCTCGCAGCCGGCGGGCCAGGCGGCCAGGCGTTCGGGCGGGGCGAAATAGCCCTGGACGCCTTGCACGATCCAGGGCCGGCCGTCATCGCCCAAGGGCAGCAGGCCCTTGCAGCGCAGCAGCCGTGGGCCGAACCGGGCATTGAACGTGGCCGTCCAGTGCGCATAGGTGGCCCAGTCGATCGGGGCTTGCGCGGGGCGCAGCACGCAACTGCCGATCTGGCCGAAAGCCGCGTCGTGCACGCCTTGCAGGAATCCCGGCGAATGTTCGCGCGGCTGTGCGCGCATCAGGTTGTGCAGCCAGACTTCCGGACGCTCCAGCATGGTTTGGCCGCCGGCCTCGCCGGCGAGGAACAGCGGCGCGGCCGGCAGCGCCCGATGCCAGGCCGCAAGTGCGGCGTCGGGGTTTATAGCGGCCAGCGCCTGTCGAACCGAGTCGATATTCTCGGAGGCGGCCGCATCGACCTTGCTGATCACGAGCCGGTCTGCGAATGCAGCCTGGTGCCGCGCTTCGGCGTATCGCGCGAGCGTTGCGGCGCCGGTCTGCGCATCGACCAGTGTCAATACCTGGGCCAGTGCGCAGCGCGTGTTCAGGGCGGAGTCGCCGATGAGCTGCGCCACCAGCGGCCCTGGGTGGGCGAGCCCGCTGGTCTCGACGATGATGCGGTCGAAGGCCGGGATGCCGCCGCTCGGGATGCGGGCGTAGATGTCGATGAGCGTGTCGCGCAGGCTGCCCGAGGCCGCGCAGCACAGGCAGCCCGAGTCCAGCAGTACGACTTGGTCGCTTGCGCTGGCTATCAGCAGGTGATCCAGCCCCACGTCGCCGAATTCATTGACGATGACCAGCGAGCCGGCGAACCCCGGCGAGCGCAGCACCGCGTTGACCAGCGTGGTCTTGCCGCTGCCTAGAAAGCCCGTGACCAGCGTCACCGGCATGCGGGCGGGGGGAGAGGCGGGCAGCGTAGTCGCCATGTGCGTGGGGCCGCGGCGGGTCAGGGCGCCGAACCGTCGGCGCGGCTGCGGAACTGGCGCGCGTGCTCCACCATGTCGCGCGGCGGCTGGGCATGCAGGTAGCCCCGGCGCGTGACGCTGATGCCAAGCTGCTTGAAGTCGGCCATCACCTCGGCCATTTTCAGCGTTGCGCTCAGGCCGTCCATGACCGGCACGTCGTCGATGCGCGTGACGCCGGCGCGCACGATGGCTTCGCTGAGATACAACTGGCCCGGTATCAATACCTCGGCGCCCTGGGAAATGGCCCGCCGAGCTGTCTTGGCGAAGGATTCCACCAGGGCGTCGGCGTTTCCGGAGAGTCCACGGCCGATGTCATCGAAGCCGGCCTCGATGACGGCCGTGGGCAGCGCCCGCGCCGCCATGCCCAGGCGCTGCACGCGCAGGTCCATCATCTGGTCGAAGCCCTGCTGGAAAACGAGCACGACGAACTTGCTGCCCAGGCAGGAGGCGAAGTGCATGGCCGATTCGCCGTATCCCACCACAGGGATGTCCACCAGCGAGCGGGCTTCCTCCAGCGCCGGGTCCTGCACCGAGCCCACGGCGAACACGTCATAGCCCTCGTCCTGCGCGCGCAGCGCGTTCTCCAGGATGAGCTGCGCAGCGTAGGCCGCCATGTAGGGATACTTGACCGTGTCCGAGGGCGCGTACTTGCCGTAGATGCCCGCGGGCATGCCGACGAAATCCACCGTGACGCCGGGGCGGGCGATCCGCGCCACCCTGGCCTGCATGCCCGGGAAATAGGCGGGCGTTCGTCCGGCTTCGATGAGGCTCTGAAACAGTATGCGCATGGCCATGCTCCGCTGTGGTGGTCCCGTCAAAGCCGAAGGTTTGCTATGAGGCGTTGTGCCGCGCGATGGCCGGCAGGCTTTCCAGCATGGCCAGGCGGGCGATGTCCAGGTAGCGCAGCATGGTCTGCGCCGCCGCGTCGGCGTCGCCTTTCTCGATGCTTGCGCAAATCTGCTTCATGCCTTCGAGCACGATGACCTGCCGCTGGCCGTTGCCCAGGCTCAGTATCTGCAGCGAGCGCACCAGGTCCGCATAGAGCTCCACGGCGGCGACCAGGCGGCGGTTTTTTACCAGGCTCAGCCATGCCGCCCGGAAGGCCAGGTTGGCCGAGATGAACATTTCGTCGTCGCCTTTTTCGACGGCCAGGGCGGCCTGGTCGATCGTGCGCCGGATCGGCGCCAGCAGCGAAGGCGAGCGCTTGACGACCGACGCGGTGAACCGGACGGCGTCGGTTTCGAGCAGCACCCGCAGGTGATAGATGTCCTCGATGTCTTCTTCATCGAGCGCCGGCACGGCAAAGCCGCGGTCGCGCGCTTCCAGGAAGCCTTCGCTGGCCAGCCGCATCAGGGCCTCGCGCACCGGCGTGCGAGACACGCCCAGGCGGGTGGCCAGCACGCTTTCCCGCAGCATTTCGCCCCATCGCACGTTGCCCGACCAGAGGTACGAGCGCAATTGACGGTAGACACGTTCGCCGAGCAGGTCGAGCCGCTCGATCTTTTGCAGGAATTCAGACATGGCAGGAAAGGAATACTGAGTTAGGTCGACGAAGTACTGTATACCGTGTTCAGGATGCCGTCGATCAATAGGCGCGAGTATTCGGGAAAACGATAGGGATATTCGCCAGCAAGACCGCGGCTGATGGCCGTATGAAAGAGCTTCGCATCGCCCGCAATAAGGCGCTCGTTGCCGCCCCCTGGATCTGCTGCGCATGTGTGTGGTACGCCAAGATTGAGGCTTGGATGGCTGGAGGCTGGCGTCGAATTTCAGCCGGAGCAGGCCGAGTCGGGGTTGCGAGCCGTCAAATAAGGCGCTTTAATGTATAAACATCAATGTATATCAATACGGGGGCGGATATGAACCTGCAAATAGCTAAATGGGGCAACAGCCTTGCCCTACGCATTCCCGCCGACTATGTGCGCCAAGCGGGCATCAAGGAAGGCGACCAGGTGCAGGCCAGCCTGACCATTGACGGCGGTATCTGCATTCGCACGGCCAAATGGAACCGCAAAGCCTTTGCGCATGACCTTGAAGGAATGCGAGCCGCCATGCCGATGGGCGAGTCCGTAATGGAAGAATTGCGGCATGGGGCACGCTACTGATGGTGTATGTGGACACCAGCGTGCTGGTCGCGCTGTGCGTGAACGAACCGAAGAGCATCGCCGTCGCGAAGTGGTATGCCGCTTGTGACGACGAGCTTATTTCTGCTGCGTGGTGCGTGACCGAATTTGCCAGCGCCTTGGGTATCAAGCAGAGGACGGGACAGATTGCCGGCGAGCAGGGCGCGACGGCATGGCAGGCGTTCGAGCGACTTTGCGCCAGTGACCTGCAACTGTGGCCAGTCAAACCGTCCACGTTCCACCGTGCGGCGGTGCTGACGTTGGATGTGGCCAGCAGTCTGCGAGCGGGGGATGCACTACACCTGGCGGCGGCACTCGATGCCAAGGCCAAGAGCATGGCAACGCTCGATGACGTACTGGCGCGTAATGCAAAGCGCGTGAAGATAAAGCCGCTGGTGTTTTGAACCGAGCATGACCGACGCCTGACGGAGCAGTAATCAGGCGAAGCGGCGGCCAGGGTGTTCCAGCACCAAGACCGCCTGACCACAACGTACCTGTACAAGAGGATTCTTGGCTGGCTGTGGGGAACATCTTGTATCGACCACTGTGGGGTACATAGCCGCAGAAAAGCAAAAGGCCAACCCCGAAGAGTTGGCCTAAGCGCTTGATATTCTTTGGTGGCGCATCCCTGATTCGAACAGGGGACCTGCGGATTATGATTCCGTCGCTCTAACCGGCTGAGCTAATGCGCCCCACGCTTTGTGCGTACAAAGCGAAGAAAAAAATTCTAGCATGGGTCTCGTATCAGGCGCAAATTCCAAGGCGAAGCGGTTGTGTCCCTTCCCCTGCCTACCCTGAGCTAAAATGGAAGATTCGCTCAAATCCCCCATCATTTCACGATGAAAGTCTCTGAGATTCGCCAGAAATTCCTGCAGTTCTTCCAGTCCAAGGGACACACCATCGTGCCGTCCTCGTCGCTGGTGCCAGGCAACGACCCCACGCTGCTCTTCACCAACTCGGGCATGGTGCAGTTCAAGGACGTCTTTACCGGCAAGGAATCTCGCAGCTACACGCGCGCCACCACGGCGCAGCGCAGCGTGCGCGCCGGCGGCAAGCACAACGACCTGGAAAACGTCGGCTATACCGCGCGCCACCACACTTTCTTCGAGATGCTGGGCAATTTCAGCTTCGGCGACTACTTCAAGAAAGACGCCATCCACTACGCCTGGGAGCTGTTGACCTCGGTCTACAAGCTGCCCAAGGAAAAGCTGTGGGTGACCGTCTACCACGAAGACGACGAGGCCTATGACATCTGGGCCAAGGAAATCGGCGTGCCGCCCGAGCGCATCATCCGCATCGGCGACAACAAGGGCGCCCGCTACGCGTCCGACAACTTCTGGCAGATGGCCGACACCGGCCCCTGCGGCCCCTGCTCGGAAATCTTCTACGACCACGGACCCGAGATCTGGGGCGGCCCCCCCGGTTCGCCCGAGGAAGACGGCGACCGCTACATCGAGATCTGGAACCTGGTGTTCATGCAGTTCGAGCGCGACGCCGCCGGCAACATGCCGCGCCTGCCCAAGCCCTGCGTGGACACCGGCATGGGCCTGGAGCGCATCGCGGCCGTGCTGCAGCACGTGCACTCCAACTACGAGATCGACCTTTTCCAGAACCTGATCAAGGCCGCCGCCCGCGAAACCGGCATCCAGGATCTGGCCGAGAATTCGCTCAAGGTCATCGCCGACCACATCCGCGCCTGTTCGTTTCTGATTGTCGACGGCGTCATCCCCAGCAATGAAGGCCGCGGCTATGTGCTGCGCCGCATCGTCCGCCGCGCCCTGCGCCACGGCTACAAGCTGGGCCAGACCAAGCCCTTTTTCTACCGTTTGGTGCCCGACCTGGTGGCCGAAATGGGCGAGGCCTATCCCGAGCTGGCCCAGGCGGCCGAGCGCGTGGCCCAGGTGCTCAAGCAGGAAGAAGAGCGCTTCGGCGAAACACTGGAAAACGGCATGAAGATCCTCGACGCCGCCACGGCCGGCATCGCCAAGGGCGGCCAGCTCGACGGCATGACGCTCTTCACGCTGTACGACACCTATGGTTTCCCGGTGGATCTGACGGCCGACATCTGCCGCGAGCGCGAGATCGAGATCGACATGCCCGGCTTCGAGGCCGCCATGGAACACCAGCGCAAGCAGGCCCGCGCCGCCGGCAAGTTCAAGATGGCCGAGGGCCTGAGCTACGACGGCGCGCAGACGCGCTTCGAAGGCTACGAGCACCTGGAGCTGAGCGGCGCCAAGGTCACGGCGCTCTATGTGGACGGGACGCAGGTCGACAGCGTGGCGGTTTCCAAACCCGGCGGCCGGAACGCGGTGGTGGTGCTCGACGCCACGCCGTTCTACGCCGAATCCGGCGGCCAGGTGGGCGACACGGGCCTGCTGGAAGGCGGCAATGCCCGCTTTGTCGTGGCCGATACGCAGAAGATCCAGGCCGGCGTGTTCGGCCACCACGGCACGCTCGAATCGGGCGCGCTGAAAGTGGGCGATACCTTGCTGGCCCGTGTCGACGTCGCGCGCCGCGCCCGCACCGTGCGCAACCACTCGGCCACCCACCTCATGCACAAGGCGCTGCGCCAGGTGCTGGGCAGCCATGTGCAGCAGCGCGGCTCGCTGGTCGACCCCGACAAGACCCGCTTCGACTTCGCGCACGACGCGCCCATGACGGCCGAGCAAATTACCCGGGTCGAAGAAATCGTCAACGCCCAGGTGCTGGCCAACCAGGCCACGCAGGCGCGCGTCATGGCTTTCGACGACGCGGTGCAGGACGGGGCCATGGCCTTGTTCGGCGAGAAATACGGCGACACCGTGCGCGTGCTCGACATCGGCTTTTCGCGTGAACTGTGCGGCGGCACGCACGTCGAGCGCACGGGCGACATCGGACTGTTCAAGATCGTGTCCGAAACGGGCGTGGCCGCCGGCGTGCGCCGCGTCGAGGCCATCACGGGCGACAACGCCTTGCACTGGGCCCAGGGCCAGAACGCCTTGCTGGCCAAGGTGGCGGGCCAGTTGCGCACGCCCGTGGCCGAGCTGCCCGAGCGCATCGCCCAGGTGCAGGACCAGCTCAAGGCGCTGGAAAAAGACCTGGACCAGGCGCGCGCCAAGCTGGCCGCCAGCGCCGGCAACGACCTGGCCGACAAGGCCGCCGAGGTCAAGGGCATCAAGCTCGTGGCCGCCAGCCTGGGCGAGGTCGATCCCAAGGCCCTGCGCGGCATGGTCGACAGCCTGAAGGACAAGCTCAAGTCCGCCGTGGTGGTGCTGGCCGCGGGCGGCGAGGGCAAGATCAGCCTGGCCGCCGGCGTCACCAGCGACCTGACGGGCAAGATCAAGGCCGGCGACCTGCTGGGCTTCGTGGCCGGCCAGGTGGGCGGCAAGGGGGGCGGGCGCCCCGACATGGCCATGGGCGGCGGCACCGATGCCCAGGCCTTGCCGGCCGCCATCGCCAGCGTGCGGAAGTGGGTCGATGAGCGCCTCTGACCCGCCCGGCGACTCGTCCGCCGAGGCCGGCCTGCCGGCCTGGCAGCACGAGGTGGATGCGGCGGGGCTGAACTGCCCCCTGCCCATCCTGCGCGCCAAGAAGGCCCTGGCCCAGATGGCCAGCGGCGAAGTGCTGCGCGTGGTCACCACCGACCCCAATGCCGTGCGCGATTTCCAGGCCTTCTCCCGGCAGACCGGCAACGAACTGCTGGCCCAGCACTGGGAAGAGGGCAGCACCCAGCACTTCCTCAAACGACGGTAATTGGCGATAAGTTTTGTAGGGGCTGCACTCGGCTGTGAGTCGCGGACCCCGGAGAGAGTCCGAAGCACAGGCGCAGTGCGCCGAGCATCGGACTCTCTCCGGGGTCCGCGACGGCTAAAGAGCCAAGCTCGACCCTAATAAATACAGCAGGGGGAGATTGCAAGCCTCCCCCCTAAATGCTAGAATCTTCTGCTTTCCAAAATCAAAGCATTAGGCTTTCACTAGCATTAGGCTTTCACTTCAAAGGATTACCTGCCATGGTGGTCATTCGTCTGGCTCGCGGCGGCTCGAAGAAGCGCCCGTTCTACAACCTGGTTGCTACCGATTCGCGCAACCGTCGCGACGGCCGTTTCATCGAACGCGTGGGTTTCTACAACCCCGTGGGCAATGAAGGCACCGAGAACCTGCGCATCTCGCTGGATCGCGTGCAGTACTGGACCGGCAACGGCGCCCAGCTGTCGCCCGCCGTCGAGCGTCTGGTCAAGGACTACTCGGCCAAGATCGCTGCCTGATCTGGCAGCTCATGAGCCTCGTACCCGCTGACCTGATTGAACTGGGCCGCATCTTAGGGGCCTACGGAATCAAGGGCTGGGTGAAGGTTCAGCCGCACTCGGCGCAGGCCGAAGTGCTGCGTTCGGTCAAGCAGTGGTGGCTTGTACGCCCCGCGCCGCAGCTCCAGGGCGGCGGTCAAACTGCAGCCCAGCAACCGATCGCCTATCCCGTCGTTCAAGCCCGCCCCCAGGGCGCCACCGTCGTGGCGCAGCTGCAGGGCATCGCCGACCGCGACCAGGCCGAGGCCGCGCGCGGTTGCGTGATCATGGCCTCGCGCAGCGCCTTTCCCGCTCCTGCCGAGGGCGAGTACTATTGGATCGACCTGATCGGTTGTGCGTTCTACACCACAGCCACGGACGCACCCGATGCCCAGTTGCTGGGGCAGGTGGTCGAGGTGCTGGACAACGGCGCGCATGCCATCTTGCGCGTGCAGCGCCAGCAGGCCGGCCCCGGTGGCGAGTTGCAGCCCATGCTCGATGCCAAGGAGCGCCCGCTGGAGTTGCTGGTGCCTTTTGTCGCGGCGCACATCCAGGCCGTCGATCTGGCCGGCCGCCGCATCGACAGCGACTGGCCCGCCGACTACTGAAGTCCACCCACTAAGCGATGCGCTTCGACGCCGTCACCCTGTTTCCCGACATGTTCGGCCTGGTCCGCGACCTAGGGGTTACCGGCCGGGCGCACAGCCACGCACCAGGGCAGGGCGTCTGGACCATGAAGGTCTGGAACCCGCGCGATTTCACGCATGACGCGCACCGCACCGTGGACGACCGGCCTTATGGCGGCGGCCCGGGCATGGTGATGATGGCCGCGCCGCTCGAGGCCGCGGTCGATGCCGCCCAGGCCGACCGCGCCGCGCAGGGCCTGGCTGCCGCGCCCGTCGTGCTGCTCTCGCCCACGGGCCGGCGCTACGGCCAGCGCGAGGCCGAAAACCTGGCCGCGGCCGGGCAGGGCGCCATTTTCATCTGCGGCCGCTACGAAGGCGTGGACCAGCGCTTCATCGACCGGCGCGTCACGTGCGAATGGTCGCTGGGCGACTTCGTGCTGTCCGGCGGCGAGATCGCGGCGCTGGCCATGATCGACGCCGCGGTGCGCCTTTTGCCCGGCGTGCTCAACGACGTCGATTCCGCCGTGCAAGACTCCTTCAATGCCGCGCTCGACGGCCTGCTGGACAGCCCGCACTACACGCGCCCCGAGGTCTACGGAGACGTGGCTGTGCCCGAGCCGCTGCTCAGCGGCCACCATGCCCGCATCGCCCGCTGGCGGCGCGAGCAGTCCCTGCGCCTGACGGCCGAGCGCCGTCCCGACCTGATCGAGCAGGCCCGCGCCCAGGGCCGCCTTACGCGCGAAGACGAGCGCTTTCTCGCCTCGCTACCCGCGAAGTCCTGAACCGCGAGGCGCGCATGCGCCGCGTTGCTCTCCCGGTTTCTAGGGAATCTCCCAGCTTGTTGCTGCGTTGCGCGGCCGCCTAGGATTGAAAATTACATATAAATGAAATTTTCATCATGCCGGCCGCAGTCGACGTCCCCGTTCATGCCCAAAGCCTGGTCGACCTCTGGCTGGGCGAGCAACTGCGCCAGCTGCGCAAGCGGCAGCGTCGTTCGCTGGCCGACGTGGCGGCGGTGTGCGGCATCTCGCTGGGCTTGCTCAGCCAGGTCGAGCGCGGACTGAGTTCGCCGTCGCTCAAGGTGCTGCAGGCGCTGGCGCGCGAATACGGCGTGCCGGTCGAAAACCTGCTGCGCAATGCCGGTCCCGACAAGGGCGATGCCGACGGGCGCATTCGGCGCGTCGGCGAGCACCGCCGCATCGACAACCCCGAGCGCGGGGTCTACAAAGAAATGTACAGCCCGCCGGCCTCGCGCAACCTGGAGCTGTGCCGCGCGGTGCTCGCGCCTGGCGGATCCAGCGGCGACGAGTTGTTCGCGACCGACGCCTACGAGCACGTGGGCGTGGTCGTGCGCGGCGAGCTCGAACTCTGGCTCGAGCAGCGCGTGATGCTGCTCAAGGCGGGCGACAGCTTCTGCCATGCCGGAAACGAGCGCCGCCGCTGGCGCAATCCCGGCAATATCGAAACCGAGGTGATCTGGGCCATCGGCCGTCCGATGCCTGGCGAAACCGCGCGCTGGTCCTGATCAAGGCTGGCTTTCCTGTATTTCCACTATTCAACCAGCAAGGGGATAAACATGAAGTTCAAGTTTCTGACGATCGCCGCCGTGATGGTGGCCGCCCTGGCCAGCGGCGGCGCGCAGGCGCAAAAGGTGCTCAAGGTGGGCTCCACGCCCACCGGCAGCCCGTTCACCTTCCTGGACACCAAGACCAACACCATCGAAGGCGTGATGGTCGACATCACCAAGGCCATCGGCAAGGACGCCGGCTTTACGCCCCAGATCGAGCCCATGCAGTTCTCGACGCTGATCGCCTCGCTGACGACCAAGCGCGTCGACATGATCTCGGCTGCCATGTTCATCACCGACGAGCGCAAGAAGGTCGTCGATTTCAGCGACCCCATCTACACCTATGGCGAAGGCCTGGTGGTGCCCCAGGGCGACGACACGCCCTACAAGAGCTTCGCCGACATGAAGGGCATGACGGTGGGCGTGCAGGTGGGCACGGCCTTCGTCAAGCCGCTGCAGGACAGCGGCATGTTCAAGGAGGTCAAGCTCTACGACACCACGCCCGACCTCATGAGCGACGTCAACGCCGGCCGCATCCAGGCGGCCTTCCTGGACTTTCCCATCGCGGCCTACGCCATCAACCAGGGCAAGTTTCCCAAGCTGAAGATGAACCGCACCTACCAGCCCATCATCATCAACGGCGTGGGCATCGCCACCCGCAAGGACGATCCGGCGCTGCTGGCCTCGATCAATGCCTCCCTGGCCAAGCTCAAGGGCGACGGCACCATCGACGCCATTCTCAAGAAGTGGGGCCTGAACTAAAGCCGCCGGCACGCCATGATGGAGTTCTTCAATGACGCGGTGGAGTATCTGCCCGTGCTGCTCCAAGGGGTCAAGCTCACCATCCTGGTGACGCTTGGCTCCCTGGTGCTCTCGACGCTGCTGGGCCTGGTGT
>DASWPO010000005.1:0-2730 GCA_036404015.1 Bordetella sp. | reverse complement strand
CCCGACCGCATGGCCGACATGCTGAAGGCCAAGATCGGCCATCCCCTGGCCGGCGCCTCCTGCGCCTGGGTGCCCTCGCCCACCGCCGCCACATTGCATGCGCTGCACTATCACCAGGTCAGCGTGACGGCGCGGCAGGACGAATTGAAATCGCGGCCCCGCGCCAAGCTGTCCGACATCCTCACCATCCCGCTGGCCGACCGCCCCAACTGGTCACCGGAGGAAGTGCAGCAGGAGCTGGACAACAACGCCCAGGGTATTCTGGGTTATGTCGTGCGCTGGGTGGATCAGGGCGTGGGCTGTTCCAAGGTGCCCGACATTCACGATGTCGGCCTGATGGAAGACCGCGCCACCCTGCGCATCTCAAGCCAGCATATCGCCAACTGGCTGGAGCATGGCATCGCCACGCCGGAACAGGTGACCGAAACCCTGCAGCGCATGGCCGTGGTTGTGGACAAGCAGAATGAAGCCGATCCCTTCTACACCCCCATGGCGCCCGGCTATGGCGGCATCGCCTTCCAGGCCGCCAGCGATCTGGTGTTCAAGGGCAAGGAACAGCCCAGCGGCTATACCGAACCGCTGCTGCATGCCGCGCGGCGCGACCTCAAAGGCGACTGATTGCCGAACGGTATTGAGACGCGGCTGGCGGTTTATGGCTCGCTGGCGCCCGGCAAACCCAATGCGCATGTTCTGGCGGCGCTTGATGGCAGCTGGCGCCCGGGCATCGTGCGCGGCCGGCTGGTGCAGAAAGGCTGGGGCGCCAGCATGGGCTTCCCCGCGCTCATTCTGGACAGCCAGGGCGACGCTGTCGCGGTGCAGCTTTTCGAATCCGCCGATCTGGCGGCGAAATGGCCGCAGCTCGACGCCTTCGAAGGCCCAGGCTATCGCCGCGTGCCCACACGCGTGGATGCGGCGGGCGAAACTGTGTCCGCCTATATCTATGTGCTGGCGGCCTAGGCCGACTTGTCCAGCGCCTTGAGGATGGCGTCGGTCATGGCGGTGGTGCCGACGCGGATCTTACCCGGCTGCATGATGTCGCCGGTGCGATAGCCTTCCGCCAGCACGGCATCGACCGCCTTTTCCAGCCGCAGCGCCTCGTTCTTCAGGCCGAAGGAATAGCGCAGGCACATGGCGAAGGAGAGGATGGAGGCGATCGGATTGGCCAGGCCCTGGCCGGCAATGTCGGGCGCGCTGCCATGGATCGGCTCATACAGCGCCGACGGCAGGCCGTTGGCCTTCTTGTCGCCCAGCGAGGCCGACGGCAGCATGCCGATGGAGCCGGTCAGTTGCGCCGCTTCGTCCGACAGCACGTCGCCGAACAGATTGTCGGTGACCAGCACGTCAAACAGCTTGGGATTGCGCACCAGCTGCATGGCGGCATTGTCGGCCAGGATGTGGTGCAGTTCCACGTCGCTGTATTCGCGCCTGTGCAGGTCGGTGACGACTTCCTTCCACAACACGCCGGTGACCATGACGTTGGATTTTTCGGCGCTGTGCACCTTGTTGCCGCGCAGCCGCGCCATGTCGAAGGCGACGCGGCAGACCCGTTCGATCTCGCTGGTGGTATAGGTGCCGGTGTCCACCGCGCGCTTCTGGCCGTCGGCCAGGGTGGTGGTTTCCTTGGGCAGGCCGAAATAGACGCCGCCCATCAGTTCGCGCACGATCAGGATATCGAGACCGGAGACGATTTCCGGTTTCAGGGTCGAGGCATCCTTCAACGCATCGAAGCACAGCGCCGGGCGCAAGTTGGCGTAAACGCCCATGTCCTTGCGCACCCTGAGCAGCCCGCGCTCGGCGCGCTTCTCGAAGGGCAGGCCGTCCCATTTGGGACCGCCCACCGAACCCATCAGCACGGCGTCGGCGGCGATGGCCTTTTCAAAGGTCTCGTCGGGATCGGGACGGCCGGTGGCGTCGATCGCCGCGCCGCCCAGCAGCGCTTCTTCGGTCTGGTAGGGCAGGCCCTTTTGGCCGTACCAGCCGACCACGCGCATGGTGGCGTCGAGCACTTCGGGGCCGATGCCATCGCCCGGCAGCAGAAGCAGCTTGTATTCGTTCATCGTGGAGGCGTCCTAAATCCAGGGAGTCTGTGTTTTCTGCCGCGCCTCGAAGGAGGAAATCTTCGGCTCGTCGCGCAGGGTCAGCCCGATATCGTCCCAGCCGTTCAGCAAGACCTGCTTGCGGAAGGGGTCGATCTCGAAGGTGACCATGCCGCCGTCGGGACCGCGGATTTCCTGCTTCTCCAGGTCGATGGAGATGATGGCATTGGCGCCGCGTTCGGCATCGTCCATCAGCTTGTCCACGATTTCCTGCGGCAGCTTGATCGGCAGGATGCCGTTCTTGAAGCAGTTGCCATAGAAGATGTCGGCGAAGCTGGGCGCGATGACGCAGCGGATGCCGAAATCCAGCAGCGCCCAGGGGGCATGTTCGCGGCTCGAACCGCAGCCGAAATTGTCGCCCGCCACCAGAATCTTGGCCTTGCGCCAAGCCGGCTTGTTGAGCACGAAGTCCGGCTTCTCGCTGCCGTCGGGATTGTGGCGCAGTTCGTCGAACAGCGCCTTGCCCAGGCCGGTGCGATGGATGGTCTTCAGATACTGTTTGGGGATGATCATGTCGGTATCGACATTGATCATGTTCAGAGGGGCAGCGACGCCCTCAAGCGTTTTGAACGGTTCCATGAGGCCGGGACCATAGCGATTTTCGGCAAAAAGTGAACCCTGCCCCGGCCCTGCG
>DASWPO010000004.1:0-14798 GCA_036404015.1 Bordetella sp. | reverse complement strand
AGCTCCTCAACCCAGCTACGCCTGACGACCATAGCGTCTCGGTACCACCCCTTCCCTTCCCGAACAGGACCGTGAAACGAGACCGCGCCGATGATAGTGGATGGACATCTGTGAAAGTAGGTCATCGTCAGGCTCTTATCCCCCCATATCGCCTCAGGCTACTCAGCCTGGGGCGTTTGGCTTTGTGCGGTAAGATAATGTGGATACCCGACACCCTGAAACATTCATGGAGCCGCAATCGTGAGCGATCAGACCACTTCTGTTCCTACTGCAGGGCCGGATTTGCGTTTATTGACGCATGTGGCCTACGGCCTGTTTGCCCTGGGCTTTCTGACGGGCGGCATCCTGGGCGTCGCCACGCTGGCGGCCGTGGTGCTCTTGTACGTCAAGCGCTCCGACACGGCAGGCACGGTCTATGCCGGGCATTTTGACTGGCTGCTGCGCACTTTCTGGTGGTCGGTGCTCTGGTTGTTCCTGAGCGGCATCCTGACCATGATCTTCATTGGCTGGCTCGGCGTGCTGATCACGCTGGTGTGGGCCCTGTATCGCCTGATCAAGGGCTGGCTGGCCCTGTTCGAAGGGGCAGCCCCCACGAGCTACACGTGAAGCGCCTTGGGGCCCTGTGTGGCCCTTCTACGGCCGTTCCTGGCCATGAAAGCAAAAGAGGCCGCGCGAGCGGCCTCTTTTGTTTCAAGCGCAAGCCTCTTGGGGACGCATGGGTGCGTCCAGGCTTTGCCTGCTTATTTCAGGTGGGCATTGACCAGTTTGGTCAGTTCGAACATGGTGACCTGGTCTTTGCCGAAGATGGGGAGCAGCTTGGCGTCGGCATTGATGTTGCGCTTGTTGGCGGCATCTTGCAGGTTGTGTTGCTTGATGTAGTCCCAAATTTTCTTGGTGACTTCGGTGCGGGGCACTGCCTGTGCGCCGATGACGGCAGCCAGTTCGGGGCTCGGGGTCAACGGCTTCATGAACGCGGCATTGGGCTTGCGCGCGGTCGTGGTCTTGGAGGTAGTGGCCATGATCCGGCTCTCCTTTCTGGTAGTTAGAAAATTTGTCCTGCGGGCCGCAGCATAACGTGTCTCACCCTTAAAGACAAAGCCATTTATCCTCTGTAGCAACTAAAATAAAGGGTCTCTTCCCTCTCACTTGCCGTAATTTGCATTTCAACTATGTACGCCCGCTCAGCTCTCGAATCCATCCGCCTGTTCCATGACGAACTCACTGCGCTTCGGCGCGATCTGCATGCCCACCCCGAACTCGGCTTCGAAGAAGTGCGTACATCGGGCATTGTGGCAGGTGCGCTGGAGGCGCTGGGCATCGAAGTGCATCGCGGCATCGGCAAGACGGGCGTGGTCGGCGTGATACGCGGCAAGCGCTGCGACAGCGGCCGCATGATCGGCCTGCGTGCCGACATGGATGCGCTGCCCATGACGGAAGACAATACCTTCGGCCACAAGTCGGGCAAGTCGGGGTTGATGCACGGCTGCGGCCACGATGGGCATACGGCCGTGCTGATCGGCGCGGCACGCTATCTGGCCCAGACGCGCAACTTCGACGGCACGGCCGTGCTGATTTTTCAACCGGCGGAAGAGGGCCGGGGCGGCGCGCAGGCCATGCTCGACGACGGCCTGTTCGAGATGTTCCCCTGCGATGCCATCTATGCGATGCATAACTGGCCGGGCCTGAAGCCGGGCATGATCGGCGTGAATCCGGGCCCCATGATGGCGGCGGCCGATCGCTTCGAGATCCTGATCGAAGGGCGCGGCGGCCACGGCGCCCATCCGTACCAGACGATCGATCCGGTGACGGTGGCGGGGCACATGATCACGGCTTTGCAGAGCATCGTGTCGCGCAATGTGAATCCGCTGGATTCCGCGGTGGTGTCGATCGGGGCCATGCAGGCGGGCAACCCGGGCGCGATGAGCGTGATCCCCGGCGAGGCGAGGCTGGTGGGCACGGTGCGCACTTTCCGCAAGACGGTGCAGGAGCTGATCGAGTCGCGCATGCACCAGCTGGCGGGGTCGATCGCCGGCGCTTTCGGCGCCAAGGCCACGGTGAAATACGAGCGCCTGTTCCCGGCCACGATCAATACGCCGCAACACGCCAACCTGGTGGCCGATATCGCGACCGAGATGATCGGCAAGGAAAACGTGGTGCGCGACCTGGTGCCGTCCATGGGCTCGGAAGACTTTTCCTTCATGCTGCAGCAGAAGCCCGGCGCGTATTTCCGCCTGGGGCAGGGCGGCGCCGAAGAGGGCTGCGTTCTGCACAATCCTCGCTTCGACTTCAACGATGCCGTGATTCCGATGGGCAGCGCGATGTTCTGCGCCCTGGCCGAGCATGGCATGCCGCTGGCCGATTGATCCTGCCGGCCTGGGCTGTCCACCCCCACGGCCGGGCCACTTTCCACGACGATATCCTCGAATCCCATGCCCGCTGCTTCGACCCTGACCCTGATCCGCCCCGACGATTGGCACCTGCACCTGCGCGATGGCGCGGCGCTGGAGGCGGTGGTTGGCGATAGCGCCCGCCAGTTTGCACGGGCCATCATCATGCCCAATCTGAGGCCGCCGGTGACCACGACGGCGCAGGCGCTGGACTATCGCAGCCGCATCGTGCGGGCGCTGGACAAGGCCGGCGTCGCGCCGGGCGTGTTTACGCCGCTGATGACGCTCTATCTCACGGACAATACGCCGGCCGATGAAATCGTGCGCGCGCGCGAGTCCGGCCTGGTGCATGCCGTGAAGCTGTATCCGGCAGGCGCCACCACCAATTCGGATGCGGGCGTGACCGATCTGCTGGGCAAGTGCGGGCCGGTGCTGCAGGCCTTGGAGAAGTGCGGCATGCCCCTGCTGGTGCACGGCGAAGTGACCGATCCCGAGATCGACGTGTTCGACCGCGAGGCGGTGTTCATCGACCGCGTCATGTATCCCCTGCGCCGCGCTTATCCGGCCCTGAAGGTGGTGTTCGAGCACATCACGACCAAGGACGGCGCGCATTATGTGCGCGATGCCGAAGGGCCGGTGGCGGCGACGATCACGCCGCAGCATCTGCTCTACAACCGCAACGCGATTTTCCAGGGCGGCGTCCGGCCGCACTGGTATTGCCTGCCCATTCTCAAGCGCGAGACGCATCGCCAGGCCCTGCTGGAGGCCGCCACCAGCGGCAGCCCGCGGTTTTTCCTGGGCACCGACAGCGCGCCGCACGCGCGCGGCCTGAAGGAGCATGCCTGCGGTTGCGCGGGCTGCTACACGGCGCTGCATGCCATGGAGCTGTATGCCACGGCGTTCGACAGCGTGGGCAAGCTGGATAAGCTGGAAGCTTTTGCCAGCTTCAACGGGCCGGCTTTCTACGGCCTGCCGCGCAATGCGGGCACGCTGACGTTGCAGCGCGGCGAGTATTCGGTGCCGGAGGAAATACCTTTTGGCAATACGACGCTGGTGCCGTTGGCGGCGGGCGAGGCGCTAGAGTGGCGGGTGGTTGTTTGAGTTCTTGAGCCGCCGAGGCTGCCCTGCGGAATTCCGATGCTCGGGGGCTAAGACGCCCCCTGCGCTTCGGATTCCTCCGGGGTCCTCGGCTCAAGGGGTCTCAAACCTGGCGTTTCGAGCCGGACGTCTCAAGCCTGGCGTTTCACGTCTTAGGTTGCTGCTGCGCGCTTGGCTTCCAGCGTTTCCCAGCGGGCGAATTTTTCTTCCAGCTCGCTTTCCAGCTTGGCGAGTTCGGCGTTGATGCCGTCGGCTTCTTCAGGAGCCTTGTGGTAGAGGCTGCCGTCGGTCAGTTTGCCCGATAGTTCGGTCTGCCTGGCTTCGAGCGCCGCGATGGCGTCGGGCAGTTCGCTCAATTCACGTTCTTCCCAGGAGCTCAGGCGGACGGCGCGGGCGGGTTTGCTGCGTTCTGGCGCCTTGGGTTCGGCCTTGGCCGGACCGGCGCCGCCGGTCTTGGCGTCGTTGTTTTCGCGCGCGGGGCGCTGCGCGATCCATTCGTCGTAGCCGCCGACATAGTCGCGCCACTCGCCGTCGCCGTCGCTGGCGATGGTCTGCGTGACCACATTGTTGAGGAAGGCGCGGTCGTGGCTGACGAGCAGCACGGTGCCGCTGTATTCCTGCAGCAGGGATTCGAGCAGTTCCAGGGTTTCGATGTCGAGGTCGTTGGTGGGTTCGTCGAGCACCAGCACGTTGGCCGGGCGGGCGAACAGGCGGGCCAGCAGCAGGCGGGCGCGTTCGCCGCCCGAGAGGCTCTTGACCGGCGAGCCGGCGCGCGCGGGCGAGAACAGGAAGTCGCCCAGATAGCTCATGATGTGCTTGCGGGTGCCGCCGATTTCCACCCATTCGCTGCCGGGGCTGATGACGTCGGCCAGGGGGGCCTCTTCATCGAGCTGTTCACGCATCTGGTCGAAATACGCGACCGAGACATTGGTGCCCAGGCGGACCGTGCCTTCGTCGGGTTCGAGCAGGCCCAGGATGATGCGCAGCAGGGTGGTCTTGCCGGCGCCGTTGGGGCCGACCAGGCCGATGCGGTCGCCGCGCAGGATGGTGGTGGAGTAGTCGCGCACCACTTGGCGCTCGCCGTAGGCCTTGCTCACGTGCTTGAGTTCGGCCACGAGCTTGCCCGAGCGCTGGCCCGAGGCCAGGGCCAGGTTGACGTTGCCGATGCGTTCGCGGCGTTCGGCCCGATCGACGCGCAGTTGTTCCAGCCGTCGCACCCGCCCTTCGTTGCGGGTGCGGCGCGCTTCGATGCCCTTGCGTATCCAGACTTCTTCCTGGGCCAGCAGCTTGTCGAAGCGGGCCTGCTCGAGGCGTTCGGATTCCAGCCACTGCGCCTTGCGCTCCTGCCATTGCGAGAAATTGCCGGGGAAGCTCAGCAGTTTGCCGCGGTCGAGTTCGACGATGCGCGAGGTGACGGCATCGAGAAAGCGCCGGTCGTGCGTGATGATGATGGCCGCGCCCTTCCAGTTGCGCAGCAGGGTCTCGAGCCAGGCGATGCCGTCGAAGTCCAGGTGGTTGGTGGGTTCGTCGAGCAGGAGCAGGTCGGGTTCGTCGACCAGGGCGCGGGCCAGGGCCACGCGCTTGCGCATGCCGCCGGACAGGCCCGAGACGACGAGTTCGCCGGGCAGGCCCAGGCGTTCGAGGGTGGCCTGCACACGCGCCGGGCGGGACCAGTCTTCGTCATGGGCGTCGGGTTCGCAGACCACGTCGTAGATCGTCGCGGTCTCGAGGAGCTCGGGCTCTTGTTCGACCGTGGCCACGCGCAGGCCCGAGGCGCGCGAGATGTCGCCGTCGTCGGGTTGCGTGCGGCCGTCGAGCAGCTTCAGCAGCGAGGACTTGCCCGCGCCGTTGCGGCCGATCAGGCCGATGCGCTCGCCTTGCTGGATGGCGAGGTCGGCATGGTCCAGCAGGGGGTGGTGGCCGTAGGCCAGCTGGACGTTGGTGAGGGTGATGAGAGTCGCGGCAGCCATATCGTGGGAAGAATCGAGCAGACCGCTATTGTCGCAGGAACCGCCGCGGGGCTGTGGCCGGCCGGGTGTACTAAAATGCCCCCGCAGAACAGATCGGGCAATCGCGGCGGGGCAACCCATCGAGGAAGGTCCGGACTCCACAGGGCAGGGTAGCGGCTAACGGCCGTCCGTCCGGCTTGCCGGGCGAGGAATAGGGCCACAGAGACGAGTCTGCAGCATGGGCGCGCACGTCGCGCACCGGCACGGCCATCTCCGTGCCGCGCCGTCCGGCAACGGGCGGCGGGGCTGCAGGGTGAAACGCGGTAACCTCTACCCGGAGCAACATCAAATAGGCATGCGCACGGTTTCGGCCGGGAAGGGCGGCTCGCTCGAGCATGCGGGTAGATGGCTAGAGCCAGCCAGCAATGGCTGGCGCAGAGGAATGATTGCCCGCCGGGGCGACCCGGCGTACAGAATCCGGCCTATAGATCTGTTTTGCTTCTGAATTCGGGCGCGGTGGCGGCGTGCCCGCCCGGGCCTTAAGGCGAGGCTTGCCGCTGCGCGCGGCGCGGCCGCAGGTGGCCGGCGATGCGGCCCAGGGCCAGCCATTGCTGGGCCAGCAGGCCCTTGCCGTACGAGCGGCCTGCGCCCTGCGGGGCGGGCAGCTGCTCGCGGATGCCGGTAGGTTCGGCGGCATGGCCCCAGGAGGCGGTGCCGAACATCATGTCCCACCAGGGGAACAGGATGCCGAAGTTCCATCCGCCCGTCCTGCCCAGGGGAATGTCCAGGGCGTGGTGCCAGCGATGGAACGCGGGGCTGACCAGCACGCGTTCGAGCACCGGGCCGAACGGCAGGCGGGCATTGGCGTGCTGCACGCTTTGCAGGAAGTTGCCGACGGCCACCAGCGCCACATATTGGATGGGCGCCACGCCGATGAACAGGGCCAGCGCGGCGAAGAAGGCCGCCTGCAGGATGTCGTCGAGGAAGTGATTGCGGTCGTCGGACCACAGCGACATCTGCTGCTGGCTGTGGTGTACCGCGTGCAGTTCCCACCATATGCTGATGCCGTGCTGCCAGCGGTGGTACCAGTATCCGGCGAAATCCAGCACGACCAGGTAGATCAGGAAGGAGACGATAGCTTGGTCGGTCACGCCGGGCCACAGCCGGTCCAGGTCGATATTGGGCACGCCATGGACCGAGACCAGGCTTTGCAGGTGGTTGAACAGGGGCTGCAGCAGGAAGAAAAAGGCCGTGTTGATCAGGCCCAGCTTGGCGATCCAGGTGTAGAGGATGTCGGGCCGAGTCTGGGCGCGGTCGCGCCAGGCTTCCACGGGTCGCCAGGCTTCCAGGGGACGCAGCAGGGCATAGCTCGCCACGACCTGGAGCACGCCGACGAGGACCCAGTAGAGGGCGTCGTAGGTGTCTTCGTCATAGCCCATCAGCCCGAGCTGGAACATGGCCGGCTGGATGAGGTCGACGAACAGCCAGGTCTGCATGGCAGAGATGGCGTTGTCGATCATGGCGAGCAGGCTGTTCATGGGCGGACGGGGCGATCAGTTGGCGTTCGGGCTCAGGACCGGGGCGTGGTTGGCGAAATAGATGCCATGGGGCGAACGTCCCACCTTGATGGTGTCGACCAGGGTGCGCGTGGTCAGGTCGATCACGCCCACGTGGCGGGCGAAGCGGAACGTAACCCATAGATAGCGGTGGTCGGCCGAAAGTTCCATGTCGTCCGGCCCGGGCAGCAGGCCGGTGATGTCGGCGGTCTTGGTCAGCGTGTTGTAGTCGATGATGCTGATGGTGTTGGACACCCGGTTGCTGACCGCGACGTGCTGGCCGTCGTCCAGCGAGCGGAAGTTGTGGGCGGCGCGTCCGGTCGGGATGCGCTTGACGACCTGGTGCTGGCGCCAGTCGACCACGGCCACGTCGTCTTCGCCGGTCATGCCGACCAGCAGGTATTTGTCGCCCGGCGTCATCCAGACGCCCGCCGGGGCCTTGCCGACCGGCATGCGCCACGCCAGCGTCTGGGTGGCCAGGTCGATGGCGGCCAGTTCGCCGGAGTCCTGCAAGGTGACGAAGACGAAGCGCGAGTCGGAGGAAAACGTCAGGTGGCTGGGGGTCTTGCTCAGGGGGATGCGCTTGGCGACGGTGAAGTTCTTGCCGTCGTAGTGGTAGATATCCACCCGGTCCAGGCGCAGGGCCGCGGTGGCGAACCATTTGCGGTCGGGCGAGAAGCCCAGTTGATAGGGGTCGTCGATGCCTTCCAGCGTGCCTTGCAGCTGCCCGCTGTGCGGGTCGACGAACATCAGGCTGTTGGACACCGAGTTGGCCACGATCAGGGAATTATGGTCCGGCGTGATCATGAGGTGGTGCGGCTCCTTGCCTGTCGGCATGGTGCCCAGCACCTTGCGGGTGTCCTGGTCGATGAGGGTGAGGGAGGCTTCAGCCGAATCGAGGATGATGACGCGGTTTTCGGCTGCCTGGGCGGCCGCGTGGTACGGCAGGGTTCCCAGCAGCAGGCTGGCCAGGGCATACCTGGCAGCCCGGGATGAAATGAGGCGCATGATGGGCGCAGATGACCAAAGAGTGAAGCAGACGAGATTTTATGCCGTTCGCCGGTATCGCGCCGGTTTACGGGTGCGACGAAATGTCGCGTAAAAGTGTCAGCGGCACGGCCTGCGCCATGGCGGCATAGCCGGCATCGCTGGGATGGATGTCGTCGCCGCTGTTGTAGGCCGGCAGCAATCTGGTGGGATGCTGCGGGTCGCGCAGCGCCGCGTCGAAGTCGACGACGCCGTCGAACCCGCCGCCCGCGCGGATCCAGTGATTGACCTCGGCACGGATGGCCTCGTTGCCCGGCGGCAGCGCGGCGGGCGTGAGCGTTGCGCCGAAGATGCGCAGGCCGTGCTGGTGCGCGGCCTCGATTACCCGGCGATAGCCGTTGATCAAATCGTTCGCGCCGACCTGGGTATGGGGGAAGTCGCAGTCGAGGCCGCGCCGGGCGGGCATGGCGGCGAAGTTGATGTCGTTGATGCCGGCCAGCAGGATGACGGCGCGCACGCCGGGCAGGGTGGCGGCATCGTGTTCGAAGCGGCCGACGACGCGTTCGCCATAGCAGGGCGAGTCGGACAGCAGGCGATTGCCGCTGATGCCGGCATTGTGGACGGCCAGGGGCAGGCCCTCGGCGGCGGCGCGCCTGGCCAGGTCCTCGGGCCAGCTGTGCCGCGTGCCCAGCGTCGAACGCATGCCGTCGGTGATGGAGTCGCCGATGGCGGCCAGCCCGCCGGCCCTGGCGCCGGATACGGACAGCTGCGTGAGCCAGGCAAACTGGGTGATGCGGCCGTGAAAGGCCGTGCCCGGCACGTCCGCGGCATGGTCGCCTTCGCTCGAGATGAAATTGATCCGGTTGGCGACGCGATGCCAGGCCTGCAGGGTCTGGCGCGGACCCAGGGTCAGGCTGACGGCCAGCGGCTTGTCGCGGACGACGCTGAAGGAGATGCCATCGCTGTCGGCCTCGGCGCCGGGCGCCAGGGTCAAGGCGGGGCGGCCGCCGAATGTCACGGCCTGGGCCGAGCCGGCGACCAGGCCGGCGCCGCCGTCCGAACGGGCGATGACGGCCCGTTCGATGACCAGCGGCTGGGTGCCGTAGCGGTTGCTGACTCTCAGGCGCGCGTCGCGCCCGTCCAGGGCGGGCACGATGATCTGCCGGACGGTGCGCCCGGCCACGTCGGGCTTTTTATAGAGCGGCGGCGGATTGGGCAGATCGGGGATGGCTTGCAGCGATGTGGACCAGGCCGCCTGCCAGGCGGGCTGCCGGCCCGGCCCGGGAGGCTGGGCTCGGGCGGCGGGGAAGGCCGCCGCCAGGGACAACAGGGCGGCCCACAGCGCACGGGCGATAGGGCGCGATGGCCTATGTGCCCGGAGAGGTAAGTATATAACCATAATTAATAAAGAATCTAAATTAAGTTTCTTAAAATTATTAGTAAATAGCTGCGCCGTAGTTTGCCAGAGAGACCCTCCAAATAGCTGACTGGCCTGGGCGCAGCGCAGACCCTACAGGAAAAAGAAACGATGATCCGCAAGTTGTACACCGCCGTCCTGCTCGTGGCGGGCCTCTCCGGCGCGGCCCCCGCCGCACTCGCGGCCGGCCCCGCCCTGGAGATCGGCTACCTGCCCATTCTTTCCGATGCGCAATTGTTCGTCGCCCTCGAGGACGGCATGCTGCACGGCGGCGGGCTGGACTCGCCCAAGCTGGTGTCTTTCCAGAGCGGCCCGGCGATCACGCAGGCGCTGATCGCGGGCCAGCTCGACGTGGCCTATGTCGGCATCGGCCCGGCCCTGGTGGCGCGGGCCAAGGGCGCCGACATCAAGGTGGTGGCCGCTAACAACAAAGGGCAGGTGAGCATGCTGGCGCTCGGATCGCTGGCGCCGTATTTCGGATCGGGCGACCCGTCCACCGCCTTCGCCCGCTTCGCCAAGGACAAGGGCCGCAAGGCCGTGATCGCCAGCTATCCGAAGGGCGCGGTGCCCGAGACGGCGCTGCAGTACTGGCTGCGCAACGTGATCAAGGCCGACCTGGCCGATATCGAGTTCGTCTACCAGGGCGAGGCGCAGATCCAGCAGTCGCTCATGACCGGCGCCATCGACGGCGCGGTGGTGCTCGAGCCCACCACCACCAGCGTGCAGCGCCGCGTGCCGGACGCGCGCGTGGTGGCCAACGGCACGCAGCTTTTCCCGAACCAGCCGGGCGCCGTGCTGCTGGTGCGCGAGAAGCTGATCGCCGAGCATCCCGAGGTGGTGCGCGCGCTGGTGCAGGCCCAGATCGACGCCACCAAGGTGCTGCGCGACGACCCGGCCAAGGCGGCCGGCTATGTGCGCAAATACGTGGGCGGCGGCCGCCTGCCGGCCGACCTGGTCGAGCAGTCCATCCGCAATTCGCATGACCAGTTCGAGCCCGATCCGCGCACCATCGTGCAGGCCACGATCAAGCTGCAGGACTTCCAGGCCGGGCTGGGCACGCAGGCCGAGCGCGTCGACGTGGGTCAGTTGTTCGATTCCCGCTTCTTCGAATCCGTGGGCAGAGCGCAATGAGCAGCCAGGCCGTCATCGCCGGCGAGGCGCCGCGCGCCGCCGCCCGGGCGCGGCGCCCCGGCATGGCGGGCATGCGCCGCGCGCTGTACGGCGTGCTGGGCGTCGCGATCTTCGTGGCGCTATGGAAGGCCGCGCAGGTGTGGGAGTGGGCGCCGCGCGGCACCCTGCCCGACCCGTTCGCGCTGCCGCAGGCCCTGCTGAGCGAGTGGCGGGAAGGGCGGCTCCTGCCCGCGGTGGCTTCCAGCCTGGTGCATTACGTCTGGGGGCTGTCGCTGGGCACGGTGCTGGGTTGCGTCGTCGGCCTGGCGGCCGCCACCATCGAGCGCTTCGATATGCTGCAAGGCTATCTGGCGCGCATCCTGCGGCCCATCCCGCCGCTGGCCTGGGTGGTGTTCGCCATTGCCTGGTTCAAGGTCAGCCATGCGGGCGCGGCATTCGTGATCGCCATCGGTGTGTTCTGGGTCAATTACTTCGCCACCTACGCCGCCGTGCGCAATGTGGATCCGCGCTTTTACGAGCTGGCGCGGGCGTTCGGCCATGGCGGCTATGCCGCGCGCGCCTGGACGGTGACGCTGCCGGCCATCGCGCCGGGCGCGCTGGCCGGCATGCGCACCGGCATCGGCCAGGCCTGGATGACCCTGATCGCCGCCGAGCTGCTGGGCGTGCCCGGCATGGGGCAGGAAATGAACGCGGCCGCCGGCGTGGGCGCCTATGACGCGGTGGTGGTGTACATGCTGGCGATCTCGCTGGTCTACACGGTGTGCGATCTTGCCTACGGACGCCTGGAAAAGCGGGTGCTGCAATGGCGGCCGTGATGCGTTTCGACGATTTCTCCTATATCCACCCGGGCGCGGACGCGCCGGTGCTGCGCGGGGTGTCGCTGGACATCGAGGCGGGCAGCTTCGTCGCCGTCGTGGGCGGCTCGGGCGTGGGCAAGTCCACCTTGCTGCGCGCCGCGGCGGGGCTGGCCGAACCGGGCAGCGGCGGCGGCGTGCACTTCCATGCCGGGACCGCGCCGGGGCGGCGGCCGCGCGCGGTGGTGTTCCAGGACAGCCGCCTCATGCCGTGGCGGCGCGTGGGCGCCAATGTGGCCTATGGGCTGGACGGGCTGGGCCTGCCGGCCGAGGAGAAGCAGCGCCGCGTGCGCGACGCGCTGGCGCTGACCGGCATGTCCGGGTACGAGGCGCGCTGGCCGCACCAGCTCTCCGGCGGGCAGGCGCAGCGCGTGGGCATCGCCCGCGCCCTGGCCGTCAAGCCCGACCTGCTGCTGATGGACGAACCCTTCAGCGCGGTCGACGCCATCACGCGCCGGCACCTGCAGGCCGAGCTGATCCGGGTCTGGCAGGCGTCGGGCGCGGCAGTGCTGTTCGTGACGCACGACATCGAGGAGGCCGTTTTCCTGGCCGACCGCGTGGTCGTGCTGGGCGGCCGTCCGGCCGGCGTGGCGGGCGTGTACGATATCGGCCTGCCCCGGCCGCGCGATCGGTCGGCGGCGGATTTCGCCCGGCATGTCGCCGGGGTCGCCCAACTGCTTGAACATGCCTGAACCCCTGCGCCTCTTGATCCACGCGCCCACGGCGCAAGCCCTGCAGCGCGCCCGCCGCAATGCCGCCAACCTGCTGCAGGCCGAGCCCGACGCCCAGGTCGAGATCGTCGCCAATGCCGCGGCGGTCGCTGCCGCCCTGGCCGAACCGCACCCGACCGACTCCCACCTGCTGCTGTGCCGCAATACCCTGGCGGCTATCGGCGCCGAGGCCCCGCCCACCCTGCGGGTGGTGCCGGCGGCCGTGCTGCACCTGGCGCAACGCCAGCGAGACGGCTGGGCCTACCTGCGAGCCTGAGGGCGCGTTCCGCCCTTTCTTGGCTTTTGTTTACATCTCTGGCGCGTGGACGCCCTCGGCCGAGGGCGCAATATTTTTTAGGAAAGACTTTGAGTTACCTCTACAACCCTCTGATTTTCAAGAGGGTTTTTTCTTTTTCTCCCCTGTTCATTGCCCGCAAGAATCAGTCTAAGTCCTTGTTGTAATTGAAAAAAATGCAACTTGTGGCTTGACCGGCCAAGACCGTTCCCGTAGAGTGGGAAAAAGTAGGATTTTGTGCAAATAAGTGGAATAGATTGGCGTAGCGACGTTCAATCAGGCGGCGGAACCAAGGGCGGGGTTAAGGGTGTTTCAGGGAAGTAGCGCACTCACGTTGGATACCAAGGGGCGGATCTCGATCCCGACCCGGTATCGTGACGCCCTCGCCGAGCAGGCGGGGGGCAGCCTGACGCTCACCCGCCACCCCGACGGCTGCCTGCTGGTCTATCCCCGGCCCGAGTGGGAAAAGAAGCGCGAGCAGATCGCCGGCTTCCCCATGACGGCCCGCGCCCTGCAGCGCCTGCTGCTGGGCAACGCCCAGGATGTCGAGCTCGACGGCTCCGGCCGCGTGCTGATCGCCCCTGAATTGCGCACCGCTGCCGGTATGACGCGCGAAGTGATGCTGCTCGGTATGGGCGCCCACTTCGAGCTTTGGGATGCCGCCTCTCTGGCCCGCCGCGAGGCGGAAGATCTGGCACAGGGCATGCCGGAAGTGTTGAACCAGTTTTCGTTCTGAAGCCCCTTATGGAATTCGAACATCGGCCCGTGCTGCTCGAGCCGACAGTGGACGCTTTGGTGCTGGCCGGTTTCGGCGGCAAGGGCGCTTCGCGGTCGGCGAGTCGGGACGATGGCGCCGGCGCGGCGCGCCTGCAGCGGGGGGTCTATGTGGACGGCACGTTCGGCCGCGGCGGCCACAGCCGCGAACTGCTGCGCCGCCTGGGGCGGGAAGCCCGCCTGGTCGTATTCGACAAGGATCCCCAGGCCATCGCGGTGGCGCAGGGCCTGGCGGCCGATGACGGCCGGGTGAGCGTGGTGCACGGAGGCTTTTCCTCCGTGGGTGAAGAGCTGGCGGCGATGGGCATTACGCACATCGACGGATTGATGTTGGATCTGGGCGTGTCCTCGCCTCAGATCGACGATGCAGAGCGTGGTTTCTCGTTCATGCGGGAAGGCCCGCTGGACATGCGGATGGATACCAGCCGCGGGGTTACGGCGGAGCAATGGCTGGCGCAAGCCAGTATCGATGACATGCGGGAGGTCATAGCGGATTATGGCGAAGAACGGTTTGCTTTTCAGGTTGCAAAGGCGATTGCTGCTCGCCGCGCAGCAGGGCCGCTGCGCACCACGCTCGAGCTTGCCGAGTGCGTCGCCAGTGCCGTCCGCACTCGCGAAAAGGGGCAGCATCCGGCCACACGCACCTTTCAGGCTTTACGGATTTACCTCAATCGGGAGCTCGAAGAGCTCGCGAGCACCCTCGCGGCAGCTCTAGAGCTGCTGGCGCCAGGGGGGAGATTGGCGGTGATCAGCTTTCATTCGCTCGAAGACCGCATGGTCAAGCAGTGCATCGCCGCGGCGGCCAGGCCGGGCGCGGCCCAGGCCAGGCTGCCCCTGCGCGAGAGCGAAATGCCGCAGCCGCTCTTTCGTTCCCTGGGGCGCGTGCTGGCCAGCGAAGAAGAAATCGCCGTGAACCCGCGCGCCCGCTCGGCGGTGCTGCGCGCGGCCGAGCGCACCACGACCCCGCTCGCGAGCGGCGCGGCCTCGTTCGTGCCCGGACTGCCGGGCGCCGACAGGGCCAGGAAAGGCTCGCGGGCGCCGGGCCGCGCCAAGCGGGCTGCCCCTGCGCGCAGCGCCAAGGGGGCTTCGTAATGGCTCGCCTGAGCTTCATCATGGCCGCGGTGCTGATGGCGTCGGCCGTGTCGCTGGTGACCAGCCGCTATCAGGCGCGGCAGCTCTTCATCGAGCTGGGCCGCGGCGATGCGCAGGCGCATGACCTCGACATGGATTGGCGGCGCCTGCAGCTCGACCGCGCGGAGCTGACCCGCAATGCGCGCGTGGACCGCATGGCGCGCGATGACCTCAAGATGATCCCCATCGTGCCCGATCGCACGATCTACCTGAACCAGGCGCCCGTCAGCCAGGCGGGAGGCGCGCAATGAAGCGGCTGCCGTTCTTCGACAACCCCGTGCTGCGCGGCCAGTTGCCCATGTGGCGCGCGCGGCTGGTGCTGATCCTGCTGTTTCTGGGATTCGCGACGCTGGCTGGCCGCGCGATGTTCCTGCAGGGCCTGTCCACGGACTTCCTGCAGCAGCAGGGCGAGCGGCGCTACGAGCGCACGCTGACCCTGTCGGCCTCGCGCGGCAAGATCCTCGACCGCAACGGCGTGGTGCTGGCCTCCAGCGTGCCGGCGCGCGCCA
>DASWPO010000003.1:0-1673 GCA_036404015.1 Bordetella sp. | reverse complement strand
GGCGCTGTCGGGCGCCGTCTCGCGGGCGAGCCGGCCAGCGGCCACGCTGTCGGCAAAGACGATCCTTTGCCGAACCTCGGCGCGCAGCGCAGGCAATGGCTGTTCGGCCAGCGATTGCCGCGCCTCCCTGCCGATGATGGTGGTGCTGACGCGCCGGTTGATGACGAAGGCCGCGCGCAGCGCAGGCCGGAACACCTGCGCCTCGCGGATCAGCGCCACCATCTCGGCGCTGGCCCACACGTCATAGGGACTGGGCTGCACCGGGATCAGCACGCGCTCGGCCGCCAGCAGCGCGGAGCGCGCCAAGGCGGCGATGCGCGGCGGGCCGTCGATGATGACGTGATCGGCGCGGCGGGCCAGCTCCGGCGCTTCCTGATGCAGCGTTTCGCGAGCGAGGCCCACGGCGCTGAACAGCCGTGGCAAGCCCTGCTGGCTACGCCGCTGCGTCCAGTCCAGCGATGAACCTTGCGGGTCGGCATCCAGCAGGATGACGTGCAGGCCGCGCATCGCCAGCTCGCCCGCGATGTGGGTGGCGAGCGTGGTCTTGCCGACGCCGCCTTTCTGGTTGAGCAAGGCAACGATCATGACGCGGCCTCCCATGTTGGAAAGCCGGGCTTTGCCTGCCATGCAAAACGCTGTTCGCCGTGCCGTTTCGTGGTTGTCCACCGAAACGGCGCGCTTCTACTAAAAGTTAGAGATTTTGAAGTTAGGTAGTTAGAGGGGCCGAAAACCCGCGCCGATACTGGATTTGCGACGTTTTCGTACTCCTGATAGCACGATAGGCGTACTCCCGATAGCACGATACCCGGTACTCCTGATAGCACGAGGCCGTCCACACCTTTTCCCGCAGTTATCCCCGTGCCGTAGACGGCACGGGCCGGAAGGTCAGCAGTTCCAGCCTTTCGCCCGGCATCGGCTCGATGCCCAGGACGTAGCCGGGCAGCGACTGACGCGCGACCAGCACGCGCAGGTCGTAGGCGAAGTCCGAGAAGCGCGCCGCGCTGCCGGACTTGCGGTGCAGATGCCGGAAGTCGAATTGCCAGCCGTGTTCCTGCCGCCCGCCGTGCTTGCGCACCAGGCGGTACAGCCAGCGCTCGATGCCGCCCTTTAAGCGGAAATAGGCCGGGTCGATGGTCAGCACCAGAGCGGCATCGAGCACGCCGGCATAGAACCAGTCGGGCAGGATCAGCTCGATGCCCAGCGGCGTGCCGCTGGCGTCGGCCAGCTCGCGCCATTCGTTCACCCACGAAAAGCGGTGCAGGCGCCGCCCGGTGGTTTCGCGGATGGAAGTCGCCACGCTGGTCGATTGCAGTCGGTCGAGCGCGGCTTTCAGGCGCTGGTAGTCGTTGAGGGACGTGCCGCGCCCGATGAAGCGCAGGATTTCGTATGGCGTGGCGTGTATCCAGCGCGACGGACGAATGCCTGCGTCGCGCGCTTCCACGATCTGCGAGGCCGCCCAAATCAAAACGTCGGCGTCCCATATCGTGGCGATGCCATGCTTGGCCGTGCCTTCCACGCGGATGGTGATGTTCCCGCTGCGGAAGTCGATCGGCGCCGTGCGCCGCGACTTCGCCAGCGAGAAGAACGGAAAGGCCATCAAGTCCTGGCTGTCGCGCGGCGCCATGCCGTCGCCCGGCAGCGCGCGGAACAGGTCGAGCTGTTCCCGCTGCTGC
>DASWPO010000002.1:0-6318 GCA_036404015.1 Bordetella sp. | reverse complement strand
CGCGCTGGCGCAGCGGCATCCGACCTGGTTCAAGCTGTCGGCGCCGTATCGGCTGGGCGGCCTGCCGGCGGCCAGCCTGCTGCCCGACATCGTCGCTAGCATCGGGCCGCGGCGCCTGCTGTGGGGCAGCGACTGGCCTTGCACGCGGCACGAAGCCTGCCGGAATTTCGCCGACCTGTGCCGCCTGCCCGCGCTGCCGGCGCAACCCGGCCTGTCCCTGATGCAATGCTGCGCGGCCAATGCCGCCGCCCTGTACATGACATAACAACGACGGCCAATCGACGAGTGGCCGCGCAACCTAAAAAAAACCGGAGACTGACAATGAATCTGAAGAAATGGCTGCTCGCCGCGCCGCTGGCGCTCGCTTGCGCCTGGGCGAACGCCGATACCTATCCGTCGCATACCATCACGATGGTGGTTCCTTTCAATGCCGGCGGCCCGACCGATACCGTCGCGCGCGTGCTGGCGCAAGCGCTGAGCAAGCAGCTCGGCGCCAGCGTCGTGGTGGAAAACATCGGCGGCGCCGGCGGCACGCTCGGCGCCGAGCACATCGCGAAGACCACCCCCGACGGCTATACGCTGCTGCTGCATCACATCGGACTGGCCACCGCGCAGACGCTGTATCGCAAGCTGCCGTACGACACGCGCACCGCGTTCAGCCCGATCGGCCTGGTCACCGAAGCGCCGATGGCGCTGATGGTGCGCCCCGGCCTGCCCGTGCACAGCCTGCCCGACCTGGTCGCGCTGATGAAGCAGAAGCCCGGCGCCTTGACCTTCGGCCATTCCGGCCTGGGAGGCGCCGATCAACTCTGCGGCCTGCTGCTGCAAACCGCCGTCGGCAGCAGCCTGCAGCTCGTGCCCTACCGCGGCAATGCGCCGGTGATGACCGATATGCTCGGCGGGCGCATCGACATGACCTGCGGGCAATTGACCAACGCGACCGGCTATATCAAATCCGGCCAGGTGCGCGGCCTGGCGGTCACCGCCGCGGCCCGCTCGCCGGTATTGCCCGATCTGCCGATCACCCGTGAAGCCGGGCTGCCCCAGCTCGATATCACCGTCTGGCACGGGCTGTTCGCGCCGGCCGGCACGCCCGCGCCCGTCATCGATCGCCTGGCGGCCGCGCTGCGCGGCGCGATGGCCGATCCGCAATTGTCGCAGCGCTTCCTCGATATCGGCACGACGCCGGTCAGCGCCGCGCTGGCGAGCCCGGCCGCGCTGAAGCAGCGGCTCGACAGCGAAATCGACCGATGGGCGCCGATCATCCAGGCAGCAGGGCAATACGCGGATTGAGGCGCGGCGGGCCGGATCAGGCGGCGATGCAAGCAACGTAGCGCGACGGCCATCAGGCCAGCGCGATCGACACCGGCTCGTTGGCTTCGCAGGCCTCGATGGCCTGGGCCAGGCGCTGCACGCCCAGCTTGAGCCGTTCTTCGTTGACCGTGACGAAGGACAGGCGCATGGCGAACAGGTCGGCGTGCCTGGACGGGTCGAGGTAGAAGCCCTTGCCCGGCACGTAGACCACTTCTTTTTCGATGGCGTAGGGCAAGAGGCGGGTGGCGTCGATATCGCCGGCCAGGCGCACCCAGAAGAACATGCCGCCTTCGGGCCTGACGAAGCTGATCCGGTCGCCCAGGATGCCGGCGAGCGCGTCGCCCAGCGCGGCGCAGCGCGCGCCGTAGGCGTCGCGGATGTGCGGCACGTGCTCGTGGTAGCGGCCGCCGGTCAGGTACTGCGCGGCGATTTCCTGGATCCAGGCGGGGTTGGCCATGTCGTCGGCGGCCTTGGCGCTGACGCAGCGGCGGCGGATCTCGGCCGGCGCGATCAGCCAGCCCACGCGCATGCCGGGCGACATGGTCTTGGACATGGTCGAGGTATAGGCCAGCCAGGGACGCGACTCGGCATCGGCCAGGGCCATGATGGGCGGAACCTTTTCGCCGGAATAGCGCAGCTCGCCGTAGGGATCGTCCTCGATCAGCAGGAAGCGGTGCTTGACCGCCAGCTGCAGCAGCTTCAGCCGCCGCTCGCGGCTGATGGTGGCGCCGCCCGGGTTGGAGAACGAGGCCACCACGGACACGAGCTTGGGCTTGAGGCGCGCGGCCATTTCGTCGAGCGCGTCGAGGTCCACGCCGTCGGTGCCGGAGGGCACGGCGTGCACGTTGGCGCCGGTATAGCGCAGGGCCTGGACGGTGTTGGGGAAGGCCGGGTCTTCGAGTATGGCGTTGTCGCCGGGCGCGAGCAGCACGCGCGCCAGCAGCGCGATGCCGTGCTGCGCGCCGCCGGTGATCATGATCTCGTCGGTCTTGCAGGCGATGCCGCGTTCGCCGCTGAGCTTGATGAGCGCCGCCAGCAAGCTGGCCTGGCCCTCGACGTTGGCGTACTGCAGCAGGCCGCGCAGATTGGGCATGACGCGGTCGGAAGCCTCCTGCAGGCCTTCGACGTCGAACAGCTCGGGCGCCGGGTAGCCGCCCGCCAGGGACACCGTGCCCGGCCGTGACGCGTAGGGCACGAGCGAGCGGATGGGGGGGACGTAGATTTCCTGAAACGGGGCGGCAAAAACGTAATTCGGTGCTGCGGTGGACATGTGATGACGGCAGAGGATATGACAATCGGACGATTCTATGCCCCGCCCCCTACCCGGTCAACGCGACACGGCGCGTAGGATAATGGGGCCATTCCCGCCCGCGGCGACACGCCTGCCATGACTGATTCCATCCTCCATCCTGCCGACGACACCCTCGCCACCCGCCTGGCGGCCCTCCGCGCCCGCATGGCCGCCGCCTGCGCGCGGGCCGGCCGCCCCCCCGAGGGCGTGGCCCTGTTGCCCGTGAGCAAGACCTTCGGCGTCGACCTCATCCGCGCGGCGGCCGGGCTGGGCCTGACCCGCTTCGGCGAAAACAAGACCCAGGAAATCCGCCAGAAAACCGGCCCGCTGGCCGACCTGAACCTGCAATGGGTGCTGATCGGCCACCTGCAGACCAACAAGGCCAAGGAAGCCGCGCGCGACGCCGCCGAAGTGCAGTCGCTCGACCGCCTGGAACTCGCCGAGGCCCTGCAACGCCGGCTCGACCTCGAAGGCCGCGCCATCGACGTGCTGGTGCAGGTGAAGACCTCGCCGGAAGACAGCAAATCTGGCCTGCCGCCCGCTGAACTGCCGGCCTTCCTGCGCACCGTGGCCCGCGACTACCCGGCCCTGCGCGTCAAGGGCCTGATGACCCTGGCCGTCAACTCGGACGACCCGCAGGCCGTGCGCGCGTGCTTTCGCCAGCTGCGCGAACTGCGCGACGACCTGCGCGGCGCAGGCATCGCGAACGTAGCGCTGGACCGACTGTCGATGGGCATGAGCGGCGATTTCGAACTCGCCATCGAAGAAGGCTCGACCGAAGTACGCATCGGCAGCGCGCTATTCGGCGCGCGGCGCTACCCGGCATGACGATGCGTCAGTCCGGTTCCTGCCGAAAGCGCTGCGCCAACTGGTCGCAATGCCGCGCAAGAATGGCGGCGTCCACGCCCACCGCCGTGTACAGGCTGCCCGCCGCCATATAGCGGCGCGCCAGGGCCTCGTCCGTCGTCAGCACGCCGGGCGCCTTGCCGGCGGCCCGCACGCGCGCGATCGCGGCTTCCACTTCGGCCACGACCTTGGCATGCCCAGGCTCTCCGGGATAGCCCAGGCTGGCGGCGAGATCGGCCGGGCCGATAAAGACGCCGTCCACGCCATCGACCGCGAGCATGGCATCCAGGTTTTCCAGCGCTTCTCCGGTCTCGGCCTGTACCAGCAGGCACAGCTCCGCTTCGCAGCTGCGCATGTAATCGGCCACGCGGCCATACCGGGTCGCGCGCGTGGTGCCGCCGACACCGCGCATGCCGCGCGGCGCGTAGCGTATGCCCGACACGGCCTCGCGCGCTTGCTCCGCGTTCTGCACATAAGGCAGCAGCAAAGTCTGCGCGCCGATGTCCAGGTACTGCTTGATCTGCACTTTGTCGTTCCAGGACGGCCGCACCACCGGATGACAGGGATAGGCCGCGGCCGCCTGCAGCTGCGCCATGACCGTGGGCAGCGTCGCGGGCGTATGTTCCGTGTCCAGCAACAGCCAGTCGAAGCCGCTGGCCGCCACCAGTTCGGTGCTATTGGCTTGTCCCAAGGTCACCCACAGGCCGGTCTGGTGACGTTGGCCGCGCAGCGCGCGCTTGAAACGATTGACGGGAAGATCCATGAAAGTTCCTTAAGAAAAATGGACGGAGATGCTGCCCAGCTTGCCGTAGTCCGCATGCAGCGTGTCACCAGACCCCACCGCCACCGTCCGGGTGAACGAGCCGGCCAAGACGACATGGCCCGCCTGCAGGCGGGTCTCATGCTGCGCCAGCTTGTTGGCCAGCCAGGCGATGCCCAGCGCCGGGTGCCCCAGCACCGCCGCCGACACGCCCGACTCCTCGATCACGCCGTTCTTGAGCAGGAGGGCCCCGACCCAGCGCAGGTCGATGTCCATCGGCCTCACGGGACGGCCGCCCAGGATGATGCCGGCGCAGGCGGCATTGTCGGCGATGTTGTCGACGATGGTGCGCGGATATTTGCTGCGGCCATCGATGATCTCCAGCGCCGGCACGACGTAGTCCGTGGCGTCCAGCACGTCGAACAGCGTGACGCCGGGGCCGTGGAGCGCCTTGCCCAGCACGAAGGCCAGTTCGACCTCCACGCGCGGCACGATCATCCTTGCGGTGGAGACGGTCTCGCCGTCCTGGAAAAACATGGTGTCGAGCAGATGCCCGTAGTCCGGCTCGTCGATGCCCACGGTGCTCTGCATGGCCTTGGACGTCAGGCCGATCTTGTGGCCGCGCAGGCGGGCGCCCTGGGCGATCTTGCAGTCCATGATGCGCTTCTGGATCGCATAGGAATCGGCAATCTCCATGCCTGGAAATACTTGGGCAAGCTGCGTGGTCGGTTCGCCGGCGCGCTCGGCGGCCATCAGCAATTCAGCGGCGCGCGCACGGTCCTGGTCGTCGAGCATGGAATATCCTCAGAGGGTCGTGGCCCGATCATCGGCCACAGGGTTGGACAGCGTGCCGATGCTGGGCACCTCCACTTCCACCACGTCGCCGGGCTTGAGAAAGCGCGGCGGCGTAAAGCGCACGCCCGCGCCCACCGGCGTGCCGGTGGAAATGACGTCGCCGGGTTCCAGCGTGGTCCAGATCGAGATGTAGCGGATCAATTCGGCGAATGGGAACTTTTTCTAGAACTGCGGTTCATGTTATAGAGTTTATTTCTTCTTTATCTCTTACTCATGATGCTCTAGTGTGCATGATTTATGCACACTACAACATTCTCCTTTGAAAAAATCTATATCTTTACCTATAAAAAAAAAAAGGAAAGTGAAAGGAGGTGGGATTTTTCTGAGTTTATATCAGAACATGCTTTGTTGGATTTTCCTTTGGAGGGGCGGTTCTTTTACTTGGTCGAATAATCTTGATTCACCTTCAATGTCCATGTTAGATAGATTTTTGGTTTCACTTAATTGGGAAGTGCATTTTTTCTAATTTGGGTCAGCGCTTACTACAACGACCTCTATCAGATCACTTCCCAATCTTACTTGATAGCAATGGGGTAAACAAAGTGGTGTGATGAGGAGAACTTAGGTCTAATCTAGAAGAAGGGTTTAAGAAGAAATTTCAGCAACAAATAAGATTAAAGGAAAGAAAAAGATAATAGGATTGAAGTTGGATAAAACGGGCCTCACTTTTTTCTAGGTAAAGCTTATTAAAACTGCACTTATTTAAACGGGCCTCACTTTTAAAAATAAGTTGTCCAAAATAAGTTATCCCAAATAGAGACTAAGTGTGTGTTTGGATGCAGTTTTTTTCTAATTGCTTATTGTTTATTTGCTGAAAGTTCATTAAAGTATATTTGTTATACCTAGAAAAAGTGAGGCTTGAAAAAGCTGTATATAGGCAAATAAGCTTTTTTTTTATAAGTATATAGGCAAATAAGCTAAATAGCTAAACCAAAAAGCTGATGGCGAACAGACTCTTAAGTCCTAAATTGCTCTGTAGTTTGCCATGTTATTGCAAATTTAGTGTTTATTGGTAATGAATTAGGGATCTGAATTGTATATGATTTATTATGGGGTCAATATGTTTGTCTTTAGTATAGGTTATTCTGTCAATATAATTGCAATCATTTTTTGTCTATTGGATTTAGGGATTATTTATCACAAACCATGCCGGAACATATTAAACTCTAGGCTGCAAAAATGCTCTTTTAGTCTTTTTCTTTCACTATTTTCTTCATAAAAGTTACTTGATTTTTTCCCCATAGAAGTTGAT
>DASWPO010000001.1:0-1920 GCA_036404015.1 Bordetella sp. | reverse complement strand
CGTCCAGGTTCAGGCGGATGTCCTTGGCCCAATCCGGCAGCTGGTCCTTGATTGCGGTGAGGAATTCCATAGCTTTTGCCTATTTTAAAAGGCTGAAAAAACCCGGCGGGGCCGGGCCATGAGGCTTACAGCGTCGCGCCGCCGACCATGCGGTTGCAGGGGCACAGTTCGTCGGTTTGCAGGCCGTCGAGCAGGCGCAGGATTTCTTCGGGGTTGCGGCCGACGTTCAGGTTGTTCACCGACACGTGCTGGATGGTGTTGTCGGGGTCGACGATGAAGGTGGCGCGCAGGGCAACGCCGGCTTCCTTTTCACGCACGCCCAACTGGTCGATCAGCGAGCCGTTGGTGTCGCCGAACTGGTAGTGGCCCAGCTTGTCGAGGTCGGGATGTTCGCGGCGCCATGCCAGCTTGACGAATTCATTGTCGACCGAGCCGCCCATCAGCACGGCGTCGCGATCGGCGAAGTCCTTGGCCAGCTTGTCGAAGCCGACGATTTCGGTCGGGCACACGAAGGTGAAGTCCTTCGGGTAGAAGTAGATGATCTTCCACTTGTCGGGGAAGGAGCTTTCGGTGATCTCTTCGAAAGCGGACACGCCGTTTTCTTCGTGATGGTTGAAGCCGGGCTTGACGCCTGCGACCTTGAACGGTTCGAGCTTATCGCCAACGGTTTTCATGGATGCTCCCTGATAGGTTGTTGGAGTGAACGAATAGGCAGACAGGTGCTGCCTAAGAATTCTTCGCGATTGCCGCTGCGCAACCTGGGGTGAAAGTAATTCTACGCTATTGATCTTCGGCGTCTAATTGGTAGTTTCTAAATTTGGCCTTGGGCAGCTCTATCCGGGCCGTCAGGCCGCCGCCGCTGCGCGGCAGCATCCGCAGCGAACCGCCCACGTGCTTGAGCAGGCGCTCGACGATGGCCAGCCCCAGGCCGGCGCCGCTGACGCCGGTGCGGGCGGCTTCGCCGCGGGAGAAGGGGCGAAGCAGGCGTTCGACTTCTTCGGGGGCGATGCCGGGGCCGCGGTCGGAGACTTCGATTGCCAGCGTATTGCCCTCGGATTGCACGGTCATGACCAGGTGGGCCTGGCCGTCGGCGGAGCGGCCGTAGCGGCGGGCGTTCTCGATCAGGTTGCCGACAATGCGCTTGAGGTCGAGCGCCGTGACGCGGGCGCGCAGGCCGGGTTCGATGCGGGCGTTGAGCTCGCCGCCCAGCGAGGCCGTATGGGTGCGCTCGCGCTCGAAGAGGTCGGCCAGCACCGTGGAGATGTCGGTGGCCATCTGCGGCAGCGTGCCCGCGGGGCGGGCGTATTCCATGAGCTGGCCGATACTGTGGTCGATCTGGCTGAGGTCGTTGTCGATGGCCTGGCGCGTGTCGTCGGAGACTTCGCTCATCTCGATTTCCAGGCGCATGCGCGCCAGCGGCGTGCGCAGGTCGTGCGAGATGCCGGCCAGCATCAGCTCGCGGTCGGTCTCGGCCTGGCGCAGGTCCTTGGCCATGCGGTTGAAGGACGAATTGAGGTTGCGGATCTCGAGCGGACCCTGTTCGGGCAGGGGCATGGGCGTTTCGCCGCGCGACAGCACCTGGGCGGCGCGCGCCAGCCGCGACAGCGGCCGGTTGACGAAGCCCACGCTGATGGCCGCGCCCACCAGGGAGAGGAGCAGGGCGGTGGCGCCCCAGCCCAGCCACTCGATGCCGCCCGTCAGGCCTATCTGCTCTCGCTCGAACACCAGCCAGTACAGGTCCTGGTCGATCTGGAAGCTCACCCAGAAGCCGGGCACCTGGTTGACGCCCCAGGAGATCTGCGTGGCGGGGCCGAAGCGCGTGCGGATGTGCTCGGCCACGCGCTGCCAGTAATCGTCGTCGGGCAGGGGCTCGGTGAAGTCGGTGATCTCGCGCGGATAGACCTGGATGCCTTCGTTGGT